>JBJECV010000051.1:0-2858 GCA_051871435.1 Sodaliphilus sp. | reverse complement strand
AAGCAAAAAAATATGTGCTCGACGCCATCTATTGCAATGCCGTGCTGAAGCAGTTAGAGATTCGCCAACACCATGCCGCAGAATTTCTTGCCAATCAAAAAAAGATGCTTGATGGGGGCGAATGTAACATTATCGACTACAATAATGCCGTGCTCGCCAAGGTGAAATTAGACGCCGACATTCAGCAAATGCAAGTGGAGCGCGATGGCGTGATGGCACAATTGGCGCGCCTCAATGGCGGCAACGCCATCTCCATCACTGCCGACGAATTTGAGCCGGTGATGCTGCCGCCCAATTTTGATGAATGGTTTGCCTCTGCCGAACACAAAAACCCGGCTTTGGGCTACGTGAAAAGCGAAGTGGAACTCTCCAAAAAACAATTGACGCTGAATAAGGCGCTGAATTTGCCTTCCATTTCCGTGGGATATATGAGCGAACACACGCCGGGTGAGCATTTGCGGGGCATTTCGCTCGGCGTGTCGATTCCGCTGTGGAGCAACCGCAATAAAGTGAAGCAAGCCAAAGCTGCCATCTCGGCGGCGGAAGCAAAAAAAGCCGACGCGGCTCACCAATTCTATGGCCAACTCAAAGCGCTCTACACCCAAGTGGCTGGACTGCAAAAAACGGCACTCGCCTATCGGCAAACCCTGCTCGACGCACACAACTGCGAACTTTTGGAAAAAGCGCTCCAATCAGGCACCATCACCCAATTGGAATACATTGCCCAACACAGCTTCTACTACGAGTCGATCGACAAAGCCCTCGAAGCCGAGCGCGACTACCAAAAAGCCTACGCCGACCTCACCGCCTACGACCTCTAATCCCCACCGCCACACCCGCAGGTGCGGCACCCACCGGGGTGGCACAACAATATGCCCCCCAAAAAATGCCACCCACCGGTAGGGACGGCGCGAAAACAATTTGGCAGAATGTATTAGCCCATAAGGATAAACAACTGTTATTCACTGGATTCGCACCCATTACATGCCAAAGGCATGTACCGGTGGATGGAATTTGGGGACGTTGGAACACGTCTCCCTTCCCTTCAGGGAGGGGCCGGGGGTAGGCTTTCCTTGTTGACTCGCTGACTCAAAAAATCACCAGGCGTGTTTTTTTTCGGCGCCGCCGACTTTTTTTCTCCGTTTCATGCCACTTAAATAATTCATAATGCATAATGCACAATTCATAATTTTCATTTGCCACTATAGCTAAAACTTAACTACTTTTTTCTCCGTTTCATGCACAAAGGAAAGCAAATGTATTCAGTGTGCGCATCCTTAAATGAAATAGCCGTGCCGGGTGTGTGTTTTTTTGGCGAAAAAAGGCTGATTTTCTGATTTGTTTTCTGTAAATTTGCGGTTTGAAAACTTAATTTTTTACTTATTCCGACATTATGAAAGTATTTCAGCATGTGAGCGATATTGGCGATTTGCGCGCAGCTGTGGCAGAAGCCCTCGAAGTGAAGCAAAATAGATTTGCCTATAAAAATTTGGGCGAAAACAAAACGCTGCTAATGGTGTTTTTCAATTCGAGTTTGCGCACCCGGCTAAGCACGCAAAAGGCTGCTATGAATTTGGGAATGAATGTGATAGTGCTCGACGTGAACCAAGGCGCTTGGAAATTGGAAACGGAGCGCGGCGTGGTGATGGACGGCGACAAGAGCGAGCACCTGTTGGAAGCCATTCCGGTGATGGGTAGCTACTGCGACGTGATTGGCGTGCGCTCGTTTGCCCAATTCCAAAATAAGCGCGACGACTACGAAGAGCGCATCTTCAACCAGTTTGTGCAATATTCCGGCCGCCCGGTGTTTGCGATGGAAACCGCCACGGTGCACCCGCTGCAAGCCTTTGCCGACCTCATCACCATTGAGGAATTCAAAGAAGTGAAGCGACCGAAGGTGGTGCTCACTTGGGCTCCTCACCCAAAGGCGCTGCCGCAAGCCGTGCCTAATTCGTTTGCCGAATGGATGACCGCCACCGACTACGAGTTTGTGATTGCCCACCCCGAAGGCTACGACCTCGACGAGCAATTCACCAATGGCGCCTCCATCACCTACGATCAAGACGAAGCCTTGCGCGATGCCGACTTTGTGTATGCCAAAAACTGGAGTTGCTTCCTTGACCCTAACTATGGCAAAATCTTGAGCAAAGACATGAGCTGGACCATCACTGCCGAAAAAATGGCGCTCACTCGCAATGGCCGATTTATGCACTGCTTGCCAGTGCGCCGCAACATGATTGTGAGCGACGATGTGATTGAAAGCGAGCGCTCTATCGTGATTCCCGAAGCCGCTAACCGCGAAATTTCGTGCCAAGTGGTGCTCAAGCGCATCCTTGAAAACCTTTAGCTTGAGAAGGAGATTTCACAGAAGTTCTTTCTTAGAAGTTAAGAAGTTCTTTTTCAGGAGTTAAGAAGTTAAAGAAGTTAAGACGAATGTCTATTTACTTCCAACCACTAAACAGCTAAAGGCTAATGGCTAATGGCTAACGGCTAATAGCTAATGGCTAAAGGCTAATGGCTAACGGCTAACGGCTAACGGCTAATAGCTTCCGGCTAAAAGCTATCTGCCATCGGAGATGGCGTATTGTGGTTAACTCCATGCAAGCGGAGGCGCAGCCGGAGCGCAGCTTGGAGATTGCCGAAGCAAACGATATGAGCATCGGAGATGGTCGGTTGTGACAAACCTCTTTATGCCTGCAGAAGCTACAAGACTATCGTCTTAACTTCTTAACTTCCAATGAATATTATTACTTACTCATTTTAAACCATTATCAAAGATGAAAACTTCTGTTTCTTACAAATTGTTAGCCCAACTTTCACCCTAAGGAAATTTTTTGAGAAGATTTTGGGCGGAATTT
>JBJECV010000050.1:0-13282 GCA_051871435.1 Sodaliphilus sp. | reverse complement strand
AAACAGCATCCCCACAATCAGTGCGCCCATATTATTGCATAGCTGAATAGTTACTGAATGACACAGTTACATTTTTAAGTGTACCACCGGATACGTTAGTAAAGAGACCTACATAACCGGGGGTTTTGCTACCGCTGGTGATTTGAATACCATTAGCTGCAGTGGTGATACCCACACCGGTATACACAGCTCCAGAGGTGAAAGAAACCTCGGGCAACTTTGAATAGGATGTGCCCGTATAATCACCAAATCCCTCAGCTGTGAGAGCGTCGGTCACGGTTGCTGCATTGCCGATGAAGGCCACTAGCAGCAATGAAAGTAAAAGAGAAATTTTTTTCATAAGTTTTCAAATTGGTTGTTAATAATAAATTTATGAATTTTGATGATGCAAATTTAATACAAAAAAAGGGAATCTGTTCTATTTCGATGTAAATAAATTGTAAAAAAATTTGGAGCGGCATTTATGGCGATAAAAAAGGAAAAATAGCATCATCAGGAAGCGATGATGCTATTGATTCGTATGTCTGAAAAATGAGTTTTAGGCGTTTTCGTCCATTTTGTTGGTGCCGTCCACCAATTCGCCCATGGCGAACACGGCGCGGAGCTTGAGGTCGGCATCAAGGATGAGCACATCGGCATCTTTGCCCCTTTGGAGCGAACCTTTGCGGTGGTAGATGCCCATAATGCGGGCGGGCGTTTCGCTCACCATACGGCAAGCATCGGGCAACGGAATTTCAGCCAACTGCACCGCGGTGCGAATCAGGCGGTCCATGGTGGCAATACTGCCGGCAAGAGCGGTGCGGTCGCTCAATTTGCACACCCCGTCTTCAATAATCACGCGCGGGTCGAACGCCTTGGTACTATTGCTGCACGACACGGCAAGGGCGTCGGTGGTGAGCGCCATGCGTTCCAAACCTTTGATGCGGTACACCAATTGCAGAATGGGGGGCGGCACGTGGATGCCGTCGGCCACACATTCCACGGTCATATTATCCATCAAATACACGCTTTCCACAGTGCCGGCATGCTTAAATTCGCGCGAATTGTGCACATTGGTCATAGCATTGTAGAAGTGGGTGGCATGGCTGTAGCCGGCGTCGTAAGCCGCTTTCACCTCCGGGTAGCCGGCTACGGTGTGTCCGATAGCCGCCAATATACCTTTTTCCACCAAATACTTACCCATTTCAATGGCACCGGGCAATTCGGGCGCCACATCCCAGCGAGCCATACAGTGGAAATCTTCCACAATGTGGTGATATTCGTCGGGGTTGGGGTCGCGGATGATTTCGGGCATTTGCGCACCCGCCTTTTTGATATTGAAATACGGACCTTCGAGGTGCAAGCCCATAATTGGACTATTGGGTTCGGCCATCAGTTTTTCACAAGTGCGGCACGCTTCCTCCATCATCGGGAGTGTGGACGACGAAAGCGTGGGATAAATGGCTGTGGCGCCATATTTCATGTGAGCCTTCGACGCTACGAGAAACGCATCTTCCGAGCCCTCTTGAAAGTCGCGTCCTCCGCCGCCATGGCAGTGCATCTCAATGCCACCGGGCACCACATGCATTCCTTTGGCATCAATAGCCAAATCGGCATTGGAATTTATGTTGCTGTGATTGCAAACTTCTAAAATGCGGCCATCTTGCATCAAAATCGAGCCGCCATTTAGCCATCCTTGAGGGGTGAGGATGTGACCATTATAAACCTGGGTCAACATAACTATTAAGTGATATTACTCTTTATTAAAAGTCAATTTAGTTTAGCATCACAAATTTAAGTATTTTTTATTGACCGTGAAATAGCATAAACACTTTTTTAGTTTTATTGACATATATTTAGGATTAGAAATTAGAAGTTAGAAATTAGAAATTAGAGATTAGATAGAGGCTACCAAATTATGAATTAAGAATTATGCATTAATTAAGCATTGTGCATTATGAATTATGCATTAATTAAGAATTATGAATTAATTAAGCATTATGAATTAGCTCCAAACCAGTCTGTTTCGAGGATGATGTCGGAAATGCGTTGCTTCTCCTGAGGGGAAAGGCGCTGTGATTGAGGAGTGAAAAGGTCCTTGCCCACGCCTCGCCAATTTTGCTTCACTCGCAGCAGTCCCAAAATGGTGGGATACACGTCGGTTTGGAATATCTTCGCGGTGTCGTGGCTTCGCATCGGCAAGGGGAAGCCGCCGGTGATAATGAGCGGTATGCGGGCATGAGCTTGGTCGAGCCAACCGTCGGCATGGTGGTCCGACGCTAAGATAATCAGGCTATTATTCCATTGTCCATTCTTTCGCAGTGCGGCGATGAGGCGCCCGAGGTGGAAGTCGAAATAATTGGCACGCTCAAAAAAGAGCAATTGCTCTTCGCCGAACTTCTTGTCGTGAAATTCGTGCATCCGTTTTGAAAAATGCGTGCTGCAAGGAGTGTGCGTAGAGATATTGAGAACGGTGATAAAAGCACGCCGATTTTTGTAGGTGTTGAGCACTTGTATGGTGCTGTCCACCAGCGATTCATCGTAGTCTTCGCCATGCTTGATGGTGCTATAGAGCGAATCGATGCCATAAGCACGACACATATCCTGCTGATGCCACACATGTTTACCCGTGGGAATCACCATAGCGGTGGCATAACCCAAACGCTTACACACGCTGCCCAAACCGCGGTGCGCATTGTGGGTGAAGGCATTCACCGTGTTTTTGGTGCTATGCTGAAGGAGTCCGCTCATGTAGATGAGCTGCCCGTCGCTACTCCAGCCAATGCCCGTTTCCGACGTCATATTCATATTGCAATACTGCGCCTCGCGTGCCAATTTTGCCAGGTTGGGCATCACGCTGTCGGCATTGCACACCGCCATCACGGCATCCGACACGATACTTTCCATCAGTATGAAAATCACATTGTCGGGCAATGACGCGTTGCCGGTATAATGCGATACCTCCTTCGCCCTCTGCTGCTCAAGTGCTTGGATAGCTTTCGTATCTGCTTCAGTGGCAGAGCGATGCATATTCAAGGTGTAGAGGCTGCTATAGAAAAAGTGGAAAAATCCATATCGATAGGCAGTGACGTAGGTGTTTGAACCGAAATTCCCGTTCCACCAACTCAAACTCTTCCCCACCGTGGTGTGCTGAATGCGAGAATTGGCATAATAAATGCCGAAAAACGAGAGCACTATCGGGATGAACATATAATACCATTTTATCCACTCTTTTTCGTCGGTTAATCGATAAATCACCACATAGAAAGCACCGAGCAGCAGCACCGACACAATGATGTCGCGCCAATGCACGAGCGCCAAAATGCTCTCGCCGAGGATGTCGAAATTCCGCAATTCGCCTATCAAGGTGATATCAACATAGGTGTTGAAGTGCCGCAGATACACCACATTCACCATGCACCACAACCAAAACACACCACTCACAGCCATCTTCACGTGCTTGTTGCGGATGGTGTACACAATCAGCGTGATAATCGAGGCATCGAAGCCTATGCTAAATAGGCTGCTAAGGATGTAGATGCGCTCTTTGAGCTGCCCGTCGCCCATCAAAATATAATCGTAGTGGACGTAGAGCAGGAGCAAACTGTTGAGCAGGAGCGTGAGCAGGAGTTTCATCGATTCGTAGAAATTAATTTTATGGCTGCACCTAATTGCAGTGCTGTAAAGTTACCACAAAATTCCCGGTCCACCAAATCCAAACGCCTACCGCATCGCATCCCAAAAACTACACCAAGTGCCAAAAATGTGTAAATTTACACGAAATGAGGTACCAAAAATGTGTAAAATCCCACATTTTTGGCACTTGCCCCTTGCAAACAAGCTTATTGGTAGATGGTGTTGAGCAGGTGGGCTAAGCGGAGACCGCCTTTGAGCAACTGCTGCTCTACCACGGGCGCATATTTTGCGCCGTAGTCGTACGACACGCGCGTGCCTTCGGGCGTATCGGCATAGATACCGGCAGCAATGCTCACACATTCTTTTGCCCAACTGTGGATGTCGCCGCTCGCAATTTTTGCTTCCTCTTCAGCCGGAGCACGGTCGATTTGGAATTGCCATTCGCTATAGCTCCATTTGTGAACAAAGTCCACCAGTTCGCTGTCCCAATAGCTGTGGAGGTTGGTGTTGCGATTAAAACTCACAATATTCACCTTATTGCCGCCCAAGTCGCTACGGTGCCCCATGTGCATCGGCTGATGCAAATCGCCCACCAGGTGAATGAGCATGCGCAGTGCCACATTTTCATCCTCGTGGCTAAGGTTGCCGTTTTTGAGTTTGCTAATGATTTCTGTCAGCGCCACCACCACGTCGCCCGTCTTGGCAAGTGGTGCGTTTTCGTAGGTTTCGCCTTCGTCCACATTCTTATAATGCCACGTTTTGGTATAGCGATACTCCGGCGTGTTGCTGGCATTATCGAGCCAATTGGCGTAGTACACTAACGAATGGCCGTCGAGGGCGGCTATCACTTTTGCTTTTGCTTCCGGGGTGAGATGTTGCTCGGCAATATATGCCGTCACGTCGTGTCCTTTTTGCCCCCATGCCCATGCACCCAAAGTGGTGCACAGCGCAGCCAATAAGAATAAATAATTGCGTTTCATTATCGAAAAAAAATAGTTGAGTTGTGCCGTAAAGTTACCACAAATTTTCCACCCCGGCAAATTTTCCATTCCTCAAGGATAGCCGCTCTGCGCACTCGGTTAGGCCGTTATGAGCGGTGAATGGCGGATTTTATGGCGGGGGTGATTTTTTTATATGCCCACATCCAAAGTAGGGGCAAAGCCACGCCGGCGAGGGTGTAAAGAATCCAAAAACAATCGGATTTGCTGTTGTGGTGCACCACCATGTGGCATCCCATTTGACCCCAATCGAGGGAATAGACAGCGATTTTGATGGCGCTCACCACCTTAAAGGAGATGATGTGAAACACATAAATATACAATGAATATTCGCCGCAATGCACTAATGCTCGCTTGAGCAAGGTTTCGTGGCTGTTGATGTGCTTGGCAATGTAGTGCACCATCAAGAAGCCGGCAATGCCGGTGAGTGGCAGAGTTGCCACATCTTGTAGCCACGGCGAGAGTGTCATGCCATGCCAGCCCAGGGCTGTGCCCAAGCAAAGGATGCCCGCATAGAGTAGCGCCAGCGCCCAATGCTCTTTGATGCGATGCTCGTAGGCACGATAGAGCACGCCCACGCCAAAGAAAAACACGCCCCAAGTTTCGCGTATGCCGCCTTGCACCACATTCACCACCTTGAGCCCGTTGCCGATTTTCAGGGCGGCAAACCCCAGCGCAGCCACACAAATGCACAGCACGATGCCATTGCCGCGCAATCGGCGACATCTGCCATCGAGAACATAGTAGAGCGCCAAAAACAGAATACTTGAAATGAGCAAAGCACGGAAAAACCAAAATGCGCCCGCCAGAAATTCATCGTAGCCCGACATCGAGGTAACGATGTTCACAGCGCGCTGAAGGAAGGTGTGGAGATTGTAGGGGTGGGTCACGCCATTTTCCCAATTGCCGTACTGCTCGCTCAAGATTCCGATGCGGAACATCAAGTTGTGGATGAGCAAAAAGAAAAGCGACCACTTCACCATCGGCACATACAAGCCCTTAAAGCGCTTCACCACAAACGTCCACGGGTCTGCCAAATATTTGCGGCTAAAAAAGTAGCCGGCAGTGATAAAAAAAATGGGCATGTGAAACAGGTAGACGATGTGCATCAGAAAGTCGGGACCTTCCGTATGTCCAAGCACCATCAAAATGATGGCAATGCCTTTGCAAATGGAGATAACGTGGTTGCGCATTGATAACCGGATTGGAATTTGACTACAAAGTTAGCGCAATCCCACGATTTACGCAAAAAAATGATAGCCTTTAGCCGTTAGCCAGCAGCCTTTAGCCTTTAGCCATCAGCCATCAGCCTTTAGCCATCAGCCATCAGCCGTTAGCCGTTAGCCGTTAGAGCTATAGGGGCTAAAAGCTAAAAGCTAAAAGCTAAAGGCTAAAGGCTAACGGCTAAAAGCTAATGGCTAACGGCTAACGGCTAATGGCTGATGGCTAAAAGCTAACGGCTAACGGCTAAAAGCTAACGGCTAACGGCTATCAGCTATTACACCAAGCGGCCGTGGCATTTTTTGTATTTTTTGCCGCTGCCACATGGGCATGGGTCGTTGGGCATCACCTTTGGTCCCACCTTGATGGGTTGATTGGGTTGCTGCAGGTGTGGTGAAGCAGCGCGCGATGCTTGTGCATTGGCTTTGGCGGCAGCCACAAGCGCATCGTCGCCACGTCCTTCGCTAAGGCGTGCTTGCTGACGCTGACGAATGGGAGCACGTTCACCTTCGCGACGCACGCTTTCGGGGTCGGAGGCTTGTTCGGGGATTTGTCCGCGGAACAAGGTAGCCACCACCTTGCTATTGAGTGTGGCGAGCATCGCTTCAAAGAGTTTAAACGATTCCACCTTATAAATCACCAACGGGTCTTTCTGTTCGTAGCTTGCATTT
This sequence comes from Sodaliphilus sp., assembly GCA_051871435.1. Taxonomy (GTDB): domain Bacteria; phylum Bacteroidota; class Bacteroidia; order Bacteroidales; family Muribaculaceae; genus Sodaliphilus. The sequence goes on along the minus strand of JBJECV010000050.1, from coordinate 6,777 downwards.
TGCACCGACTGACGCAATTGGTCGAGTTCGCGCAGGTGCTCTTTCCAGTTTTCATCGATGGAGAGCAAGAGCACGGCTTTTTGCCAAGCCTTCACCAAGTTTTTGCAACCCGATTCGTAAGCCTCCTTAATGTCGACCACGATGCCAAACATGCGGCGTCCGTCGTGGATAGGCACGCGAATTTGTCCGCTCACTTCAGGCGCGCCATTATGGAGCTGTTCTTCTGCGATATGCGCAATCACCGGATTGGCTACCTCGCGCAGACGTTCCATCTTGCGGTTGAACGCTTCGTACACCACATTGTAGAGCTTATCGATTTTTTCTTTTTCGTCCATACGGCGATATTCTTCCTCGTCGTAGGGCGGTTCGATGGCAAATGTGGTGAGCACATGCATCTTGAAATCGAGGTATTCATACACGTTGAACTTCTTCACCGAATCTTCCACAGTGTCGTAGATGGTGTTGATGATATCCAAACCGATGCGCTCGCCGAGCAGTGCGTGGTGGCGGTTGGTGTAAATCACCTTACGCTGAGCGTTCATCACATCGTCGTATTCGAGCGTGTGCTTACGAATACCGAAATTGTTCTCTTCCACGCGCTTTTGTGCATTTTCAATACTGCGGGTCACCATCGGCGATTCAATGGCTTCGCCATCTTCAAGGCCGAGACGGTCGAGCAATTTCACGATTTTTTCGCTGGCAAAGAGGCGCATCACCTTGTCTTCAAACGAAACGAAGAACACTGAACTACCCGGGTCGCCTTGACGTCCGGCACGACCACGGAGCTGACGGTCCACGCGGCGCGATTCGTGGCGCTCGGTGCCGATGATAGCCAAACCACCGGCTTCTCTCACCTCTTTAGAGAGCTTGATGTCGGTACCACGACCTGCCATATTGGTGGCGATGGTCACCACACCCTTGCCATCCACCGACTGACCGGCTTGTGCCACGATGTCGGCTTCTTGCTGGTGGAGCTTAGCATTCAGCACTTGGTGCGGGATATGACGCAATCGGAGCATACGACTCAGCATTTCCGAAATTTCCACCGAGGTGGTACCCACCAGCGTGGGTCGGCCGGAATTACGCATTTTTTCGATTTCATCGATCACGGCGTTGAATTTTTCCTTCTGTGTTTTGTACACACGGTCGGGCATATCGTCGCGCTGCACGGGTTTGTTGGTGGGGATGGTCACCACATCGAGTTTGTAGATTTCCCAAAATTCGCCTGCTTCGGTTTCCGCCGTACCGGTCATACCGGCGAGTTTGTAATACATACGGAAATAGTTTTGCAGGGTGATGGTGGCAAAGGTTTGTGTGGCAGCTTCCACATTCACACCTTCTTTCGCCTCGATAGCCTGGTGCAGACCGTCGCTATAACGGCGTCCCTCCATGATACGGCCGGTTTGCTCGTCCACGATTTTCACCTTGCCGGTTTCGTCCACGATGTATTCATCGTCGCGGTTAAAGAGCGTGTACGCCTTCAGCAATTGCGTTACGGTGTGCACGCGTTCGGCTTTGAGCGAATATTCTTGGAGTAATTGGTCGCGCTTTGCCACCTTTTCTTCGTCGGTGAGCGGTTCGTTGGTCACGGCAGAAAGTTGGCTTGCAATGTCGGGGAGCACGAAGAATTGCGGGTCTTCGGTGCCACGGGTGAGCACGTCGATACCCTTGTCGGTGAGTTCCACCGTGTTGTTTTGTTCTTCGATAATAAAGTAGAGCGGGTCGGTCACGATGTGCATATCGCGGCTATTGTCTTGCATATACTTCGCCTCGATTTTCATCATTGCCTGCTTCACGCCCTCTTCGGAGAGGTACTTAATGAGTGGCTTGTATTTCGGCAAACCCTTGTGGGCGCGATAGAGGCGGAGCACACCTTCTTCAAAGGTTTTGTCATCGTCGCTGCCCATCATGCGCTTGGCATCGGAAAGAAGTTGGGTCACGAGGCGGCGCTGTGCATCGTACACACGCTCCACATTGGGCTTAAATTCATTGAACATTTGGTCTTCGCCCTTGGGCACCGAACCGGAAATGATGAGCGGGGTGCGGGCATCGTCGATGAGCACCGAGTCCACCTCATCCACGATGGCGAAGTTGTGGGGGCGCTGCACCATTTCTTCGGGCGTCATACACATATTGTCGCGAAGGTAGTCGAAACCGAATTCGCTGTTCGTACCGAAGGTGATGTCGCAGTTATAAGCGGCGCGGCGTTCCTTGGAATTGGGTTGCGTTTTGTCGATACAAGCCACGCTGATGCCGTGGAACATGTAGAGCGGACCCATCCACTCGGAGTCGCGCTTGGCGAGGTAGTCGTTCACGGTCACCATGTGCACGCCGTTGCCACTGAGCGCATTCAAAAACACGGGGAGCGTACCCACGAGGGTTTTACCTTCACCGGTAGCCATTTCGGCGATTTTGCCTTGGTGGAGCACGATACCGCCAATGAGCTGCACATCGTAGTGAATCATATCCCACGTCACTTCGTTGCCGCCTGCCACCCAGTGATTGTAGTAGGTGGCCACATCGCCGTCCACGGTAAGGAAGTCGTGTCCGTCGGCTGCGAGTTGTCGGTCGAAATCGGTGGCTGTCACCTCAATGGTTTCGTTTTGTGCGAAACGCCGTGCCGTATCTTTCACGATAGCGAACACTTCGGGAAGGGCTTCGTCGAGTTTTTCTTTGATGCGTTCGAGCACTTCTTTTTCGAGTTTGTCAACCTTCGCCCATAGCGGTTCGCGTTCTTCAAAGTCGAGGAGTTCTACCTTTACTTTGATTTCTGCAATTTCATCGCGCAGGGGTTGCACCGATTGCTGAATATCTTGGCGGATAGCGGTTACGCGTGCGCGCAATTCATCGTTGGAGAGCGCCTCGATAGATGGATACACGTCCTTGATTTTCTGAAGTATAGGGCGCAATTTTTTTAAGTCGCGGTCGCTTTTGCTACCGAACAGTGATTTTAAAAAGTCGTTTAAAGCCATATATAAGTTGTAGTTTTTTTTGTTTCTGTTATAGTCGATGCGGCGCCCTTCATCCGGGGCACAGCGCCGAAGCACCACATAATGAGGTACAAAGATAATAAAAATAGTTGATATTTACGGCGAAAGCGCCGATAGAAGCGTGCACAAGTGCAAAAAAGCGATGCTTTCCGCCTCTTTTCTATGCCTTCGCCCACCCCGGCGAACGCACATGGAGCCCGGCTCTAAGTTCAGGAATGAGCAAGGCCGGCGGGATGGTGATGGAGATAAACGAAATGGATGCGGAGGGCGCTACGGAGCTATTTTGGGACAAGTATGCCGCCGCGAAATGAGCGCCGTGAAGCTGCACTCCTATGTGTTTGAGTTTTTTAATGGCTTGCGCCAATGCCCTACCCTTGGGATGACGCAACATTCTGCCCAGCGCTTCTTGCCCTTCGCGGTGCGAGAGCAGAAGGGTGCAATCGGTGCGCAATTGGTTCACAATTTGCTCCACCTCGGGCTGGGGTACCGATAGTTCCACACTTGCCATGGCAGATAGCACCACCATGGAAGCCATTATGGATGTGAGCAAGCGATTTATTTGACCTTTGCGCGATTGCATAAGCGATTAACGAGAATATAACTTACCGATGGCACGATGGGCGCGAGCATCAGCAAGTAGTGAGTAAGTGAAATTTCTTGCGGAATAAAGCCGGAGGCAAACTGCACGAGCACCACTACCGTCCATGCCACATTCGCCAGATAGAAGCCGAAAAGCAATTTCCTGGCTTTGCGCACCCACGGCAATAGGGCGAGCACCACATAGAATGGATGGAGCCAAAGGGCATGGTAGTTGGGCGAAGTGAACTCGTGAGTGGAAACGAACACGAGGTAGAAAATCACGGCGCCCATCAGGGCATACACGCCATAGAGTAGGGTGTGAAAAAGGCGATTGTTTTGGCGTTTTCGCACATCGCGCACCGCAATTGCCACCGCCAGTAGCAGTAGTATTACTGCCGCAAAAAGTGGCGAGCAGTACCATGGTGTGGGTGGCATCAGCGCGGCATCTGCCGGGTAATCTGACAGGATAATGGTGGATGCCACGAGCGGCTGCTCGGTGCCGGCAGCTGTGGTAACCGTGGCGCGGTTGAAAGCATCCATCAGCACAAGCGGCGCAAACATTTGTTGGCGATAGGTGATGGTGGTATCGAGGTCGGCGCCTAATGCCAAGTCGATGCCGAATTGATTCCAAGCATAATTGGCATTGTAGCGGTGCATCATTTCGCGAAACGACACGGTGGAGGGCTTTTCGGGGTGATAATTGAGCGAATCGCCCAACACGCGCTCTATGATGTCGCGCGGACGAGTGGCGCAATTGTCGCTCACAAATTTGTAGCGATAGGTGGCATTCTCGGGCAATGCGTTCATGGCAAGCAAATCGCGCACTTTGCGCGCTTGAGCAGGACTCAAATTGAGCACTTGTTCCACGATGCGGCGCCCGGCATAGCCTCGGGTGGCATACGCGGCGGGCACTGCGCCACACAGATAGTCGGTTTCGCCTTTCACAAAGCGATACACGAAGCCGGGCGAATTGAAATCAAATAATCCGTAGTTGTAGAATAAGTCGGCGTATTCGTCTTGCACACGCAATTCGGTGTGGCCGTACACCTCATACACCTCGCTGCCGGGATAGAGCGTAACCAAACTCACCCTGATGGTGGAATCGGGCATCTCGGCGGCACTCATCACCATGGCGAGCGCAAGGAAAACGTATGTCAGAAAATTGCGTATCATCAATTACGGCTATTATGTAGCAAAAATCGTGCCACAAACTTCGTTCAGCACCACAAAGATAGTGATTTCATTTCACAACACGTACATTTCCGCAAAAAAATGGGAAAAATCTCCTTTTTAGAAAACTATAACACTTTAACTGTTGCCAAAATGAAAAAGAGTGATTAAATTTGCAACGCAATTCAAAATATGCCCAAAAATTATTTTTACTATTGCACTTTTCTATACAAATTCTATTCATAAAATTCAAAAGTCCCCGGTTCGTGAGAATAAGGGCCTTTTTTATTTTTGAGGGTGCGAAAGCCCAACCCCCAATTTTTTCTACTAATCCACAAATTGCTCATCGTGTCGTTTTGGGCTTGACACCACCCTACCACCCACCCTATCTTTGTCACCAAGTTCATTGAAATTTTGAATCCAAAAAGCCAACGAGTGACAAAGGTGTTTCAGGTGTTTCAAGTGTTCCAAGTGTTTCAAGTGTTCCAAGTGTTTCAGGTGTTTCAAGTGTTCCAAGTGTTTCAGGTGTTTCAAGTGTTCCAAGTGTTTCAGGTGTTTCACGCGTTCCAAGTGTTCACAAAGGGAGAAGGTTTTCGTTTTCGTTTTGGTTTTCATTTATTTTACCCCGAATTTGGCGGATTGGCGTTTGGAAATTTGGGAGAATTTGGCACGAAATAAATTTGAATTTCCACGGCAAATGATTTAATTTTGCAACATCAAACAATATTTACTCATATCTAAAATTTGATGAAGATGAACAAAATTAAACTTTTTGCACTGGTGCTCTCATTGGTGGGCGCCCTATCGATGCAAGCTGCACTCAACCCCACTGAACAGAAAATTGTGGGAAAATACAAAACACAAGAGGTGATTAGCACTGATGAAGACGGCGTGATAACCGACATTATTATTGAAGGAACTTTCGATTGGAACGCACAAAATGCAGGCTCGGTGAAAGTGGATGTGATGGGTAAAATCAATATCAACAATGCAGAATATAGCAACACGTTTTCATTCCGAACCACAATGAACGGCGACCTCTCTTGGCACGCCACCGATAGCACGCTTTCGGTAAACATCGGAGAACTGAAAACTTCGCCCATGAAATTGTTTGCTGAAAAAAATGATGAACTCAGCGCCATCATTGTGCCAGCTATGGAAAAAGAAATCAACAAAAACCTGGAAAATGGCTTAAATATCCCACGCGAATGGAGCTCAACCATTGTGGATATTCAGCCCGATAAAATCATCCTCGAAGAAGAAGAAGGAAAAAAGAAGGAATACGTCAGAGTGAAGGAAAGCCTCTAAGGCAACTGAGATAACTCTATCAACACAAAAAAATCTCGCGAGCTATCCTCGCGAGATTTTTTTGTTTAGGAATGAATGTTATTTGAGGCCTAATTTTTCTTTGATGAGAGGAGTGAGATTGATAGCATCGGCACCTTGATAGAGCAAGGGCGTTTGCGACACATCGAAAATGTAGGTGTAACCAACCTCTTCACCCACCGCTTTAATGGCTTGGTGAATTTTGGCAAGAATGGGCTTTTTGAGCTCGGCTTTCTTTTGAGCAAGTTCTTTGTCCACCGTTTTCACAAATTGCTTCACCTTCTCGTCCTCGTCTTGAATTTCTTGGATACGACGCTCCTTGATGGTGGGCGCCACAGAAGGGTCGTTGGCAATGCGCTGAAATTCGGCATATTTCTTCCCGAAATCATCTTGCATAAGTTTGTATTCTTTTTGGTATTGCGCACTAAGATTAGCAAGCACATGTTCGGCAGAATCTTTTTCAGGGCATGCATTATAGATACTCACAACATCCACCACGGCTATTTTTTGCGATTGCGCCCAAGCGCAAATCGGCAGCAAAGCCACCAAAAGTAACATCACACGTTTCATCATCGATAGAATTGAATTAGTTTGTGCAAAGGTAGTGATATTTCTTGAATTGCACCAAAAAAGGAATCAATAGAAAATACGTGTAATCCACGGCTCTTTCATTTAAAAAATGCCTTGTAATTCAAATTTTTTTAGTATTTTA
>JBJECV010000049.1:0-13291 GCA_051871435.1 Sodaliphilus sp. | reverse complement strand
GGCATGCGTGCCTCCGGGCGGCATCGGTTATCGGCATTTCGATGAACCCTCCGCTGCGCTCCGAGTTCATCTCATACCGGCCTACACACATCCCGGCCATCATCCGGATAGCTACGCATTAGCATTTGATACAGCTTGATGATGACTTGCCACAACCGACCCTCCGAGACTCATACCATCCGGTTTGCTATCTCCAAGCTGCGCTCCGGCTGCGCCTCCGCTTGCATGGAGTTAACCACAATACGCCATCTCCGATGGCGGTGGGCGTTTTCGCCGGCTTTAGTGTGGTTGCCCCCACACTTTTTCTACTGACCCGGGGGTAGGCTTCGTTGACTTGTTGACTCATTAAAAAAATAAAAGTGCACTTTTTCACAAAAGCACACCTCTATCATAACCAAAATTCAAGTATATAATTTTTGTTAGCCTTTCTTGCTGTGATCATATTGCAAGCAATATGAGTCACAAAAGATGTCAATAGTATTGAAAGTTATTTAATAGTATTGTATTGAAGGGTATTTATCAATATCTTTTAAATCACGCCCCAAAGTTAATACGAATTTTTGGAATCAAAATCAAAATACTGTAAATAAATTGTAATAAACCTTAATTTTACGGGTAAATATACATTTTTTACCCTTTTTATTCCGAATTTAACCTTTTTCAACACTTTTCCACACTCTTACACAAGTGCGAAATCATGCGTTTTGCTTTGAATCCACTATTTGCCATTGAGGCGCTTGATGGTGCTCACTTCCTCTGGATCGAAAGGTGAGGCGTCTTGGCGGAGAATGTCGTGGAACCACATTGGCGGTTCTTTTTTGTCGGGCATTTTTTCGTCCCAAGCAAAAATGGTATTCGATTTTCCTGCCACAAATCCCCAGTTTATCGCCATCACTTTCTCCTTTTTAAAAAGCGGCATAATGGTTTGGAACGTGCTACCATGTTTGCGTGCCATATATTCGGTGCAAATGAGTGGACGATTGTGGATGCGCAGCGAGTCGATGCATTCCTGTGTGAGGGTGGCATTTTTGTAGCAGTGAAAAGAAATCACGTCGGAGTTCGCCACCTGAAAATCATTAAATTCCTTCAGATTTTTGCTCCACACGCCCGAAGTGACGGGTTGCGAAACCTCCACTTCGCGTGCCCAAGCAAACACCTGCTTCAGCAGCGCCATCGATTGTGGTTGTATGTTGGCGGGAATGTTGCCCGGCTCATTGTAGAGGTCCCAAAGTAGCACGCGCTTATCCTTGGCAAAGTGGGTCATCACATCTTGCACGTAGGCTTTAAGCATCGGATAGAGCGATTCTGGCTCGGTGCGCAGACTTAGTGAGGGGTCTTTCACCCACCCCGAATTGTGCACGCCCGGTTTGGGCAGTGGTTGAAGTCCGTAGGCGGATTCTTCGTTCCAGCAATCGTCGAAAAACACCAGCATAGGCCGTATGCCATGGCGCTCACAAATGGAGAGGAAAGCATCGATGCGCTGCTTCATGCCGATGGGGTCGTTTTTCCATACCACACTGCTCAAAAACACGCGCATGGTGTTGAAACCCAACTCTTCAGCCCATTGCAGCTCCTTATCAATTTGAGCCGGATTGAAGGTTTGGGCATGCCACATTTCTATTTGATTGATGGCGCATGCCGGATTATAGTTGCAGCCCGACATCCACGGCAGTGCCGCATACCAATCATTAGCTTTTTGTTCGCTCCAGCGCTCACCGGCGTGTGCCATCAGCGAGCCGCACACTGCCAGCAAAGCAAAGCCAATTTTAAAAAATTTGATCATATTAAATTAATGTATTAGAAGATGAATAAATAATGCTCTGTAGGAATAACGACTTAAAATTACACTAAATACTTGAAACCACCAAAACTTTTTACCCCTCTGCATGAAGTAAATCCGCTAAAAGAGGCGTCAAATCAATAAAAAACAATGAAGAAAAAAGACCTTTTTTTAGCAATTACAATTGCCGTGCTGCTCATAGCCGGCGTGGTGCTCCTTTGCATCTCAATGTTCGGAACCCCTGCTCCCAACCACCACCCGCTCCCCATAGCCATGGCATGCATCGTGGTAGCAAACGCGCTGGTGGTGTATAAAGGTTACAAAAATCAAAAGGAAGATTGGAAATAGGACTCAGTAGAATAACACCGGGGGCAACCATACTAAATCCACCGATCATGCCACCCACCGGGCACATACCTTTGGCATGTAATGGATACAAAACAAATGGTACACAATAACATACACAATTGCTTGTAGGGGCGCAATACTTTGCGCCCGCCCAATAGTTGTAACCCATTGAGGAGCGGACGAAAAATATTGCGCCCCTCACATGATACCCTGAGGAATCGTGAAAGCAAAGGGGGCTGCGGGTGGTTATGCTCTGGTTATGAATTACTTGAAAGCCGTGCACACCTCCGTTGATGGAGTTGCATACCTACGGCATGCGTACGATGGGGTGGCATCGGTTACCGGCATTTCGATGACCACTCCGCTGCGCTCCCTGTTCATCTCATACCGGCCTTCACACATCGCATCCCTACGGGATGCTAATCCTTCGCACCCTTTACCTACTTTGAATTTTGGAGAAGTTTGATCAATTCACCCACTATTTTTCTACTGAGCGTCAAACCAGCCAAAAAAATAAGCGCAAGGCCATCACAAAAAAGCCTCACGCTATGGTGGTCCCTGACGGGCTTGAACCGGCGACTCCCTGATTATGAGTCAGGTGCTCTAACCAACTGAGCTAAGGGACCGCTATTTGCAGCAACGACCGTGCTGAAAAGCACGGCAAAGTTACTACTTTTCTTTTAATTATTCAAACTCCAGCCCCATTTTTCCTGCGCATTTATCATTCATCTCTTTTATTTAAGTTTGGCAACCGATGCTTGTGCTTTGATGCTTTTTTGCATTTTCTATTTGGTAAATTGGGGGAAAAGGTGTAATTTTATATGCTCTCTTGCTCGTGCGTGGGAGCAACATGGCGGCCAACTGCCTATGTTACACTATTTTTTTTAACACCCTCCAAATGCTTATGGAATCCAAAAAACGACTTTTCCTTCTTGATGCCTACGCTATGATATTTAAGGCTTATTATGGCCTGCTTCGCAATCCGCGCGTCACCCGCACGGGTAAGGACACTTCGGCGGTGTTCGGTTTCGTGAATATGCTGCAAGATTTGCTCAAGCGCGAGCATCCCACCCACATAGCAGTGTGCTTCGACGTGGGCGGCGGTACTTTCCGCCATGAGCATTACCACCCCTATAAAGCCAATCGTGAGCAAACGCCGGAGGGCATCCTTGTGGCGGTGCCCTACATACAGCGCATTTTGGAGGCGTATCACATTCCCACATTTTCCAAACCGGGCTATGAGGCCGACGATGTGATTGGCTCGCTTGCCAAAATGGCTTGCAGCCATGGCTTTGAAACCTATATGGTGACTGCCGACAAGGATTTGGGGCAATTGGTGGACGATTGCACCAAAATGTATATTCCCGGTAAAAATGAAATTTTGGGCGTGAAAGAGGTGAACGAAAAATTTGGCATTTCGCATCCCCGGCAAGTGATTGATTTGTTGGCACTGATGGGCGATAGCTCCGACAATATTCCGGGTTGCCCCTCGGTGGGTGCTATCAGGGCGCAAAACCTGATTCAGCAATTCGGCTCGGTAGAAAATCTATTGGACCACACCGATGAATTGCGCGGCTCTTTGCGGCTGAAGGTGAAAGAGAATGATGAGCAAATCCGACTGTCGAAATATTTAGCCACCATCGTCACCGATGTGCCTTTAGAGTGGAATGAGGAGCAGCTGAGGCGTGTGCCTGCCGATTTGGCGGCGCTCAAAAAGGTGTTCGACGAACTCGAATTCCGTACGCTCGCCAAGCGCATTATCGACCAGCAAGAAGCAAATGTGGGGCTCGATGTGCCCACATCCCCCTATTCGGCTAAGGTGGAAAGCGGGAAGCAAGCCTCGCTCTTCGATGTGCTTTTTGATGGCAAATATTCGGAAGAATTGCAAGATTTATCCTATCACAATATCAAATCGGAAAAAAGCGAATTTCGGCTCATTGCCGACTTCTACGAGGCGGCTGCCTACGTGCAGCAGTTGCTTTCGAAGGAGCGTGTGGCAGTGCACATAGTGGCTGCCGGTGAGGAGGCGATGACAGCAAAAATCCTCGGTTTTGCCATCTGTCCTGAAGCCCACAGAGGTGCATATCTGCCCGTGGACGGCTTTGGCATGATGATAGATAGTGTGAAACCGCTGTTTGAAAGCGCCGTCACCATTTGTGCCCACGATGTGAAGCGACAAATGGTGATGCTGCACCGCCACGGCGTGGCGTTCACCGCCCCCTATTTCGATACCTCGGTGGCGCACTATTTGCTCCAGCCCGAACGCTCTCACGGCATTGAAGGCATAGCACAGCAATTGCTCAACTATGAGATGATTGACCCGGAAACGTATCTTGGACCCAAGGGACGCGGACAAAAGAAAATCTATGAGGTGGCACCCGAAAATCTCGTGAACCCGGCTTGCGAAGTGGCTGATATGGTGCTGGCGCTACCCGATGTGGAAAAGCGAATGATTGAGGAAAACGGGATGACACATCTGCTTCAACAGATAGAGATGCCCTTGGTGAAGGTGTTGGCAAAGATGGAAATTGCCGGCGCACGCATCGATGTGAAAGCACTCAACGACTACGCCGAATTGCTCACCTGCAAAATGAACCAACTGGAGCGGCAGTGCTACGATGCAGCCGGAATGACGTTCAACACGGCGTCGCCGGCGCAAGTGGGCGAAGTGCTCTTCGAACATTTGCAACTCGATCCAAAAGCCAAAAAAACCAAAACCGGACAATATTCCACCTCCGAAGAAGTGCTCGCCAAACTCCGTAGCAAGCATCCGCTCGTGGATTTGATACTGGAATTGCGCGGCATTCGCAAATTGCTTTCCACCTACGTGAAAGCTCTGCCATTGCTCATCAATCCCACCACCCATCGCATCCACACCACTTTCAACCAAACCGTGACCGCCACCGGGCGCCTATCGTCGACCAATCCTAATTTGCAAAACATTCCGGTGCGCGACGATATGGGACGCGAAATTCGCAAAGCCTTCATTCCCGCCGACGGTAACGTGTTTTTCAGCGCCGACTACTCGCAGATTGAATTGCGATTGGTGGCTGATTTCAGTGGCGACGAGATTATGCTGCACGCCTTTGAACACGGCGACGACATTCACGCCATCACCGCAGCAAAAATTTACCACAAACCCCTCGAAGAAGTTTCCCCCGATGAGCGCCGAAAAGCCAAAACAGCCAACTTCGGCATCCTCTACGGCATCTCATCGTTCGGCCTCTCGGAGCGCCTCAACATTCCTCGCGCCGAAGCACGGCAGCTCATCGCCGACTATTTCCACACCTTCCCCGGCATCCACACCTACATAGAGCGAAATGTGGCGCTCGCCAAAGAGCAGGGCTACGTGACCACCAAATTCGGCCGCCGACGCATGTTGCCCGACATTAATTCGCGCAACGCCGTGGTGCGCCAATTTAGCGAACGCAACGCCGTGAACGCACCCATTCAAGGCACCGCAGCCGACATTATGAAGATTGCCATGATTGCCATCGACCGCCGATTTGAGCAAGAAGGCATACGCTCGAAAATGATTCTGCAAGTGCACGACGAATTGAATTTCGATGTCATCCCCGCAGAACTCGAAAAGGTGCAGCAAATCGTGGTGGAAGAAATGCAAAACGCCTACAGTGGCAACGTGCGCCTCTCCGCCTCACACGCCGCCGCCCCCAACTGGCTCGAAGCCCACTAAAAGCATATGGCAAAAAGCACTGAATTTTGGCAGCCGACAAACGCATTATATCCAATCATTTTGATAGAATTGGGAGTTTGAGTGATGCAAACAAGCGTTTTTTTTGTTTCTTTTCTTTCAAAGGATTTATATATTTGGCTTTAAACTTCGTTGTATTCGACCACCTATATAATTCTTTGAGTTCGGACATAGATTTTGGCATTTGAAGAACTACAAATAATTTTGCAACTTCGTCCCAACTTCGTCCCAACTTCGTCCCAACTTGTTCCCAAGTTAATCCCTGTGTAATATCTGCTTGTTTTCGTTCATTCTGTAGATTATTTGTCGTTATTTTCTAAAAAAAAACCCTGATAGTGTGCGAAAACGGTGTGATTTTTTATCGATTTCGCACACTATCGCCACTTTTTTCGGAAAAATGCATTATATTTGCAGTGTAAAATCATCATACATCCACACGATATGGAAAGCGCAATTATTGGTAGAACAAAAGAAATTCAAGCTCTAAAGCAGTATTACCACTCCGGTAAGGCTGAATTTGTAGCTCTCTACGGCAGGCGTAGGGTTGGCAAAACTTTTTTGGTGCGTCAATTGTTTGAAAACCGGCTTACATTTGATATGACCGGCATTATGGAAGGGGCTAAGGCTGATCAGCTCACAGCATTTCACACAGCGATGAAAGCGTGTGGATATCGCGGCAAAAAAGCCGTCACATGGCTCGATGCCTTCTTTGCGCTGCGTGAATTGCTGTCGCAGAAAATGGTGAAGGGAGAGCGCTGCTTGATTTTTATTGACGAATTGCCATGCTTCGACACACCTAAAGCCGGTTTTGTGAATGCGCTGGGGCATTTTTGGAACAGTTGGGCGAATTGGCAGCCGGAGATTATGCTCATCGTGTGTGGAAGTGCCACCTCATGGATGGTGCGTAATGTGATTGATAATCATGGTGGATTACACGACCGCATCACCCACGAAATACTCCTTCGCCCATTCACCCTTAGCGAAACGGAGGCTTTTTTCAAAGCGAATGGCTTTTTGTGGGAGCGCATCAGCATTGTGCAAGCGTATATGGCGATGGGTGGCATTCCCTATTATTTAGGTTTGTTTCAGCGCAATGAAAGTCCGGCGCAAGGCATCGACCGCTTGTTTTTCAGCGAGCAAGGCGAATTGCGCAAAGAATATAGGCGATTGTTTTCGTCGTTATTTCGCACTCCGGCACCCTATTTGCAGATTATCGACGCCTTGGCAAAACATCCACAAGGATTAACTCGCACGCAATTGGCGGAAGCCACCGGCATCTGCAATAATGGCAACTTAGGTGATATGCTCACCGACTTGGTGTATTGCGATTTTTTATGCAAAAATCCTGTTCGCAAAAAAAAGGTGAGCACCACTTCCGCGATTTTCCAATTGGTGGATTTTTATACCATTTTCTATAAATCATTCGTGGAAAATGCCGGCGTTCGGCATCAATTTTGGAGTCTGAATGTGGGGAAACCGGAAATTAACACGTGGTATGGGTTGGCTTACGAGCGTGTGTGCAAGGCGCATATCCGCGAAATTAAGCAGGCTTTGGGTATTGTGGGAGTTTCCACCGAGTGTTATTCTTGGCGCAGTAAGGCATCGGTGCCCGGTGCGCAAATAGATTTGATTATCGACCGTGCCGATGGCATCATCAACCTTTGCGAGGTGAAATACAGCGATGCCACCTACACATTAAATAAAGAAGAGTATCTAAAAATTATGCATCGCCGCAATGTGTTCCGCACCGAAACAGGTGTTACCAAGACCATTATTCCTACGCTCATCACCACATTTGGGCAAGCAGAGGGTATGTATGGCGCTCAAATCACCACTTCTATCACCCTTGATCACCTCTTTGCTTCTCCCCTCTTTTTCTAAAAAAAACACCCTGATAGTGTGCGAAAACGGTGTGATTTTTTATCGATTTCGCACACTATCGCCACTTTTTTCGGATGTCGGGCTATAGATTTTGGAGGATGGCGGCGAGTTGGTTGGCTGTGTGGAGGGTTTCGGCAGCGGTTTCGATTTGGGTGGAATCGAATTGGAGATGTGCTTGGCTGTAGAAGGGTTGGCGTAGGGCGAGTTGGTGCTGTACGAATTGTAGAATTTCCTCGTCGGTTTTATTGGCGATAAGCGGGCGTTTTGCTTTCTGCTCGGGCAAGCAGAGTCGTGCGGCAATGCGCTCCACCGATGTGGTGAGCCAAATGGTGATGCCTGCCTCGTTCATCAGTTGCATATTTCCGGCAAAGCACGGGGTGCCCCCGCCGCAAGCCACGATGCACTCCATGGCAGCCACTTCGTCAAGTGCTTGCTGTTCGATTTCGCGAAACGCGGCTTCGCCCACTTTGCGAAATATTTCGGTGATTTTTGCTTCGCATTTTTCCTCAATATAGTCGTCGAGGTCGATAAATGGCACATTCATCACTGCAGCCAGTGCTGCTCCGAGGGTGCTTTTTCCGCATCCCATATATCCAATCAAAAAAATAGTATGCTTCATAAGAAAAAGTGGGGTTACAAAGTGTTGATTTGGCGCTGAAGCTGGCGCACACTCCAGTTGCCGGCTACACATTCTTGTATGTAATATTCACGGGCAGTGGTGTTTTGCACCCTTAATAAGGCTCTCCAATGTGTCCATGTTAATTTGTCACTCAGTGAGTGATAAATTGGGAATAACAGATATAGCTGCTTCATATATCGTAGGTTAGCACAAGAGAATCCGCCCCCATATTCTTTCATTAACTGTTGAGATAGGTTGTTGATTATTCCTTTGCCATATTCGGCTCTGCCTTTGCCTTGTTGCTCATATTCCACTATATATTTGCCCACTTGCCAATAGGCTTTTACAATAGTGGAATTCACGGAGCGCGCCACTTGTTGGCGTGCTTCATCGAGCACTTGTTTAATTTGCGAAAAGAGGATGTGGTCGGTCTCTTTTTGTGTTACGGGTTTGTTGATATCATTCATCTGGCGTAGATAGATTGGTGATTATGCATTGCAAAAATAGCGAAATGCCATTAAAATAGCAAATCCACAGCCATATTCGCGATGCCTTTTTCGGGAGGGGTTACACTATATTTAGTGCTATAAGTGCAAATTTACGACAAAAAATTGTAACTTTGCTCGTTCTAACTATCGAAGCAATGACGAATAGCAAAAAGTGGTATGTGGTGTGGGAAGGCACCGAATCGGGCATTTGTGAAACGTGGGAGGAGTGCTACCTGCGCACCCACAATCACCCCGGTGCGCGCTACAAGGCGTTTGATTCCGCTCGAGAAGCCATTGAGGCGTATCGGCGCGGATTAGATGTGGCTTCCGACCCCTACGCCATGATTCGCGCCATTGTGCATGCCGAAACTTCGGATGTGAATTATGCCAATTTTCCCGACATCTACCCCGGTAGCGTGGTGGTGTGTGCCTATAGTGCAGGCGCCGGGATGGTGGGCTATCGAGGCGTGGATGTGTGGTCGGGTGCCGAACTTTTCCGCTTCGGTCCGATAGCGGGTAGCGCCAACACCGCCGAGTTTTTAGCCATCGTTCACGCCTTGGCGTTTTTGCACGGTCAGCGCAAATTTCGCACCGCCATTTATTGCTCCAATGGCATTGCGCAAGCATGGGTGAAGAAAAAAAAGAGCAACGCCCAAATTCCGGCATCGCCGGCGTTTGAAAAAATCACCCAATTGCTCGCCCGCGCCGATCGATGGCTTCAAACCCATGAATTTCAGAATTTTGTGCTGAAATGGAAAGACGATGAGTGGGGCGATAATCCGGCGTGTGTGCCAAGCGATAACCAATAACCAATAACCACTAACCACTATGCTCAAACCCCAAATGTGATATGGCAAAAAGCAAACCAAAATATTATGTGGTGTGGGTGGGCACCGAGCCGGGTGTCTACACCTCGTGGGAGGAGTGCAAAGCGCGCATCCACGGCTATCCACAAGCCAAATACAAATCCTTTAAAAGCAGGGAAGAAGCCACCGAGGCTTTCCATGCCGGCTATCAGCCGCCGGAGCGAGCTGCCACATCCACCCAAAAATCGGTAGCCAAGCGGCGCCTTTCCCTCGATGAGTTGCTCGCTTTGCCCATCGACCATCATGGCATCGCCGTCGACGCTGCTTGCAGTGGCAATCCGGGGATGATGGAATATCAAGGCGTGTGGGTGCTTGCCGACGAGCAGATGCCTCCCATTTTTCACTTCGGACCCATTCCCGGCACCAACAATATTGCGGAGTTTCTTGCCATTGTGCATGCCTTGGCACTGCTCAAGCAAAAGGGCGACGCCCATACGGTGATTTATTCCGATAGCCGAAATGCGATGCTGTGGGTGAAGAATAAAAAGTGCAAATCCACCCTCGCCCACACGCCACGCTTTGCCCAAGCCCACCAAATGATTGCAAGGGCAGAAAAATGGCTTTCCGAAAACGAGGCGCCCAACAGGGTGCTGAAATGGGAAACCAAGCAGTGGGGCCAAATCCCAGCCGACTTCGGAAGAAAGTAAGATTTATTCAGAAGATATTTTTTAGAAGTTAAGAAGAGTTTTTTTAGAAGTTAAAGAAGTTAAAGAAGTTAAGAAGTTAAGACGAATGTCTTCTTGCTTCCAACCACTAAACGGCTAACGGCTAAAAGCTAATTGTGCATTATGAATTATGCATTAGCCTAACGGCTAATGGCTCATAAAAATTTATGAAAATTGTATTGATTAATCATAGTGATTCAGCAGGTGGGGCGGCAGTGGTGTCGCTGCGCTTGCTGCATGCTCTTGTAGAACAGGGCGTGGACGCGCGTATGCTGGTCACACATCCGAGTCTCACCTCGGAGGAACGTGTGGGGCTGTTGGGCTCACGCTTTGCTAATAAGTGCCGTTTTTTGGCTGAACGCCTGCACGTGATGCTACACAACGGCTTCAATCGGCACACACTTTTCAAAATCGACACATGTCTGTTTGGCGCACCTATGGCATCGCACCCGTGGGTGAAAGATGCCGATGTGGTGGTGCTGGCGTGGGTGAATCAAGCCACAGCATCGCTCAAGGGCATTGAGCAACTGCACCGCTTGGGCAAACCCATCGTGTGGGTGATGCACGATATGTGGAATTGCACCGGTGTGTGCCACCATGCTTTCGACTGCAAGGGCTATTTGGGCACTTGTAGCGCCTGCCCCTTAACCGGCAAAAACGGGCGCGACCTTTCCACCACCACCCAAGTGCGAAAGGCACGGCTCTACGAGCGGGTGCCCATCCATTTTGTGGCGGTGAGCCGATGGCTGGAGGGCGTGTGCCGCAAAAGTGCCATCATGAAGAATGCCGATGTGCGTATGATTTTCAACGCTTTCCCCGTGCACGACTACCACTACGAGCGCCTCTCGGAGCCATATCCTGGCGTGCCTGCTGATAAAACCGTGGTGATTATGGGTGCCCGACGCCTCGACGAAGACAATAAGGGTTTTCCCGAAATGGTGGAAGCCACGCAATATATTGCTCGCCATCGCCCCGAATTGGCATCGCACCTCCATTTCATCCTTTATGGCGATATAAAGAATGAGGCGTTGCTGGAGCAAGTGGCGCTACCCTACACGTGGGTGGGCGTGGTGAATGCCTCCGAACTGAATTGCCTCTACCGCCACAGCGACATCGTGCTCTCCACATCGCTCTACGAAAATTTGCCCGGCACGCTCATCGAAGGGCAAGCCAGCGGATGCCTGCCGGTTACCTTCGGTAAGGGCGGACAGCGCGACATTGTGGACCACCTAAGCAGCGGCTACATTGCCGAATACAAAAGTGCGGAAAGCATTGCCGACGGCTTGCAATGGGCTATCCAAAACCCCGTGAGCCGACAATGGCTCCACCAAGAGGTGGAACGTAAATTCTCCGCCACCACCATCGCCAACCAATTTATAGAACTTTTTAAAGAGATTAGAAATTAGAGATTAGAAATTAGAGATTGAGAATGAGAAGATTAGAAGCAAAAAGACATTCGTCTTAACTTCTTAACTCCTAAAAAACTCTTCTTAACTTCTAAAACACCCCCCCCTCAATATGGAATCAATTAAAGAAATATACAAGATTGGGCACGGACCTTCGAGTAGCCACACCATGGGTCCTCGCTTTGCTGCCGAACAATTCGTGCAGATGGTAAGCGGCGTGGCGCGCTTCGAAGTGGTGCTCTACGGCTCGCTTGCCGCCACCGGAAAGGGTCACCTCACCGATGTGGCAGTGCTTGAAATTCTCGAACCCGTGGCGCCCACATCCATCGTATGGCACCCCGAAGTGTTCCTGCCTTTTCACCCCAATGGCATCACTTTCAAGGCTTTCGATGCCAATGATAAGTTGCTGAAAGAGTGGACGGTGTATAGCATCGGCGGCGGCAACCTTGCCGAAGAAGGCAAAGCCAAATTCCAAGAAAAGGTCTACGATATGAACACCATCAAGAGTATCTTGGAGTGGAGCGACCGCACCGGAAAATCGTTTTGGGAATACGTGGGCGATTGCGAAGGCGATGCCATTTGGCACCATCTGAAGCTGGTGTGGGAAGCCATGAAGGCGTCGGTGAAGCGCGGACTGGAAGCCGAAGGTGTGCTACCCGGACCGCTCGGTGTGCGCCGCAAAGCCGTCACCTATTATATGCACGCCAACGGCTATTCCGGCAGCCTGAAAAGCCGCGGTTTGGTGTATGCCTACGCCTTGGCGGTGTCGGAAGAAAATGCCGCCGGCGGCGAAATCGTTACGGCGCCCACCTGTGGCAGTAGCGGCGTGCTTCCCGCGGTTCTCTATCACCTCTACACCAGCAAAGAATTTTCCGAAATGCGCATTTTGCGCGCCCTCGCCACCGCCGGACTCTTTGGCAATGTGGTGAAAACCAACGCCTCCATTTCCGGTGCCGAAGTGGGTTGCCAGGGCGAGGTGGGTGTGGCTTGCGCTATGGCGAGCGCTGCGGCGTGTCAACTCTTTGGCGGCACGCCTTCGCAAATAGAATATGCCGCTGAAATGGGGCTGGAGCACCACCTCGGGCTCACCTGCGACCCGATGTGCGGACTGGTGCAAATCCCTTGCATTGAGCGCAATGCCTACGCCGCCGCACGCGCCCTCGATTCCAACCTCTACGCCTCTTTCTCCGACGGAAAGCACCGCGTGAGTTTCGACAAGGTGGTGGCAGTGATGAAGCAAACCGGCAAAGACCTCCCCTCGCTCTACAAAGAAACTGCCGAAGGAGGCCTCGCCCTCTTGCACTAACTTTTTTAAGTCAACGAGTCAACGAGTCAACAAGTCAACAAGTCAACGAAGCCTACCCCCAGCCCCTCCCTGAAAAAAAGCCTACCCCCGGCCCCTCCCTGAAGGGAAGGGAGTGAGGTTTCCGCATCTGCTGAAACACCAATTTGAAGGTTAGCCGCTATCGCTTGGTTAGCCGCTCGCAGGCTCGCTTGGTTAGTCGCGCTTCGCGCTTGGTTAGAGG
>JBJECV010000048.1:0-13373 GCA_051871435.1 Sodaliphilus sp. | reverse complement strand
GGTCTTCTTCACTCTCGGCAAGTTTTTCGCCGCCTTTGTCCTTGCGAAAACCGTTGCGGCCGCGGCTTACGCCGGCTGCTTGAATGGCGAGGATTAGGTCGTCGTTATTCTGTCGGTTGAAGAAAGGCATAAGGCGTTGCTTGCCGGCAAAACCTTGGTTGATGAGCAGATATTTCTCATCGTGCCGCATAGGATTGACATTACTCCACCACTCGCCTTATCTGTAGTCTCCGAGTTCCTTGAGGTAATGGTGCAGGTGTTTCAAGTGTTTTATTTCAAACAAAAAACTCTCACCAAGCGCGAAGAGCGGCTGTATCCCCCCTAACTTACCAGAGGAGGATGGTGAGGAGGATGGTGAAGATGAGCATGTTGCGGGCGGTGGCGCCGAGGATGGGGTTGAGGGAGGCGCCGGTTCGACGCTTGAGCCGGTGCCAAGTGGAGAGGTGGAGCACCAAGTAGATGACAGGAGGGAGGAGCATCCACCAGCTCCATTCCACAAATAGCCGCACCCACAGCACGCCAAGCACCGAGAGCGCCAGTAGCCCGTTGAGCAAATAAGCAAATGCCGCTAAAGTGCGTCCAAACACCACCACCGAGGTGCGTTTTCCTGCTTCGCGGTCGTCGTCCACATCGCGATAATTGTTCACTATCAGCACATTCACGCCCATAAATCCGATGGCAATGCCCGCTATCACGGCGTAGGGGTGAAATGTGCCTGCCACCACATAGTAGGTGAAAATCACCGGCACGAGCCCGTAGAACGCCATCACCGCCACTTCGCCCAAGGCGTGGTAGCTAAGCGGATAGGGTCCGGCGCTATAGGCAAATGCCATCACCGCCACCAGCACGCCCACGCCCACCAAAAGTAGCCAATTGGCGCAACTCTCGCCGGGGTCCACCACTGCCAGCATACTCAGCCCCATGGCGCAAGTGGCAATGAGTGTGCCCACCATAGCTCGCTTCAGCGTGGTAGGGGAGAAGTCGCCCTCTGTCACCCCTCGGCGCGGCCCCACGCGCCCTTTCTTGTCGGTGCCGGCTTTAAAGTCGAAATATTCATTTGCCAAATTCGATACAATTTGTGCCAGCACGGCAAAAGCCACGCACAGCAGCGAGGGCACCAGGCGAAAAGCCCCATTGAATTTTGCCAAAGCCACGGCTATAAGCACACCGCTCACCGACACCGGCAAGGTGCGTAGCCGAATGGCTTCAATCCATATTTTAATTCGCTTCATCAGTGCTATTGAATTTTTCTGTGCAAAAATACAAAATCCTATGGAATTTTTCAGTAAATTTGCACAAATAGAAAAGTGACGAGATGCAATTGCCCTGCCAAAGAGGGCTGTTTTTTTCATAACAATCAATGTGATTCAACCCAACTTTATGTTGCAAAAGTGGTGGATATGGATTTTGGTGGTGATGGCAGCTGCGAGTTGCAATCACAAAGTGGGCAAAGTGCCCGCCCCCGCTAATGGTGCCTACTATTGGCGCACCACCTCGCACCTTGATTCCACTGAAAGAGCATTCCTCGCACAGCACCAAGTGAAAAAACTCTTTTTGCGCTTTTTCGACCTCGTGCCCGACGGCAAAGGTAGCGTTAAGCCCAACGCCACGCTCCGCTTTGCCGACTCTCTTCCTTCCGGTGTGGAGGTGATCCCCACGGTGTTTATCACCGAACCGTGTATGAAGGCGCGGCTCGATTCCATTCCTCGGCTGCTGGTGGCGCGCATCCTCACTATGTGTGAAGTGAATGGCGTAGCTCCCATTCAAGAAGTGCAACTCGATTGCGACTGGACGGCGAGTAGCGAAGCCGCCTATTTCCGCTTCCTTGAGCAGGTGAGAGCTTTGCTCAAAGAAAAAAGCATCCGCCTCTCTGCCACCATTCGCCTGCACCAGCTGCGCACAGCCCCGCCACCGGTGGACTACGGCGCGCTGATGCTCTACAACACCGGCGATGCCACCAATCGCCAATGCCCCAACCCCATTCTCGATATGGCGGCAGTGGAGCCCTATTTGAAGCATCTCGCCACCTATGAGCTACCCCTATGCGCCGCCTACCCGGTGTTTGCCTGGAAATTACTCTTTGCCGGCTCCACCTTCAAAGGCATCGCCTACGAAGCCAATCTCGCCGACACCACGCTATTTAGGGCAAAACCCGTCGACACGTATCTCGCCGTTTCGTGCCGCGAATTGCTGAGCAGCACCGGCGCCGCCGATGCCGTTCGCATCAATCCCGGCAACGAAATCCTCTATCGCCAAGTGCCCTTCTCGCTGATAGAAGCAGTGAGAAGCCGCGTGGAAGAATTTTCTCCTCATATCAATGAACAAGTGATTATTTTCGACCTCAATGCCGAAAATATCCGTCGATACAAACCCTCCGAATATGAAAAAATTTATCGTCATTAGTCTTTTTGTGGCAAGCACCATCGCTGCCCTTGCGTGCGGACCCTTTGCAAGGCCCAACTACTACGTGTTTAGCGTATTTCCCACCACGCAGTGGAATCAACCCGGATATGCCGAAATGGTGGCTTTTTGGGAAAAGTACACCGGAAAGACCGATATCGCCGAAGATGTAGACTATCTCGGCAATGAAGACCTTTCCTCGCTCAACACCTCAACCAACGCCATTATTCAAACCGCCATCCGCAAGAATGATGCCGCCACACTCCACTACCTGAAAGTGCTCATCCGCTATCTGAAAATCAGCGCTCAACTCAAGCCCGACGTGTGGACTTATCCCACAGCTGAACGACTTGCACAGCTGCAAAAAGATTTGCGTGATATCAGAAATGTGGCACGAGCTTATAAGAATAAGCAGCACTATGCGCAGCAATATTTGCTGCTGGAAATGCGTTGCAATTTGGCACTCGAACAACCCGAATTGAATAAAAAGCTGTGGGTCACCGAGGCATATCGCACGCCACAAAGCGTGTATCGCGATATGATGAAGGGCCTCTTTGCCCACGCATTGAATCATGAAGGCAAGCGCAACGATGCCATCAAAATCTACGCCGCATTGGGCGATATGACGAGCATTAAATGGCTCGTGATGGATAGCCGAAATCTGCAAGGCATTCAGCGCGAATATGCAGCCGATGCCAATTCCCCCACACTCAAGTGGCTCGTGCAAGACTTTGTGAACAATGCACAAGAAACCAAAGACAATAACGATGACCACGACACCATGCGCTATCTCGAAGCCACCGGCATCTACAACGATGAAATTCGACAATTCATTGGCTTCGCACGCCAAGTGGTGAATGAGGGCAAAACTAAAGAACCCGCTCTGTGGCAAGCCGCCGCCGGATTCTTGCAATCGATGCTCGGCAACGACCAAGAAGCACTGCAAATGCTCAATCAGGCGATGCAAATGGAGGGTAGCGAGCGCATTAAGGATAATGCCCGGGTGTGTCGCCTTGCCGTGATGTGCAAAAATCCGGCGCTGAAGCAATCGTATCTTTCCACTCTCCACGACGAACTGAAATGGCTCACGCAGAAGGATGCAGAAGCGCGCAAAAGCGGCGACCTCCACTATGAGCAGATGATTGAGCGCTTCGTCTACACCCATCTTGCGCCCGCCTGCACCCAAATGGGCAACACCAACCTTGCCGGCGCTCTTTTGGCATTTGCCGACAGCAAGTCTATCAACCCGGCGCCCGGCACTTCGCTCTTGGAAGCCCGTGGCGAATATTGGAATTTTATCGACCAAGCCACCTCGGCACAGCTCATCAGCTATCATACCTACTTGGCATCGCCAAAAACCTCCGATTTGGAACAATGGCTGCTCAATAACGCCGGCTCAGTGCTCTCCGACGATGAATTCAACGATTTGACGGGCACGAAATTCATCCGTGAAGCCAATTTTCAAGCCGCCATTCCCTATCTGGAGAAGGTGCCGCTGAGCTATATCTCCAAGCAAAACATTAGCCCCTATATGGCGCAACGCAATTTCCTCAAAGAGCGCTGGATGGGCCATCAAGCAGTGCGCAACGCTTTTGAACCGATGCAAGTGCGCACCAACCAAAAACTCGACTTCTGCCGCAAAGTGGCTGAGGTGGAAAATGCTCCGCAAACGCCGGAAAATGCCTACTTGCTGGCGTCGCTGCTCTACCAAGCCGGCAGGCAAGGCGATTGCTGGTATCTCTCGCGCTATGGCGTGAGTTATGCCGACTCCGTGGCACTCTACACCGATGAGGCGCTCTTTGAAGCGCAAGCCATCGATTTGCTGCGAGAGGCTGCCAAATCCACCAATTTCCGCACCAAAGAGAAGGCGCTCTACGCATTGGCATTCATCCCTCAAGGCGAACCGCTCATCTACACCGACTATGTGGGCAAAAACTACCGTGCCGTGCAAAAGGTGAGCAAAGCCACACCGCAATATGCCGAGATGAAGAATTTGTTGGCGTTTTACAATGCCAACCCCACGCGTGTATCAACTTTTGTGTCGAAATGCGATGTGCTGAAGCAATTCAAACGCCTTACCACCCCAAAAAAGAAAACCGCAAGAAGGAGATAGATATTAGCCGTTAGCTTTTAGCCATTTAGCTTTTGGAGATTGGAGCAAAAAGACATTCATCTTAACTTCTAAAAAATTCGCTTATGATTCTACGCATATTGATTAGTGTGATGGTTGCCGCTATGTGTTGGAGTTGTTCTTCGAAAAGTGACTCCGATATTCAGGACACTTTCTTCGGGAAGGTGCAGCTCAATCAGCCTAAGCAGGAAGTGCTCGATGCGCTCTATCAGCAGCATTTTGTGGATGCCGCCTCGCACGAAGCCGACAGCCGCTTCGACACCATCTCCTTAGATAACGGCGACTATTGCGAACTCAAAATCCTGGCGCCCACCGACACCACCGGCTTCAATTTCCTCGGCTATCGATGGGCAAATCTGCAAATAGAATTCGATGGCAATGGGCTTTATTGCATCACGTTCCGCTCGCATCAAGCAACGAAAGATGCCGTTAATCAACGATTTGCCGACATTCTGCACACGCTCTCTCAATCCTACGCCATGCAGCGCATGGTGATTGGGCACTCCACAGCCGAAGGGGCGGCCGACATCGTGGGCTACCGCTACGAAAGCCACAACCGGATGGTGCAACTTTATATCAATGAAAACCCCGATGCATCTGCCATCGTGCTATCCTATATCGCTAACAAAGAAGAATAAATCCGGAATATGAAACGGAAATTTTTTGCATTCAGTTTGCTGACTATGTTTGCCTCCATCGGCCTTTGGGCTGCCACGGCTAAAATCCACAAAGTGTGGCTGGAGCATAATGTCACTATCAATAATAAAAAAGCAATGAAGGTGCATTGCGAATTTGAGGTGGAAGGAATGCTCGGCAAAACGGGCAGCATGCTCGTTTGGATTAAAGGGCCGTCGGGCAAATGGCATAATGTGAATAGCCAATACAAATCCAACACGGGAACACCCTATTTTAAATGGGACTATAAGCCCGACTACGATGATGCGTACTACGAAGATTATTGGTATGCACCCTATGTGGCTGACCTCAATATCCTTTCCGGCAAAAACGACTACAAAGTGGTGGTGACCATCACCGACGAAAATCAGCAAAACATTGCACAAAGCGATGAAATCACTTTCACGGGCACCGGATCAGGCGGAAGCAATAATAACAGTAATAAAAACAGCAATCAAAATCAGCAACGCAGTGCGCCAAAGCCTTCCGTGAAGCAAAATCAAGCCACCCAATCGTGGCGCGAAGAACTCCCCGGCGGCTTCGTGATTGTAACCAAGCATCCCGGCGGCGCCACGCAGCGGGTGCGCTATCGCTTGTGCCCCACATGCCGTGGCTCAGGTGTGTGCGGCAATTGTTTTGGTGCCGGATTTTGCCCTCTTTGCAACGGTCAGTGCGGCATCATTTCGGCCGGCTACGGCACCTACATTCCATGCGCTTTATGTAATAGCACAGGTTTTTGCGCCATCTGCAAAGGCTCAAAAAAATGCTATTGCACCCAAAACAATAATCCCTATCCCGGCTATGCGATTGGTGGCGAAACCTGGTTGGATGCGCGTGGCAATGTGATTAGCAAAGAAAAAGTGAACTACAACGGTGGCGTGAACGATACCTATTATGGCAATGAAGGAAACAGTAGCCGTCGCTCGTCGGGCAAAAAAACGTGCCCCGACTGCAGTGGTACACGCCTTTTTCAAGGCGGTCGGTCGCCGGAATACGCTCAGCCGCGCAGCCAACTCGTGGGCTACTACAATTCGCAAGGCTCAAAATGCCCCCATTGCGGCTACTATTCCAAGCATTGGCACTCCAAATGCACCACCTGCATGCACATCCCCGGCACCAAGAATCCCTACCGATAATGCACAATTCATAATGCACAATGCACAATTATTTGCGGCTAACGGCTGATGGCTAACGGCTCACAGCTATCTTGTAGAGGCGGCGGAAGGCGAGGTAGAGGGTGTTGCTGAGGCTGAAGGGGATGAGGTGGCTGCGGAGGAGGGCGTTGCAGAGTTTGGGCGCGATGCCTTTCACCGGGGTGGGGCAGATGGCGTCGAGGTTGTGGCAATGGCCTTCGTAGCGCCGAGCGTGGCGCACCATAGCGAGGGTGGCCATCTGCATCGCGGTGCGATAGGTGCCGGCGGTGTCGTACTGCGCAAAATAGTCTATCACTATGGCGTGGGCACGGTAGAGCGAACGATTGTGCTTTTCATTGATGCTATGGGAGTAGGAGGTGGCGTTGTCGAAGCGGTAGGCATACACCGGTTCATCGATATAGTGGCGCTTGGCGCTCATCAGCAGGCGCGGCACCACCACATAGTCTTCGCCATAATTGATGCCTTCCACTGAGTTGATTCCGGTGCGGGTGAAGAGCTCGCGGCGATACAGGCGTCCCCAAATGCGATTGAACACAATGTTTTGGCACAGCATCAATTTCACGTAAGTTTCCTTTTTGCCGTGGAAAGGGGGAATAGGGGAGCCCTCCACTCCGTTGGTTACGGTGATGTAGCCACCGTCCACCACATCGGCGCCGGATTGCTCCATAGCGGCGCAAAGGTGCTCCACGGCGTGTGGCAAGAGGTAGTCGTCGCTATCTACGTGCATCACCAGTTCGCCGGTGGCGGCTTCGAGGGCGGTGTGGCGTGCGGCGCCGAGTCCGCGATTGTGCTCGTGGGCAATGATGCGCACTTGTCCTTGGCGCTGCGGATATTTTTCGAGCGTGCGGCGCAACACCTCAATGCTGTGGTCGGGCGAACAATCATCCACAAATATGTATTCCAAATCATCGTACGATTGTTCAAAGAGCGACACCGCGCATTGCTCCACATATTGCTCCACGCCATAAATCGGCACCAAAATCGAAACTTTCATCTTATACCCAGAATTTTTCGGTTTCTTTCACCATCGTCACGCACTCCACCTTCGAATCATGTTCCAGAAGTTCGTAGATTTTGGCGGCGAACACCACATCGTGTAGCGCAAGCCCGTAGTTGTAGTCGATAATGCGCTGTTGGTCGGAAGTGCGGCCCGGGTCTGCGCCCGACAGCACCTCGCCAATCTCGTTGTAGGCTTTAAATTGACTGAAATATTTAAACCCGCGCACATGGTCGGTGTCGTCGCCAAGCACACGGTCGAATGTGGTGTCGCAATTCTGGAAGCCGCGCATGTGCACCGGTATCACGGTGATGCCCGGCAGCAACGCCCGGTCGCTCACCATCTGTCCGGTGGCGCTGGTAATGCAGCTCACCAGCACATCTACCGTCTGTGTCATCTCGTTGATATTGTCCATCACTTCAAAACTCACATTCCGGTAGTTGGCAAAGCGAGCCATAAACAGTTCCGCCTGGTCTTTGTATTTTAGAAGTTTCACCTTGAATTGCTTTTCGGGCTCGGCGCCCAGCACGCAGAGCATTGTGGCGCGGGCGGTGTTGCCCAAGCCCACAAATCCGTAGGTGGAGGCGTCGGTTTTGCGCAGAGCCTTAGCCGAAACCGCTGCCACAGCGCCGGTGCGCATGGTGGTAATCCAGTCGGTGTCGAGGAGTGCGAGCAGTTCGCCGGTGGTGGCGTCGTAGAGCATCATATCGCTGCCGAGGCTTGGCACGGCGCCGTGTATGCGGTGCACCTCCTTAATGCCGAAATATTGCCTTTGGAAATTCACACTTGAAGTGGCAGGGTTGGGCAGCAAGCAAGGCATAGAGGTAAAGAAATCGGTGTCGGCAGGGTGAACGCTGATTTTGGCGGGCAGTTGCGCCTGCTTTTTCATAGCAAAACTCTCGCGAATCCACTCCACGCACACTTCCGGCGATATGTTCAAAGCCTTAATTTCTTGTTGGGTGATGATTTTCATTGCGCAGCGTTATTTTGGGGGATGGTTTTCTGTTTCAATTTCTTTAAATGCGTCAATCAGGCGCGCATTGTCGGCGTGGTTGCGCACGGCTATACGCATATATTGCTTGCCGTTGAAGCCGCCTTTGGTGGAGCAATCGCGGGTGAGTATGTTGTATTGCTTGAGCATTTTTAGCACCAGCGCATTGGCATTGTAGGGCGGTAGGATTTCGCACAGGAAATAATTGGCTTGCGATGGCATCACGCGCAGAAACGAGATTTGGCGGAGCCGGGCCTCAAAATCGTTGCGCTCGGCGATAAACTTGTCGCACGCCTTGATGTATTCTTTTTCGTATTTGGTGAAAATTTGCATGAAAAATTCGGCAAACGAATTGATGTTCCAAATGCTCACCTTCTTTTTGATGCCGCTAATGATGTGGGTGTCGGCAGAGCAGAGAATGCCCAAGCGGATGCCCGGCACGCCATAACTCTTAGATATGCTTTTCATTACCAGCATGCGGGGATAGGCTTCGAGGATGTGGTCGTGGAGTAGCGAATTGTGGAGATAGCCCTCGCTAAAGTCCACAAAACTCTCGTCCACAATCAGGCGTGTGCCCACGCTTTCGCACCAAGCCGCCAATTTTAGCACATCGGCAGTGGGAATGAAATTGCCCGAAGGATTGTCGGGGTTGATGAGGATGAGGTTGTCGGCATGATGGGCGCCGAAGAAGCCTATCAAATCGTCGGCTGTGTAGCGATAGTCAGGGTTTTGAGGCACGAAGGTTACGAGGCGATGGGCATCGGTGCGATTGGGGTATTCCTCAAAGGTGGGGCGCGTAACACCAATGCTGCCTTCAAGCATTTCCATCAGCGCCTTGATGAGTTCGGCGGCGCCGTTGCCCGGCACAATGTACTCCTCTTTCACGCCCCAGCATTTGCTCGCCAAAAGCGTGTTGACTTTCATGCCCGAAGGGTATTCGGCAATGAGTGTGCGGAAGTTGGCTTCCATCTCGTCGATAATGCGCGATTCATTGAAATAGGGGTTCACCAAATAGCAGAAATCGAGCATTTTTGGGAAACGCCAGAAGCCTCCGAAGCGCCCGTAATATTTTCGCAAAATATCGGATTCGTCGGCAAAAAGCGCCTCGGCAATGTCGAGGTCTTGTTTGTCGTCGATTTCATACCACTTTTCATTTTCAATGGGTAGTGCTTTCAGCTCTTGGCTATTGAGGAAAGAGATGATGCGGAGCACATTTTCGTAGTATTCGTTATTGCCCACTGCCTTGCAATAGGCATCGAGAAACGGCACATATTTTTGCTGAGAAAATTCTTTAGAGAATTTGTAGATGTTCACCGTTTTGTAGTATTGTTCCACATTCTGATAGTTGAACGCAGCCTTTGTCACGAAGTTCACGATATTGTGGTCGGCGTCGATGCACACCATGGTGCCATCCATCCACGTTTCATACTTAGCCACTAAAGCTAAGTTGGGGAAGGGGTGGCTGATGAGTTTGGTGAGCATTTCGTCGTCGAAAATCAAATCACTTTCTATCAGCAGCGTGTCGTCGGCTTGGAGGTAATCTTTGGCGAGCGCTAAGGAATAGATGTTGTTGGTTTTGTCGAATACGGGGTTCATTACATATTCAATTTTCAGCCCCCGGTAGTCGTTACCCACATAGTCCATCAGCTTTTGGGCTTCGTAGCCCACTACCATCACCACTCTCGAAAGTTGCAGGTTCGAGAGCTGACAGAGCACGCGGTCGATGAGTTTTCGGCCGTTTACTTCCACCATACATTTGGTGTTTTGCTTTGTATATTCGCCGAGGCGTTTGCCCATGCCGGCGGCAAGAATTATAGCTTGCATATCTATGAATGTTTTTTTTTAGAATCGTCAGTGTATCAATGTTCGGGAGTCACTTCCACCGCTTTCACACAGTGGGTGATGCGTTGGTCTTCGGGCGGAATTTGCATATAATCACCATAGAGGATGCGCAAATATTCGTCGTAGTGCTTGGGCGCTGTAAAGCGGCAACCCTCAAATTCCACCTCCATCACCTCGCTGAATAAGCGGCGCGGGAACAGGTAGGTGGTGGCGGTGGGAATATGTGCCACATATTCGCCTTCGTCGAAAGGCAGGCGCGCACTCATCCACGTGGTGAGGCGTGCAAAGAATCTGGGACCCAACCATTTGCACACTTTCCATCGCCAAGGCTTATTGCCCGGCGGGCACTCCTTGAACGAGGCGGAAGCACGGCACAAATTAAAATATTTTGCCAATTTTTTCTGCGTGGTCACCTTGCGGGTGTTCACCCCGTCTAAGGGGAAAATGTCAATCCAAAGCCCGTTGCCGGCAAAATCGCTCAAATCGGTGTCGATTAAGCGCGTGGTGGTATCCACCACCTTGATATAATGGTAGGGATAACCCTCGCAACCGGGATGAAGCGTTAGGAACCGCGCATCGCCATTGCCCGGGGTGCAGACCCATCCCAAAAATTTGTTGTAATCAGCCCTCGGCATCGAAATGTCGATATCATCGTCCCACGGAATGAAACCACGGTGGCGAATAGCACCCAACAGGGAACCATAGCTGAGGTAGTAGCGGCAACCGAGGCGTTGACACACCGCCACCACATAGTTCAGAATCTCCAATTCTTTTCGTTTTACTTCATTTAAAGTGAGCAATTCCATAGGCGCTTCTATTAAACTGGCTCCCCAAATAACACCTCGCCGCAACGCAGCAAAAGCCGGAAACCACCATCCTAACCCACAAAGTTACAAAAAATAACGAAAACCAAAGCCAAATCCTCCCGAAATCCCTCCAAACCACCCAATTTGCTCCCTCTACCCAAGCATTAACATTGCAAAGGGACGGTTCTTGCAATGTAAATTCGGTTATATCGTTAAACTACAGTTAATTATAGAGTTTTATCAACAATTATTTATAATATTTTAACATATAAACTCTGCATATAAATATGCTGTTAGATACCTGATATTCAGTGATATGAGTGCGATTACATTGCAAGAACCGTCCCTTTGCAATGTGGTTGCAGATAATGTGTTGATACACATAGTTATAAATTGAGATTACGCTCCGATTTTTTGTGGCAAATGGGGTGCTACCGGGCGTTAACCTTATGCTCGTTTTTCGATGTGCTGCCGGGCGGAAAAAGAAAGCCACCTCGCTTTCGTGGGCGAGGTGGCTTATGAGGTGAGAAAATATGGTGGCGGTTAGCTGCCGATGGTGAGGTTGGTGAAGAAGCGGCCGGCAGAATCGGTGTAGTAGTTGAGCGTTACGAATCCTTGGCCTTCGCCGCCCCACCAGCTCACGGTGCCTTCGTAGGTGTTGGTGTGAGCTTCCACCGGGCTACCGTAGGTGGAGCAAAGTGTGCTGTAGAGGCGGTTGAACATGTTGAGGTCGCGTGCAGCAAATGAGTTGCTAAACATGGCAGAGGTGAAACCGCCGCCGGGGGCATAGTTGAGCATCACATTGGTCCAATTGTAGTTGAGCATTGGCACGTCGCGCAGGTAAATCACATTGTCGTAGTAGCCATCGATGTTGTATCCGTAGGTAAACAGGTGGTTGATGGATACGGTGAACACGGTGCCGAATTGCAATCCGAGCACTCTGTAGATGCGGGGTGCAGAATGATACCAAACCCAACCTGAGGGAACGATGGGGCGATGCACTCTCCAAGGAGCCGGACGCCAGGGGCGATGAGGCGGTGGGCATGGACGGCTCCAGCTCCAATCGTTGTGGCGATAATGGTCGTGGTAGCGGTCGTTGAAATGATTCTTGTAGCCACGCGGATTGTTGTGATGCGGAGTGTGATAGCCCGGTCGGCGTCCGTCATAGTCCTTGCCATAATCGCGGTCGCCACGATGATTGCCATTGTTCGGACGATTGCCTACATTGGGACGGTCGTTGCCGTTGTTGGGACGATTGCCTACATTGGGACGGTCGTTGCCATTGTTCGGACGGTTGCCTACATTGGGGCGTTCGTTGCCATTGTTGGGCCGATTGCCTACATTGGGACGGTCGTTGCCATTGTTCGGACGGTTGCCTACATTGGGGCGTTCGTTGCCATTGTTGGGCCGATTGCCTACATTGGGCCGGTCGTTGCCATTGTTGGGCCGATTGCCTA
The DNA here is from genome assembly GCA_051871435.1 of Sodaliphilus sp. Lineage (GTDB taxonomy): Bacteria > Bacteroidota > Bacteroidia > Bacteroidales > Muribaculaceae > Sodaliphilus. The sequence goes on along the minus strand of JBJECV010000048.1, from coordinate 920 downwards.
CATTGGACCGGTCGCTTCCGCGGTTGGTGGTTGCTTGCCGTTGCTGAGTCGGTGCGCTGTGTTGTTCGCGGCTCACACTATTGGCAGGAGTGCTATAGTGCGGGCGATTGCTGTTTTGCGACGAGCGCGAAACCGGCGCATTACCTTGGCGTTGAGCCGAGCCGGAATTGCTGTTGCGCGGCGGAGTGCTGTATTTAGATGCCGATTGGCTCGTGCCACGGCTTTCATATTGTTTGCCCGAATTGGTGGATCTGCTTTGTGTTGCACTTGAGCGAGAAGCGGAGCTGTTGCCTCTGCTCGTTTGTTGAGTGGTGGATTGACTCCGGTTTCCTCCAAAACCACCACGGCGTCCTTGCGCAAGTGAATCTGTTCCCACTGCCATGCTTCCAACGAGCATCAACGCAAGTAATGAATTTCTGAGTAATGCTGTAGTCATAGTTGTTAAATTATTGTGTACGAAGCCTATTTGGCAAGCGTACGGGTTCGTAATCATTTTCTTTGCATTTAAGACCCATTTACCACCCCATTGGTTTAAAACCCCACCACCTCAAAAATAGTCAAAATCCGAACTATCCTATCCCAACAAATAACTCCCACTCCCACAAAGATAACAAATTTTCCTTGAACATATAGTCATTAGCATTACATTAGAAGCACATTTCTTCTTCTTGTGTCAATCGGCCAACCACCTATTACGGGATGTGTGGATTGAGAATTTATAACGAGCTTTGAATGGGAACTAATAGTATGATTTTTAGTTGCGAAACCGCCGTTTCCGAAACGGCGGTTTCGCAACTAAGAGGTGGCATTTTTTTTTACCACATAAATTGTATCAAAATCTTTCTCCTTTTTCTATCCATTTCGGGGCTTTGCTTGTGGCGGAGCGGGGGCTTAGAGGATGAGGTTGACCAGCGCGGTTA
>JBJECV010000047.1:0-2925 GCA_051871435.1 Sodaliphilus sp. | reverse complement strand
TCTGATTATCAGAAGTTAAGAGAAGCGTCCCAAAATTTGGTGTCAAAGTCAGGACACCCGGAATATGATTTGAACAAGGGGATATTTTTCCCCTTGTTCATTTTTTTTGCTGATTATTGGGAAATTATTGATAAAATTTGTATCTTTGACCATGTAACCTCAAAAACTGTCAACCAATATGAAATCATTACGACTTACAGTCTCAATTTTGCTATTGATGGTGATTGCCGCAACGACTTCTATGCAGGCTTCGCCTATAGCCACGCCCTACATAACGGGCGAAACCCACTACATGGTGCTGCCCAAAATATCCGGAGGATGGGGCGGCGTGACCAACATATCGAACGAGTATGAAGGCATTTTCTATGTGCAGCAAGACAAGCGCCTCACGTTTTTCCTCCACGATGGTCGGTGTCTATTCGACGACGAATGGGAATTGCCCACTTACGAATTTCTCAAGCCGCGCTTCAATGGCGGCGCTGCCGTGGTGAGGAAGCAGCTCCCCGGATGGAAGTATCAATACTACATACTCTACGCCAATGGCAAAATGAAAGAAATGGCGCCCGGCACCAAATTTATGACCCAATTTTGCGACGGGCTCGCACTGATGCAAAAAGCCGACTATAAATGGACCTTTATCGACATCAAAGGCAACCCCGTCTACACCCAGTTATCGGTGGGCGGAGAAGAATATCAGCAAGCCATTCGTCCGCTGAGCGAAGGTCTCAGAGGCTTCAAATCGGCCGACGATAAATGGGGCTTCATTGATGCCAACGGCAATATCAAAATCGCGCCGCAATTTGAAGCAGTAAAAGATTTTCACGAAGGCTATGCCTTGGTGCTCAATCAAGAGGGCCCGGCGCTTATCAACACCAAAGGAGAGAAGCAATTTGGTGTGAAAACCTATTGCAGTCGCGGCGACCTCTACAAACTGCTAAAATTCGGCGATATGCACGATGGCCGCATCAACATTGACGGCGACTTCTACGATGCCAAAGGCACGAAACTGAAAGAATTCAACGGAGCGTGCAGTTTTCGCGAGGGCATGGCATTTGCGGTGCAGAACTATAAAGCCGTGCTCATCGACAAAGATATGAATGTGGTGAGAGAGTTTTCCACCGATGTGGTTTCCGGAAGCGACATTGAAAAAATCACGCCCTACCCCACCGGCTATATGCCCACATACGCAGGTGAACATGTGGTGAACCACAAAGGCGAGCTCGTGCTCACCGAATGGGCGGAAAACCATGGTGCCCACTTCATTTCGAACTTTTCCGCTTTTAATGAACACGAGCTGTCGGTGTTTGAGGGTAAAGTGAATGGCAAAACCTTTGCCGGATTTATCCGTCCATCGGGCGAGGTGACCTGGATTTTCACCGAAGCAGATTTCACAAACAGCGACTGGAGCTTAATCCCCCGGGAACCCGAGCCCATTCCGGGTCCCAACCCACCCGAACCGCTACCGCCACACCCTACCCCCTATCCGCCGGTAGAGAAAATCGGGCCGACACAAACGGTGACCGTGAAATATAAAGTGGAGCTGGTGTGCAACCCCAAAGAGGGCGGCACAGCCACAGTGAGTGGCGGACCCGAATACGAGCACGGCGAAAGCACCACCATTACCCCAATGCCCAACAAAGATTGGCGTTGCTCAAGCATCGTAGTGAACGGCAAAAAAGTGTCAAAACCCTCGTTTGCCGTGACAAGCGACACCAAAGTGGAGGTGAATTTCATCAAAAAAGACACTGTGGAGGCGCCCAAGTGGACCAACTGCTACCAAGGTGTGCAACACACCGACTTCGACGGCTCGCCCATCGACATCACCTTCTATGGCGAAATCAGTTCTACACCCAATATCGCCTCGCCTTACGGCGAACACACCTACGGCTTCGTGGTGGCAATGTTCGACCCCACCTATCTCTTTGATTCTAAGGCTGCAAGTTGCTACATATTTGCTGCACCATTCCGCATTGTGGGCTATCAGCACGACCAAGCCTCGGGCAAGCAATATATGGTGCTCGATGCCGGCAGCATCAGTTTGGGCAAAATCAAAATCAAAGCCAAAGACCCGCTATCAATGCTGTGGTTCAATGGCTTGATGGCTATCAACGGCTACACCACGCCGGATTTGATTAAGCGACGCTATCGCGTGGAGATGCTCAACGTGAACGAAAAAACCGGAGAATTCGACTTTGGCAATGCACAAACCTATTCTAAGGATCACGGATGGCTCAATACCGACGACAAGCGTTTGCATGAAACCACCCGAGGGTTTATGATGACCAAAACCGACAAAGGGCTGCCATCGGAATTCTTTGCCGGCATACACTTTGCAAAAGCTGCCAAGCGCAACGATGTGCTCTGGTATCCGCCCATGCAATGGTACGACAATAAAGAATCCATCTTCAACGAAGCTGTCAACAAACTAAAAGAAGCCTACCGCACCATCCAAACCGACTACGACCTCCTTTGGAAATAGCGTGGTGGATTGGGTAGCTGTTAGCTGTGAGCCGTTAGCCATTAGCTGTTAGCAGATAGCTGTTAACTGTTAGCCGTTAGCAGATAACAGATAGCTACTATAGGTATATTAACTCCCCACCTCCTGGCTATCCACAAAGGGAAGTGATTGGGTATCAGCCATGTAGGAGCTCCGGGGTGGCCAGTCGGCGGTAGGGACATGCCTTTGGCAGTAATGGGTGCGAATCCAGCACGGGGAAGAGTGACTCGGGTGTTGATTCCCTTTGATTACCGGTGGAAAAGAAGCCTACCCCGGCCCCTCCCTGAAGGGAAGGGGCCGGGGTTAGGCTATTTCCTTCCATCCCCATGGAGGGACCGGGGTAGGCTTCCCCAACCGCCATCGGAGATGGCGTATTGTGGTTAACTCCATGCAAGCGGAGGCGCAGCCGGAGCGCAGCTTGGAGATTG
>JBJECV010000046.1:0-13486 GCA_051871435.1 Sodaliphilus sp. | reverse complement strand
CCACTGCTACCCTCAAATTTCTAATTTGGGTGACCCATTGTCAAAGTCAGGAAAAAAAATGAACAAGGGGAAAAATATCCCCTTGTTCAAATCATATTCTGGGTGTGGGCTATGGCTATTTCAGGATGGCGTTCACGATGGCGGTTACGTCGGCAATGTCGATGTTGCCGTCGGCGTTGTAGTCGAAATAGCTTTCTGCCTCGGTGCTACTGCCAATGATGTAGTTCACGAGGCTCGTCACGCTGGTGATATCCAGCTCCACTGGCTCATCTTTGGTGGAGATGGTGAAGGAGTATTGTGCGGCGAGTTGGCCGGGCACGTATTGATACAGTTTCACCGTTTTGTCGTCCACCACTTCAGCGGTGATGCAGTTGGGGTTGGGTTTGCAAGCACTTGCCGAAAGCTGAGCTTGGTGAGTAGCCACCACCTCGTTGGTTTTCAAGTTCACCACTTGGAAGCCGTCGATGTACGCCACATCTGAAGCATCGCCATTCATCACGGGTTCCACAGCGAAATAGGTGTCAGCCAATTTGAAAATGGTGCCGCCTTGTGTGGTGGAGATGCCATGATTTTGGCAAGCGGTGAAGGTGCCGGAATCGTTGAGATAGAAGTGCTGGTAGTCGGAGGTGCGGTTGCGTACGGCAATCAGGTCGCTGTTCACGTCGGAGGTGAGCGGCAGTGCGAGCGACTGTCCGTCGGATTTCACCGGCGATACGTCGATAGCCGTTGCCGACACTTGTTGGCCATTGGCGATGATGATTTTAGCCACTTTGGTAGCTCCGCTTGGGAACACGAAGATTACGCCCCCTTCGGCACTCATCACATTGCCCACAGCCTTACACATATATTGCAGGGTGGAGGCTGTCACGTCGGCGGGAAGGGTGAGCGAAATGGCTTGGAATTCGCTGCCACCGGCGGGCAAAATCTTCATTGAAGTGCATCCCGACGAGTAGAATGAGGTGGGCAGAATGATGTTGCCGGCTTGGTCGGAGGTGATGGCGGTGCCGGCAGCGGAAGTGATGCCGGTGTCGGTGATGCCGGATTCCGACCAGTAGTAGAGCTTGGAATTGGCGTGGTCGTTTACATATATTTTGCCATCCATTGCGGTAGCCCAACGGCTGTTGGTGTTGGCGGTGAGGTGACCGGAGGTGTGTGCCCAGTTCTGCGCGAGGCTGTAGCCTTCAATCACTTGTGCCACGGTGGCTTCGCCTGTGAGCGCAATCTCCACATCGGTAGCACCTGCCGACGAGAGGGTGAGCGTGGCGCTATGGCTACCTTTGGCGGTGGGCAGGTAAGTGACGCTGATGCTACCGCTGCCGCTGATGTTTTCCGGCGAAACCGTCCACATCGCTGCATTAGCGCCTGAAAGCGAGGCGGTAATGGCGCCGGTGAGGTTGCTGCCCGTCACATTCACCGTTTTCGCTTGGCTTTCATTCACTGCCGTGCTAAATGCCAAAGCAGAGGGCGAAGCGCTGATAGTGGGGTCGGTGATGGTGCTTTCGGGAGGATTGCCGGTATAGTAGTAGGCAATGCCTTGGTTGGTGCTCAGCACCCATGCTTCCACATAATTGTCGCCATCTTGATTGATTTGGATATTACCGGTACAGTTAAGATTCTGACGGGAGTCGGATAGTCCGCCGGCAGGATAACTTGCCATTCGCTTGGGTGAGAAGAACGAGTTGCTCCAGTCGGTGGAGGTGATTTGCAGTAATTTCATGTGTCCGCCGGTGTAGTTTTTGGCGGCATCGTCGGAAGTTTGAGTAGGATTGCCGTTGGCGTCGGTGGAGGAATAGAGCGCATCGTTGAAATCGAGCATCATCGCATAAGTGGTGCCATCGTAGTCGAATTGGCGATAGGCATTGCCCCAGGTTTTCAATCCCGACATTCTGTCGAGCACATTGCCGTCGGCATCGATTTTGGTGGCGGGAATTTGCGAACCATCAATCATATAGCCGTAGTCGGTGGGATAAGCTCTGATAGATGCGCTTGCCTTCAGAATGGTGCCATCGTCGGTTACATCCACAATTTTGCTTGGCGATGTGCCGATGGTGCCGTTCGCTACGGGGAATTCCACAATTTGTGTGCCGCCGGTCACGCCGGTCACCTTGCCATAATTGTCGTGAGCAAAGATGATGCGGCTGCCTTCGGTGGTCCAATCGCCACCCACCTCAATGTAGTCGCCTAAGCGCACGATATTGTTGGCTTGCAGGGTGGCATAATCGATGGTGGTGACTTGTGGAGCATCCACAGCATTGTCCCACGTGTAGATTTTTAAATCGTGAGTGTTGCCCGAGCCGTCGATACCTGCCAAATTGCTGGCAATGATTTTCCCGCCGAAGGGGCGCACGTCGCAAAGGTTGAGGATGCCGCCTTCCACGCCGGTGTTGTTGAGATTATAGAGGAATTTGCCGGTGCGGGCATCCACCACTTTTATCATAGAATGTTCGTACACGAGATACAGGCGCCCGTCGTAGTAAGCCATGTTGCGCACCTTAGTGGCGTCCCAATCGCTTTGCGCTGCTGTGCCTGCTTTGTCGCTGAAGTTCCATTTTTCGGCAAACGACAATGGGGGAGCGGTGGCCACACCCTTGAGATTAATCCACTGATACACATCGTTGCCCTCGGTGTCCACGCTCTTGAGCGTAATCACGTAGTCGTTGTAGCCGTCGCCATTGTTGTCTCCATAGTATTCGCCCACAGCCGATGGGGTGAATGTGATGGTGATTTGCGGATTTTCGTCGGTGAAATTGTAGTCGGGATATCCTGCCACATTCAGTCCGGAGGGGGTGACGGAGAACACGCCGTTGCAGGCGTCGGTTGGCGTAACGGAGCACCAGCCGTTCAGTTTGTTGCCGCTCACTTGCACGGTGGCTGAGGCGGTTTGCCCGGCTTCACATTCCAAATACACGGTGTTGGTGCTCACGGCAATGTAGGGGTCGGAAGCCGGAGTGCTGCCACCGCCGCCATTGTAGTAGGATGGTTCGGTCACGGAATAGTAGCCATAGTTGTTGAGATAGTCGTAGATACCTTTCAAGTGGCCGTCCACCCACGAGTAGAAGCCGGCGCTTGAGGTGTCTTGAATGAGTTGCCAATCGTCGTAGCAGTCTACAAACAATCCTTCGGTGAGCACCGAAGGATATGCCGAGCCGGCAGTAATCACCGTCCAACCATTATTTTTGATGCCACGGTCCGAAACGGAAAAACCGCCATTGCCCTCTTGCTCGGTGAAATTGGTGATGAGCCCGTTTTGCACGCTCGATGCCAAGTCGTAGCTGCTGTCGTAGTAATACCACGTTTCGGTGCCGTGAGCATAGCTGTTGGCAGCATTGAGGTGAAACGAAACGAACACGTCCGACCCATAGGTGTAGCAATATGCCCTACGTGGCGAAAGGTCGATTTCGCCATCGAAATCGTCTTCCCAGCGGGTCATATACACGTCGGCGCCCATAGCGGTGAGTTTGTCGTACACTTTCGATGCGCATTGCAGTGCGAGCCACGATTCGGTTTGATTGTTATAGATGCCATTCGAATAGCATGCGCCGGGGTCGTCGCCACCGTGCCCGGGGTCGAGCACCACCACATAATTTTCCCACGATGCTTGCGCGGCAAAGGGCATCAATGCAGCCCATGCCATAATCAATATATAGCGTAATTTTTTCATGTCGGAATCATTATTTAAAGTCGGCGCAATACACCTGACCGTCGTTAAACGAAGTGAACACAATCTTGCTGCCATCGGCGCTGATAGCCGGACACATTTCCATCAAGTGGCTGGTGGCGGTGAGCGCTTTCTTTTGCGAGCCGTCGGCACGGATGATATATAAATCGCTGGCTGTGTAGGTGTGGCCATCGTCGGTGCTTTGCTCATACACCACTTGGCTATCGTTGGCCCACACGGGGTTGAAACCGCGGTCGAGTTGCTGTTTGCCGCTGCCGTCAATGTTCACCACACACACAAAGTTGCCGTGATTGAACGCCACTTTGGAGCCGTCGGGCGACAAAGCCGGGCAAAACGAAGGTCCGGCATTGACAAGGGTCTTTTGCCCCGAGCCGGAAATCACGTACAGCCCCTCGCGCTCGCACGATAGGCTCACCTTTTGGGCGGCGCGAGCAGCGCGTTTTTGCTTCAACGAACGGGCGGCGAGTTTGGCTTCCATATTCATGCGCGTAACATCCTCGGAGAGCTTCTCGCTACTGCCATCGGTGGAAATCGACCAAAGCGCTTGCTTTCTCGCCTTTTTCCCCGCCACCATTTCGTGACGCAAATCGGTGGCGAAAATGTGCTTGGAATCGGCGTCCCATTCATAGCCAAAGCCCACACCGGCAGCGCTCGAAACGCGGTGCATATTGCTACCGTCGGCGTTCATCACATACAAATTGTTGTAGCCATAATTGGTGAAAGCCACCAAGCTACCATCGGGCGACCATTTTGGATTCTCAAATTTTTCAGAGCTGTCGGTGAGCTTCCTAACGTTGGTCAAAACTCCCTCCTTCATCGTCTCTGCATTTGTCACTCCGCAAAATAGTAAGAGTGAAATCAATAAGTAGTTTCTCATCGTGTGAATAAATATTTCCAGTAGTTTAAAAATTTTTCAAATATATTAAAAAATGTGATACGCCACTGCATATTGACGCAATTTTCTGCAAATAATGAAAATATTCCCACAAATTATGACTTTTCCGCCATACTCCCTGCTTTTTTTACAAAGCCTCGCCTTCCTACTAAACCCGGCACCGCCAGCCACCCTAAAATGTTAACAAACCAAAAAATATCGAACAGAGGGACAGTCCCCTCTGTCCGATTTTTTAAACTTTGTTAACTTTTCGGGCAGCCGACGTGGTGTTACTCATTCTTCCGATAGGTGCTGCATAAGTGCTTCGAGGCTGTCTTCTTTTTTGAGGTGGAGGCGTGTGCGCAAGCGGTAGCGTGCCGTAATCACCGATTTGTATTCAATGCGCATCACGCGTGCTATTTGCCGATTGTCCATTCCCATGGCTATGTAGGTGGCGAGGCGTTTGTCGTTTTCGGAAAGATTTGGCGAAATTTCAAGCAGTCGCGATAAGAAATTGGGGTGCACATTGGCATACACTTGCTGGAAAGTGGCAAGTTCCTCTCGGTTGGAGAGGTGTGCTCTCAGTGCACTACACACCGATGCACCGTCGGCGTAGGGAATTCGTCCCTCGTCCATAAGGTGGGTGATGGTTTTGATAGTGGTGTCGATGGCATTATCGTTTTCTTTCACGATGGCGAGGGAGGAGGCAAGTTGCAATTGGTTGCGCGCAAGTTGCAGGTCCGATTTCATTTTCTCCATTTTCAGGTTGTTGTGTCGGCGCAGTAGCATACTAATCACCGCTAATGCCAAGAAAATAAGCACCACGGTAATCGCCACATAGAATAGGCGGTCGATCATTTTTTCTCTCAATGCTGCTTCTTGGCTTTGGCGAATTTTTTCTTTTGAGATTAAATTGAGAATATCTTGCCCGGCATGTGCTTCTTGCAGTGAGTCTTTCATAGTTTGGCTACGATGGTAGTAGGTGAGTGCGCTATCTAATTTACCCTCTCGTTCGAGCACAGATGCATAGATGCCGTGTATGGTGGCGGCATAGTCGGGTAGGATGGTGGGTGAGATTAGTTGTTGTGCTTGCCGGATGAGTATGCCTGCCGAGTCGATTTTGCCTATAGAGAGCATATCGTTGGCAATGAGCCCTTTATAGAATGCTTCTTGGTTGGTGTATCCGGGTTTGTGTTCCACCAAAGGCAAAGCTTTGATAATGTAGCGAATGTCGCCATGGTTTGAGTATCGATTGTGGAGGATGATGGTGAGGAATGAGGTGTCGGCTCTTGAGGTGGCGTAGGCTTCTAGGTCGTTCATGATGCTATCATGAAGGCGAGGATTGAGGTGAGTATTCACCTGTGCCACCGATAGTTGTATTTTTTTCTCCCATTGCTCGAGTCCCATCTCATGAAAGCGTTGTAGGCTTTGGTTGAAATAGGATAGGGCTACAGCGGAGTCGCCCAAGTTGAGATACACCAGCCCTATGTTGTTGAGCGTGCCGGCAGTGGTAAGCGAATCGCCGAATTGGCGGGCAAGTTGGAGCATTTGTGTGTTGTGGAAATAGCGCTGTTCGAGCTTTCGCGGTCGTAGCTTTCGCTCTATGTATTGTAGGCGGAAAATGTCGTAGGGATACGAAGTTGTGTCGCCGTAAGCGCGATAAGCGTTTTTGATTTCATCCACGGCATCGCTCTTCCATGCTTCGGTGTAAGGACTGAAGCGGTCGCAGTAGCGCGCGCGAAATAGCGCCGCTCGAGCCTTTTTCAGGTGCGAAGCCGTGTCGGCTTGCGCCAGCTTGGTGAGCTGCTCGGTGAGTGCGAAGATGGAATCGGCGCTTTCGTCGTGGGCGTAAGCCATCTCTATTTGGCGCACAATGGAGTCGAACTCGCCTCCCACGGGGGTCCACAGAAAGAAGGGGGGTCGGCTTTCGGAGGCTTGCTACAGCACACCACCAAAACAAGGAGCAAAATAAGTGGTAAAATTTTTCGCATGTGCAAAATTAAGTAATTATCTCGAAATAAGCAAGATAAAAATGCTGTCTATCATTTGTCTATACACGTAATTTTGCCAATATTCCCTTATATTATAATTTTGGACAGCGAAATGCTTCAGTTTAAAATCTTTTTTACTAACATTCCAACCTCAATTTGTTATGAAGTATGCTTTACTCTCATTAGCAGCTTTGGCAGTGTCCATTTCGGCAATGGCTGCCAAGCCGATGGTTAAGCCGGTGCCTCGCGGCAAATCCACAGCCGGCTTTACGACCAACACGCCTTCGTTATATCACTTTGATGCCAATCAAGATAAAATGATGAAGGTGGGCGCAAAAGAAGGTGCCACCGTCGACGACCTTCTCAAAGACCCCGAAGGAACTGTGTTTAGCGGTCCGTATAATTCTGAAACCGCCAACTGGACCGGTACGCAGAGTTCCGACCAAGGACGCCCCGAAAATCCTACTAAATTCTATCAATACTTTAGCGGCTGCACCAAGTCGGTGAACGCCGTGCGTGTGATTGGCGAATTTAGTTATTGGGACGCTGAAGAGTATGAATGGTATAAGTGCGGTGACCGCCCGGGTTACGACGATAAATATAATATGACCAAGCCCGTGACTTTCGAAATCTCATTCTATCGCTTAGGAGAAGACGGACTTCCCGGCGAATGTGTGTTCAAGAAAGTGATGCCGCTCGTGGGCCGCTACACCGGTATTGTGGACGGCTACGAAGGCAACGAAGGACCGCTTATGGAATTTATTGCCGAACTTGGCGAAGATGTGAAACTCGAATCCGGTTTCTTCTCGTTCAGCGCCGTGGCTGAAGAAGGCGTGGTGCCCACTTGCTGGTTCTCGGTGTTCACCTCCGACAGCTCGTTTGGCTATGGCCTTACCCACATGGAGCCTTACGGATATATGGGCGCCGCACCTTGTGTATTCAGCCTTATCGGTAGTGGCGAATATGCTGCCACCAAGGCACTCCGTATGGACGAAATCATAGCACCCTCTTCGCTCGCTTGCGGTCCGAAAGAACAAGTGCGCGTGAGCATTACCAATGTTGGCACTGCTGACATCCACGATGTGGCGCTCCAACTCGAAGTGGACAGCGTGGTGGTGGCTACCGAACGTCCGGGCTTCAATTTGTCCTCGTTCACCACTCGCGACTATGTGTTTGCCACTCGCGTGAACCTTACCGAACCGGGTGAACACGTGATTAAGGTGACCAACGTAACGCCCGACATTGAAGATATCAGTATTGTGAACACTTCCGTTACCACCAACACCCTCGCGCCGGGCGAAGTGGCTGCTTCCACAGGCAAATATGCCTACGAAGAAGATGTACTCACACACGTGACTGTGGGCGATATCGACAACGCTTCAGAACCCAACCGCTTGGGTTATGAAGATTTTACCAATTTGTCGACCAACATCACCGTAGGACAAACATTGCCTCTCACCGCCACACTCAATCCCGAAGGCGATGGCGGTATCGTGGCTGCTTGGGTGGACTGGAACTGCGACGGACGCTTTGATGGCGAAGGCGAATTGATGGGCTATTCAAGGGGAGATGCCATTCCGGTGGCATTGCCTTCCGGCATGAGCGTAACGCCCGGCCCGAAACGCCTCCGTGTGATTGGCTCTACCTACACCTACGAATTGTTTGGTCCCCACGGCGATTACTACTACGGTCAAACCGAAGATTATACCCTCAATGTGGTGAGCCCCGAAAATGCTGCAAATGCCGTGTTTGGTGCCAATGTGCTTATCGACGAATCTGCCGATGAGGTGTCAACGCTCGAAATCCCGGTTACGAACGAAGGTAGCGTGGCATTGGAAGCTACCATCACCACTGCCTACGAACTGCCCGCCATCTACGATGGTCGCACCATCTCGAAGGCTCCCGCCAATGTGAAGATGCAATGTGCTAAACGCGCTGTGAACACCACCGAAGCGCCTGCCGACGATGAAGTGGCTCACGTGCTTCGCTACGATAAGGGTCAAAATTCTGCAGTGGCTGTGAACGACTGCGATGAAGCCATCTTCGGACAAAGCTATGCTGCTGAATATATGAGCGCTGTGGAAGGTATGAAGATTTCCAGCATCGATGCCTATATTGAAAGCGTGCCCACCAAGGTTGTGGCTCAAATCTATGAAAAGAATGGTGAAGACTTCACCCTCGTGGCTGAACAAGAATTCACTCCTACCGAAAAATCGTGGAACCATGTGGCCTTCAATGAAGCCTACACCATCTCCGGCAAGGAAGTGATTTATGCAGTGAAACTCTCGGGTATGCCCGCAGGTAAATATTATATTGGTATTGACGAAGGCCCTGCTGCCACCGGATATGGCGACCTCTGCAATGTGGGTGGCGTTACCTGGTGGGCGATGTCGGAACTCGGTATCAATAGCAACTTCTGCGTGCGCGCCAACGTGACCGGCACCCGCACCCCCGAACTCTCTTGGCTCTCAGTAGATAAGAAGGAATTGAATGTGCCTACCGGTGCTTCCGACAAAGTGAAGGTAACCCTCAATCGCGCCAACTTGCTTTGCGACACCTACGAAGGACGCGTGCTCTTTGCCACCAACGATCCGCTTTGCCCGGTGAAGACCATCCCCGTGTACATGACCAAGAAGGTGCTTTCGGGTATCGACGCAGTGAAGACCAATAACGTGAAAGCCGTGGTGGATGGCTCCAACCTCGTGCTCGCCGCCGATAAGGCTATCAGCACCGTGAGAATTATCTCCACCACCGGTATGACTTTGGGTGCCAACACCGTAGCAGGCAACCGCGTGGCAATGAACATCGACAATTGCCCAACAGGATTCTACGTGGTGAGCGTTCGCTTCGTGGACGGCACCACCGAAGCCGTGAAATTAGCAATCCGACGCTAATAGTAATAATCATATTCATCTCTACTACAAGTAAATCTAATCGTGTGAGGGAGGCTGCGCCGAGATTGGCACAGCCTCCTTTTTGCTTGTCAGCAAAAAGCCCCGAAAGGTTACTAAAGTCCTTAAAGTCCTTACTTCCTTAGGTGGTGTGGTGGGGGTTACATGGGGTCGACGTCGTAGTAGAGGATGGTGGATTTCATGCGGTGGTCGGTTTCGGCGAGCTGCTCGTAGATGTTGCGCAAAATGGCTTTTACCTTCACCATAGAGGCTTCGGTTTCGAATTTGAGCATGATTTGGCGAATGTGAAGGTTTTGCACCCGTGCCACCATGGGCGGTTCTGGTCCGAACACCCTGTTGCCGAACACTTGGTGCAACATATTCACGTAGCGCACACTGATTTCGGTGAGGGTGTCTTCGTGGCGGTGCTTCATATACACATTCACGATGCGGGTGAAAGGTGGATATTTGAATTTGCGGCGCTCTTCGAGTTCGTATTCATAAAAACCTTTGAAATCGTGCTCTTGCACAAATTTGATGATGGGGTGGGTGGGGGTGTAGGTTTGTATCACCACGAGCCCTTGCTTGTGGGCGCGCCCGGCGCGTCCCGACACCTGCTCGAGCATATTGAAGGCGCGTTCGCTGGAGCGAAAATCGGGAAAACTGATGATGGAGTCGGCGTTCAAAATACCCACCACGCTCACACCATCAAAATCCAGCCCCTTAGTCACCATTTGCGTGCCCACTAAAATATTGGCCTCGCGCGACGAAAATTCGTCGATAATGCGGTCGTAGCTGTTTTTGTTGCGCGTGGTGTCGAGGTCCATGCGAAGGATTTTTTCGTTGGGAAACACATCCTTCACATCGTCTTCAATGCGCTCTGTGCCGTAGCCCACAATTTCCAATCCCGGCAGTCCGCAGGTGGGGCAGAGGGTGGTCATGCTTTGGGTGTAGCCGCAGTAGTGGCATGTGAGGGTGCGAATGTGCTTGTGGTAGGTGAGCGACACGTCGCAATTTTCGCATTTGGGCACCCAGCCACACTCTTTGCAGCACACCGATGGCGAGTAGCCACGACGATTTTGAAACAAAATCACCTGTTCTTTGATGCTCAAGGCGGCATGGCAATCATGCACCAATTCCGAAGTGAACAGCCCCCTCATTTCCTTCTTTTTGCGTGCCAATTTGGCATCCACCACCTTCACCTCCGGCATAGTGATATTTTCGTAGCGGGTGAGTAATTCCACCAAACCGTAGTCGCCATTTTGGGCGTGGTGATACATTTCAATAGAAGGCGTGCCCGAGCCCAGGAGTGTTTTGGCGCCGTGCATCGATGCCAGCACCATGGCGGCATTTCTGCCATTGTAGCGCGGGGCAGGGTCTTGTTGCTTATAACTGGTGTCGTGTTCTTCGTCCACGATAATCAGCCCCAAATTGCGGTAAGGCAAAAAGATGGACGAACGCACCCCTATCACCACGCAAGTCTCAGGATGATGAAGCAGTCGCTTCCAGATGTCCACGCGCTCATTGTCGCTGAATTTGGAGTGATAGATGAGCAATTTTTCGCCAAACACCTTGCGCAGGCGGCGCGTGAGTTGGGTGGTGAGCGCAATTTCCGGCACCAAATAGAGAGCTTGTTTGCCGGCATTGAGTGCATCTTTAATCAGATGCATATAGATGGTGGTTTTGCCGCTCGACGTCACGCCATGCAGCAGTGTAATCGCTTTTTCCTTAAAGCATTGGTGAATGGCGTGGTAGGCGCGCTGCTGGTCGGCACTCAATGTGGGGGGAGCCACCACCTCGCTGCCCAAGTCGGCAAATCGGTTGATTTCGCGCCGATACGTTTCAAATATGCCACGCTGGCGTGCGGCGGCCAGCACCGGCTGGGTCACTCCCGAGCGCTTTAGTAGTGCATCTTTGGTCACCTCTTTCGCCGGTTTGCTCTTTTGAAGCCAGCCCGACAAATCGAGGTAAGCCAGCAGCAGTGCTTCCTGCTTTTTGGCTCTTTTCACCTCGTCGAAAACGCGGTGTAGGGCGGCATCGTCGGCGCGGTCCACTGTGAGGCGCACGCAGACTTCAGTTTTGGCGCGGTAGTTGTCGACCACGCGTTCCGACACATGGATAGCGCCCAAATCCACCAATTTGTGCACCATCGATTCCACATTGCAAAACTCCGTGATGCGGCTAATTTCATTCACCTGCATACGCCCTTTTTGAGCGGTGAAATCGAGCACACAGCGCAATTTATCGTTGAGCTCACCGGGTTGGGATTCCTCATAGTCGGGATTCACACTGATATAAGTTTCGCTTTCAATCTTCAATCCGGCCGGCAAAGCCGCCTTCATCACCTCGCCCAGGGTGCAGAGATAGTAGTCGGAAATCCATTGCCAGAATTTCAATTGCGGATGCACCACGATAGGTGTAGGGTCGATCATCGCAATGATGCTTTTCACCTCATATCCCTTCGGCTCCATATCGTGCATCATCTGCACAATGCCGGTGTAAATTTTTTTGCGGCCGAAAGGCACGAGCACCCGGCAACCAATCTGCAAATCGGCTTGCATCTCTTCCGGAATGCGGTAGGTGTAGGTGCCTTTTATGGCGAGAGGGATAATGAGTTCGGCAAAGTGGGCCATACGGATTAAGATAAATATTGATTGTAGATTTCGAGTTCTAATTTGGCGGTGACGCGCCACGAAAATTCAGGTGGAAGCGGCTGTACCACATCATGGGTGAGCATTTCCGCGACACGGCTGCTGAAATGCTCCACAAATAGGCTATCGTAGGGCGAAAAGCAGTTGTCGGAGCCAATCACTGCCGGAATGCCCATCACATGGCTCCCCACCACATTCGCACCGCAAGCAAGTGCCTCAATGGTGATTAGCGGCAAAGCCTCGTGCTGGCTGGGGAGCACCACCACATCGGTGCAATTGAGAAAATCGGGAATTTTATCCGGCGCTTGTTCGCCCCAAAACCGGCAGTCCACCCCTTGTTCTCGCATTTGCTCCTTCACTTCTGACGATAATTTTCCCTCGCCCAAAATCCAAAATGCGGTATCGTGCGGGCACTTTTGCGCAATGCGATGGAAAATGAGCGGCAGCATCTCCACATTTTTCACTTCCTCCATCCGCCCGGCAAAGGAGACAACCTTTTTACCGGTTACCCCAAAGGTGGCTCTCAGTTCCGCCCTATGAGCATCGGAATAGCGCACAAAGCGCTCATTGGCACCATTATAGAGCACACGGTATTTGATGCCGGTGGCAAACAATTGCTTTGCAAATTCCGCAAGCTCTGCGCACACAAAGAAGTTGCAGTTGGCGCTATTGATGATGCGAAGTGTAAGGCGGCGCACCATCGCATCAGCCACCGGGGCGGTGTGGATGCTGGCGCCGTGCCAAGAGGCAAAGTAGGGGATATGGTGCTGCGTGGAAGCGCAATAAGCTGTGTAGGCGGAAAATAAGTCGTGGGCACTCACCAAATCGTAGCCGGCGAGTGTGCGGGCAAGAGCATTGAGTTTTTTGAACAACCGAGTCGGCTCTTTTTGGAATAGGCGATGCCGGATAGCATCGACAAAGTCCTTTTTCACCCACCAAATGCGAATACGCTCGCCCTCTATTTCAAATTCACCGACGCTACGGTCGGGCTTATCCGTGTGGCGCAATTGACGTGCGAGCCGACCATCATAAACCTGAATCATGAAAATATCGATTTGGTGAGGGCAAATGGCGCGCAAGTGCTTAACGCGATTCACCACCGCATTACACACGCCATACCGATGCCGGATATCGCCTTCAAAAATTACCGCGATTTTTTTCATTTCGTCAGTCAGGTTTTTCTGGGGGAGGGTGTTTCTTCTCCCGTAAATGGCAAAATTACTCTTTTTTTTGCGTAGCCGCAACAAGCCCGCCCTCTTTTTTGTCAAAAATCTTCCCAAAAGCCACCACCGAAAGCACCGGACCCGGTCACGTGAAACACCAAATTGAAGGTTGGCCGCTATCGCTTGGTTAGAGGAAAGCCTACCCCCGGCCCCTCCCTGAAGGGAAGGGAGTGAGGT
>JBJECV010000045.1:0-2951 GCA_051871435.1 Sodaliphilus sp. | reverse complement strand
TTGCATGGAGTTAACCACAATAAGCCATCTCCGATGGCGGTTAGCGTTTTCGCCGGCTTTAGTGTGGTTGCCCCCACACTATTTCTACTGATCCCATTTGATTCCAAATTAAAATTTTTATGTAGCTTTTCATAGAAAATTTCCCAAATTTTGCTTAACTTTATCACCGGAAAAACAAACCCCATAGATATGAAACGAATCACTATGCCATTGCTCGTTTGGAGCATTACCATTTTGGCAATCCTCTCCGGATGCGGAAAAAGCAAGGAATCAACAAACACCACTCCGGTTACCTTCAAAACCACCAAATTGGCGGATAAATCGTCGTTTAAGCGTAGCAACGGCGAATTGTGCCAAATCAAAATTGATGCCGCTTTCCAAGTGCCCGACACGTATCAAGGAAAACCAATCGACGCCAAACTGCAAAAACTCATCACCGCCACTCTCTTTGAAGGTGGCGATACATTACAGCAAGCTCAAGCACTACAGCAAATCATACACAGTAGATTGGCCGACAACGCATCAAACGCAACCGATGCCGCCGAAGAAGATGAACCGCTACCGGTTTCTAACATTGATATAAAAATCAAAGTAAGCCCGGTGTACAATGCAAATGGCATCCTCTCGATGTGCTTCGAAGAAGTGATTTCAAAAGATGGCGTAGCTTCCACCGTGCATTCCTATTTCAACTACGATTTGGAACACTGCACACTGGTGGATGTGGGCGAATTTACCGAGCAATCGCTTGCCGATATGGCTCAATTATTGCAAAATAAACTCATGGAGCAAAACAAGGTAACGTCTGCTGAAGAATTGAGCATGCTCGGCTATTTCGACATTTTCAACATTTCCGTCACCTCCAATTTCTATTTCAGCGATAAAGGCCTGGTGTGGAGCTACAAGCCACAAGAATCAACTGCCGATGCCCAAGTGGAGCCCACCATCACCGTGCCATTTGCCGATTTGAAACCCTTCGTGAAAGAAAACTCCGTGATTAAAAAATTGATGTAATTCTGTATGGACGCCATCCTAAAATATTTCCCGGAACTGACCGATACACAGCGCCGCCAATTTCTCACAATGGAGGAATTGTATCCGCAATGGAATGAGAAAATCAATGTGATTTCGCGCAAAGATATCATCAATTTGGAGGTCAACCACTTGCTCCACTCGCTCTCGATTGTGAAATTTATTCATTTTGTGCCGGGCACTAAGGTGCTCGACCTGGGCACAGGCGGCGGATTTCCCGCCATTCCTTTGGCAGCATATTTTCCTGAAGTGCATTTCCATTTGGTGGACAGAATCGGGAAAAAGTTGAAGGTGGCACAAGATGTGGCTACTCATGCCGGGCTCACCAATGTGAGCATTCAGCACGGCGACGTGAAAGAGGTGAAAGGGAAATTCGATTTTGTGGTGAGTAGGGCAGTGATGGACCTTGGCGACATCGTTCCTTTGGTGCGCCGCCTCATTTCTCCCAACCACACCAATGCCATCCCCAATGGCTTAATTTGCCTCAAAGGCGGAGATTTAACTCAAGAAGTGACAAAATACCGCCACGAAGTGCTCATCGACGAACTGAAGCACTACTTTAGTGAGCCATTCTTCGAAACCAAGAAAATTGTGTGCCTACCCCTCTAATCTTTCCGCAATATGAAATTCTTATCCTTTTCCACCAAATTATTTGGCGAAAACATATTTCTCCTTTTCGACGAAGCCACCAGCGAAGCCGCTATCATCGACCCCGGTATGATGGCGCCCGACGAATTTACCCAATTGGAAGACATCGTAAATAAAGAGGGCGTGCACATCAAATACATCCTGCTCACGCACGCGCACATCGACCATGCTTGTGCCGCCAAATGGGCGTCAGAGAAATATGGCGCACCCATTTATGGCTCTACAGCCGACCAAATGTATGCTTCCGGCATGAAGGAGCAAGCCATGATGTTTCATTTGCCCATCAAGCCCGAGAGTTTCACCATTGATAAATCCCTAAAAGATGGCGACACCCTCTCCTTGGGTGCATCCACCATTCAGGTGATGGCCACACCTGGGCACACTAAGGGCGGCCTTGTTTTTTATATTCCGCAAGATGGCTTCGCTTTTGTAGGCGACACCATTTTCCAACACAGCGTGGGCAGAACCGATTTGCCGGGCGGCGATATGGCTTTGCTCACCGAAAGCATCCGCGCCAAAATCTACACCCTTCCCGACAACACAATCCTACACCCCGGCCACGGACCTGCCACCACAGTGGAGGAAGAACGGAATTTTAACCCATACGTGTAACATACCGAAGATTCGCAAGAAAATAGATAGGACTCACTGATTATAATTACCTCATTGCACTTCGAAGTTCTTAACTTCTTTTACTTCCAAAGATTCATCCCTTCAAAAATCCAAAACTATTTCCCAATTTTAAGATTCTTTTACAAACATATGTTCGTTTTTGGCACATGCGCATAGTAGTTTTGCCAAAACAACAGCGAAAGAATCTTAATTGACCTAATTATGACACCGAATTTATCAAAATTCACTAACACACAAAACGCTGACAGCGCCTTTGAAACCGCACTTAGTCAGCTGGCTACCGGGAATATAGAGGGCGCAAGCCCTCACCCGGCCGCACGTTTTTTTTGTTCTTTTCCATACAGTAAAAGGAAAATACCCAAGTAAAAATCAGAGTGCTGATTTTATCCTTAAAAGAAAGATATATGAGTTGAATTCGCATTATCAACTTCACCAATCCCCACCCTCAAAAAAAGAAAAATTAGTTTAATTCGCTGAATTCGTGACAAAAAAAATAAAAACAAAATTCGTGACTAAAATTCCTCCAAAATATCGAATAGGAGAGAGCGGAGGCGAGGAGTGGCAGCATCATATTCTATCCGGAGCCTCCTGACTTTGACACCAAATTTTGGGACGCTTCTCTTAACTTCTGATAATCAGAG
>JBJECV010000044.1:0-2977 GCA_051871435.1 Sodaliphilus sp. | reverse complement strand
AAAGCGACGACTTTGAAGAAGGTAAATCGTATAGCGGCTATATGCTGGGAATGGACCACGCCAAAATGGTGGCAAATGCCGATTTGAAATTGCATCTGTCGAAGGCGCTGACTTTGGGTGTGGGCTTTGAATTGCGCAACGACCGCCGCTATATCATGCCTCATTACAATTCCGATACTGAGACTCCCTACTATACCTATCATTTCATCGACCTAAACGATGTGATGAATTTGCACGCCGGAGCAAGCTACCGCTTCGACAAATTCCTCACCATCTGGGTGAAGGCTGCCAATTTGCTCAATAAGCAATGGGACAACCTCCCCCACATGGGAGCTCAGAAGTTGAATGTGATGGGCGGCATCGGCCTCGTTTTCTAAGTCAACAAGATATTCGTCTTAACTTCTAAAAATAAATCTTCTTCATTTCTAAAGATGAATGTTTCCGAAACTTGAATTATATATAATATAATGTGTGCGCACGCCGAGCGGCGTGCGCTATCATACACAATAAGGGCGACGCGCTTCGGCTTCGCTACACATAGAGCAACTATCAACCTTTAAAAACCGATTGGTCATGAAACAAACTTTTCTTCTCTTTTTAGCCTTCGTGGCTTTGGTGGCTCATGCTGTCGATGCTGCCGATGCGAAACTCCCCATTATTCCACAACCCAACAGCATCATTTCGGTAGATGAGAGCCGCCACTTGGAATTGAAGCATGGTATGGGTATTTATGCTTCCAATGCCGATGCGCGCATCGCCGCCGAATATCTGCAACACTATTGCGAACAGTATCTCAATCTGCGTCTGCCCATTGTGGAGCAGCAGCGCAAAGCCTCCATTTTTATTCAAGGCTACGATAAAGAAGAACCCGTCACCGAGGGCGCCTACACCATGACCATCAACCACGATGGCGTCTACATCGTGGCAAACAACCAAGCGCCGGAGGGCTTTTTCTATGGCGTGTGTTCGCTCATTCAATTACTCCCTTCGCGTGCCGGCTATGTGCCCCAATTGCCCTACTGCGCCATTGAAGACTGTCCCGCTTTTCACTTCCGCGGTATGCACCTCGATGTGGTGCGCCACTATTTCCCGGTGGCATATATCAAAAAGTTTATCGACTGGATGGCACTGCATAAATTGAACATTTTTCACTGGCATCTTACCGACGACCAAGGATGGCGCTTGCAACTGAAAAGTCATCCCGAACTCACGGCAAAAGGTGGCTTCCGCGCCGGCGAAATCAAGGGACTCTTCCCGGGGGAATACACGGAGCGCCCACTGCACGCCTACTACACGCAAGAGGAAGTGAAGGAAATCATTGATTATGCCGCCAAGCGCTACATTACGGTGGTGCCCGAAATCGATATCCCGGGCCACTGCATGGCTGTGCTTGCCGCTCACCCGGAATTTAGCACCACACCCGGCGAGGAGAAGCAAGCCGCCCTCACTTGGGGTATCTATCGCCGACAGAACAATGTGTTGGCACCCACGCCGGAGGTGTTCCAATTCCTCACGGAGGTGTTCGATGAGGTGTGCACCCTTTTCCCGAGCAAATACATCCATGCCGGGGGCGATGAGTGTGCACCGCAATGGTGGCGCGATAGTGAAGCCACTCAGCAATTTATGAAGGAGCACAATTTGGAAAATAGCCATGCGTTGCAAACCTACTTTATGCACCACGTGCAGCGCGTCATCAATGGCCATGGCAAAACGATGCTCGGGTGGAGCGGCGGTGCCGAGGGTATGGACCCTACCGGTAGCATTCTGCACCATTGGCATGTGTGGCCAAAAATCAATCAATCGCGCATCGATAGCACCCATCAGTGGATTAATTCCGGCAGTCGCGGTTACTATTTCACCTCGAAAGAAGATAGCACCCAAACCGACCTCACTGCCGGGAAAATGCCTGTGAGCGTGAAGGATACCTACCTTTTCCCTCACATCCCCGATTCGGCAAACGCCGATGTGGCAAAAAATTTAATGGGCATAGAAGGCTGTATCTGGACGGAGTATGTCCCCACTACCCGAAAACTCGAATTTCAAGTGTTCCCGCGCTTGGCGGCTATGGCGGAAAAAGCCTGGATAGGTGAAGCACGCGATTGGAATGATTTTGCGCACCGCCTCAGCATTTTGCTTAATTTCTACGACTTGTGGGGCATCCGCTACAACCCCGTTTCCGAAGGCTCTCTCATCCCCGTTCGCGAATAATTGCGACAAGAATTTAACGGACAGAATGAGGTTTGAAAAGTCGAAAATTCAAAAAATAACACCAAAATTGTGTATAATTTGGTGAAAATTACTATCTTTGCGTGTTTATTGGCAAAAAACCCATTAAATGCGAGTTACTAACCGACTAAAAACAATAAATTATAAATAATGGCAGCATTAGAAAAAATTAGAAAAAGATCTGTGTTTCTGATTGTTGTAGTGGGTGGCGCACTCGCCGCCTTCGTACTCGGAGACCTTTTTAAACTCGATTCACTGTTCAGAGATAGCTCAGTGGCTAAAGTAGGTAGCACCTCTATCGGTATTCAAGAATTCCAACAACGCATGAACTTTGCGCAAGAATTGGAAAAAAATCAACAAAACAAAACCGAATCTGCCGACTTGCAACAGCAAGTGCTCGGACAGATGGTGTTTGAAACCATTATCAACGAAGAAAGCGAAGAAAATGGCATTGAAGCAGGTGCAGAAATGCTGAGCTTTGCCATCAATCAAGACCAACGCGCCAATGCGTGGGCTCAACAATATGTGCAAGCCACCGGTCAGCAAACCATACAAGCCGCTTCCGACCTCGATAAATTGGTGGGCCGCGACGAAACGCTCAACCAAATCGTGAGCAAGGAGCAATGGGACGCTTTCAAAAATGAATTGGAAACCGCTATCCGTGGCCAAAAAATCATGATGATGGTGAGCAACTGCATCGTGGCTAATGACCTTGACGTGCTCGAAATGCAAGCCGACGACGAAGTGATGG
>JBJECV010000043.1:0-13664 GCA_051871435.1 Sodaliphilus sp. | reverse complement strand
GGGGTGAAAAGACAAAAAATCGCTGATAGGAATATCAGCGATTTTAAGTGATTCGGCTGGGACTCAAACCCAGGACCCACAGCTTAGAAGGCTGTTGCTCTATTCAGCTGAGCTACCGAACCTAACCTTACTTATTGGAAAAACATATATATACCTTACTCCCGTAAGATTTGTTGCTGCAATAGGGCGATTGCCTATTGCGAGTGCAAAGGTAATAACTTTTTTGCTGGTTTGCAAAAAAAAATGGGGTTTGCAACTTTAATGCGTGAAAATTTAGCGTTGGAATATGGCTGCGGGTAGGCGGCGCATATTGTAGCACGATGCCATGGATTCGCCGTAGGCGCCGGCTGAGCGGATGGCGAAAAGGTCGCCGCGTTTGGATACGGGGAGGTTTTCGTCTTCGATGAACACATCGCTTGATTCGCAGATGGGTCCCACCACATCGTACACATCGCTGGCGGTGTCGCTTGAGGATATGTTTTGCACCTGGTGGTAGGCTTGGTAGAGTGCGGGGCGAATGAGGTCGGTCATGCCGGCATCCAAGATGATGAATTTTTTGTTGCGGTTTTCTTTCACGAACACCACTTTAGCGATGAGTGATCCGCATTGTGCCACGATGGATCGCCCTAATTCGAAGTGCAATTCTTGCCCTTTACGGAGCTTGAGGCGGCGTTTGAAGATGTCGAAGAAGTGTTCGAAATCGGGGATGGCGTTCACGTCGGGCTTCCGGTAGTCGATGCCCAATCCGCCTCCCACGTTAATCAGTTCGAAGTGGATGTCGTGTCGGTCGAAATAGTCGAGTAGCCCGTTCACACTTTCGCATAGCATTCCAAATGGCTTCATGTCGGTGATTTGTGAGCCCACATGGAAGTGGAGGCCGCGCAAATGTATGTTGGGCAATGAGCGCGCCACATTCACGGCAGTGGAGAGCATTTCGATATTGATGCCGAATTTGTCTTCCGCGGTGCCGGTGGTGATGTAGCGATGGGTGTGTGCGTCGATGTCGGGGTTCACGCGGATGGAAATGTTGGCCACTTTTCCGCATTTGCCGGCGAGCTCGTTGATGACTTCCAATTCCGGCACCGATTCCACATTGAAGCTAAAGATGTCGTGCTGCAATCCGAGCATAATTTCCGGGTCGGTTTTTCCCACACCGGAATACACCATGCCATTGGGGTTGAATCCTGCGGCGAGTGCAGCTTGAATTTCGCCGCCGCTCACCAAGTCGACTCCAAATCCTTTTTTAGCGATTTCCTCCAAGATGGTTTTGTTGCCGTTGGCTTTCACGGCGTAGTGCACTTTGTAGGGATAGCCCTTGATTTGTCGGTTGATTTCGTCGAGCGTTTTGTTGAGCAATCGCAAATCGTAGAAATAAAACGGGGTGGGCGTTTCTTGAAATTGTTTAATCGGGAATCTATACATATTGCTTTTGGTTTTTAGGAGTTATATGTTGGAAATGATGGAGTTAATGCGAAAGGAGGAATTATTCCATGTGCTTATTGTATTGGTTTTTGCTTTTGCCGTGTCGGCTTTCGAGGTCGGCCACCACATCTTCAATGCGCAGGCCCTTCGAGGAGAGGAGCACAATGAGGTGGTAGAGCATATCGCTTGCTTCGTAGATCATGCGGCCTGGCGTGCCGTTGGCGGCTTCGAGTGCGGTTTCGAGTGCTTCTTCGCCCACCTTTTGCGCCATACGATTTACGCCGGCTTTAAAGAGCGACGTGGTGTAGCTGCCTTCCGGCATTTCTTGGCGTCGGTGGTCGATAAAGTCTTGCAGATAGCTCAAGAAGCCCACGCCGTAGGAATTATCGTTGCAGAAACAAGTGGCGGTGCCGGTGTGGCACACCGGCCCGTGTGGAATGGCGTGCACGAGTAGTGTGTCGGCGTCGCAATCCACTTCCATGCTCACCAAATCGAGGAAATGTCCGCTCTCTTCGCCTTTGGTCCACAACTTTTGGCGCGTACGGCTCCAGAATGTTACCTTTTTGGTTTGCAAAGTTTTATCGAGGGCTTCTTGGTTCATAAAGCCCACCATCAGCACATTTTTGGTGTGCGCGTCTTGCACCACTGCGGGCACCAAGCCGTCTAATTTATTAAAATCGATGTTCATTATATTGTTCTTACGTTGATGTTTTCTTTCTTCAAATATTGCTTCAAATCGCGGATGCTGATTTCACCGAAGTGGAACACGCTGGCAGCCAGTGCTGCATCGCATTGCCCTTGCTCAAACGCCTCCTTGAAATGCGCCATGGTGCCGCAGCCGCCCGATGCAATCACGGGGATGCTCAGCGCTTGGTGGAGCTGATGCAAGGCGTCGATGGCAAAGCCCTGCTTCACGCCATCGTGGTTCATGCTGGTGAAAAGAATTTCGCCGGCGCCACGCTCTTGCGCTTCGTGCGCCCATTCCACCAATCGGCGATTGGTGCGCTGGCGGCCGCCTTTCACGTAGCACATCCATTCGCCATCCGCTTCTAAGCGGGCATCAATTGCCACCACACACACCTGATTGCCATAGGCTTGCGATATGTCGGAAATCAGTTCCGGGCGATGCAATGCGGAGGAATTGATAGAAATTTTGTCGGCACCGGCTTCAAGCAGGCGAGCCACATCGGAGACCGACGAAATGCCGCCGCCCACCGTGAACGGGATGCTCACACGCGCCGCCACACGTCGCACAAGGTCGACAAAGGTTTCGCGTCCCTCATACGAGGCGGTGATGTCGAGGTACACCAATTCGTCGGCGCCCTCGTCGCTATAGCGCTTGCCGAGTTCCACGGGGTCGCCGGCATCGCGGAAATTCACGAAATTCACGCCTTTCACCGTGGTGCCGTCTTTCACATCGAGGCAAGGAATAATACGCTTTGCTAACATGGCTTTTGAATGTTGAAAGTTTCTAATTCACGCATGGTGATGCGCCCTTCGTAAATGGCTTTGCCCACAATCACCGCCGGCACGCCGATTCCGTGGAGCTGCTCCACATCAGCCATGGCGCTCACGCCTCCGCTGGCTATGAGGCGCACTTCGGGCAATTCCGCCATGATGCTGCGATAGAGCGCGAGCGACGGGCCTTGGAGCATGCCGTCGCAGTCGATATCGGTGCTAATCACCTGCGTTACACCTTTTTCCATATATTGGCGAATGAAAGGCACTATCTGCTCATCGCTGTCGTGGAGCCAACCGTTGGTAGAAATTTTTCCGCCACGCGCATCAGCGCCCAGGATAATGGCATCGCTGCCATAGCGATTCAGCCAACCCTCAAACATGGCGTGGTGCGACACCGCCACACTGCCGCCGGTAATCTTCCGGGCGCCACTTTCAAAGGCAATGCGCACATCTTCGTCGCTCTTTAGCCCGCCGCCAAAATCGATGTGCAAGTCGGTGTGCCCGGCAATGGCTTCCAGCGTGCGATAGTTCACGATATGCTTACTTTTGGCGCCGTCAAGGTCCACTAAGTGGAGCGACGTGCAACCGGCATCTTCGAAGGCGCGCGCCACATCGAGCGGATTCTCGTTGTACACTTTCATCGAGCCGTAGTCGCCCTTCGACAAGCGCACACACTTGCCGCCAATAATGTCGATGGCAGGAATTATTTTTATCATAATGCCATAAATTGCTTTAAAATTAGCTCACCCACATCGCCACTCTTTTCGGGATGGAATTGGGTGGCATAAAAATTACGATGATGCAGTGCCGCGCTGAAGGGGGTGATATAATCGGTGGTGGCAATAGTGTGGGCACACACGGGCGCATAATAGCTGTGCACATAATACACATACGCATCGCGCAGCGCCTCCCCAATAAGCGGATTGCTTTTGACGGGTTGCAAAGTGTTCCACCCCATGTGGGGAATTTTGAGCGAAGGGCACGCATCGTTGCAAAAGCGCTTGATATCGGCATCAAACACGCCCATACACGCCACATTGCCCTCTTCGCTACTGCGACACAGCAACTGAAGCCCGATGCAAATGCCCAACACGGGCTGTGTGAGACTTTTAATCACCTCATCGAGCCCCTTTTCGCGCAGAAAGTGCATCGCCGTCGATGCCTCCCCAACGCCGGGAAAAATCACCTTATCAGCACTCCGCAGCGCCTCAAAATCGTCGGTGATAACGGCTTCCACGCCAATGCGCTGAAGGGCATACTTCACCGAAAACACATTCCCCGCATTATATTTCACAATTGCAACACTCATGCACAAATCATAATTAATGAGGCAAAATAGCAGTGCACACCATAGCCCACTTGCCATCTGCCCACAAAAATCTATCTATATATCAATGTGCAAAGTTACAAGTTTTCCACCAAAACACCAACAATTCCCCAATTTTGCCGCACGGCAAAATTGATGGTTGTCCGTTCCTGATTGACTCGGTTTGGTATATTTACTAACTCAAGTTTCGCAAGTATTAATCTTTGGGAGTTATGAAGTTATCACTCGCTTCGCTCGTTAGAAGTTTAGACGCAGATAGTCATTGGTTGATGATGAACGTTGCGGTGATTACAATCTTCAATCCCATTATTTACTTGCGGAACTTGAATTGTATAATCTATTGAAGGCTGGGTTAGTTGGTTTCTTTTGGGGTGAATGCGTTCCAACCTTGGGCTCGGATGGCTATTTCGTTGCTGTCGCGGGTTACCATGTAGGCGCCTAATTCTTCTTTTGTGATGCGTCCAATGAGGCGTACGCCTTTGATGCTGACCACCTTGTCGTGGTCGGTGAGTGGCACGGTGAAGAGCAATTCGTAGTCTTCTCCGCCATTCATAGCAGCCGTCACGAGGTTCATGTTCAATTCTTCAGCCATCACAGCGGTTTGATAATCAATGGGTATGCGTTCTTCGTAGATACGGCATCCCACATGGCTTTCCTTGCAAATGTGGAGCAATTCGCTCGACAGTCCGTCGCTCACATCCATCATGGCAGTGGGTTGCACGCCCGCTTTTTTCAGTTCGGCAATCACATCTTGGCGCGCTTCGGGCTTGAGTTGGCGTTCGAGGATGTATTCACGTCCGGAGAAATCGGGTTGGAAGTCCTTTTGTCCAGCTCCCACTTCCCGTTCGCGTTCCAGCAATTGCAATCCCATATAAGCGGCACCGAGGTCGCCGGTCACGCAAATGAGGTTGGTGTCGGCTGCACCGTTGCGATACACGATTTTACCTTCCTCTCCTTCGCCAATGCAGGTGATGGAAATAATCAGCCCCGTCACCGAGGCGGAGGTGTCGCCGCCCACGAGGTCCACGCCATAGCGGTCGCACGCCATGCGAATACCGGCATACAGTTCTTGGATATGCTCCACGGTGAAGCGCTTAGAGATGCCCAACGACACGGTGATTTGTTTCGGCTGCCCGTTCATGGCATACACGTCGCTAAAATTCACCACGGCGGCTTTGTAGCCCAAGTGGCGGAGGGGCGTGTAGGTTAAATCGAAATGAATGCCTTCGAGTAGCACGTCGGTAGTAACTAGGGTGCGCATCTTAGGGTTCGTACTATAATTGAGCACGGCGCAATCGTCGCCCACGCCCACTTGTGTGGAGGCGTTTGTTATCGGAAAATCCTTGGTGAGCTGCTCAATCAATCCAAATTCACCAAGTGTGCTTATTTCTGTTTCGATCATAATAGAAATTAGAAATTGGAGATTAGAAATTAGAAATTGGCGATTAGAAGTTAGAGATTGGAGATTAGAAGTTAGAGATTGGAGATTAGAGATTAGAAATTGGAGATTAGAAGTTAGAGATTAGAAGTTAGAGATTAGAAGTTAGAGATTGGAGATTGGAAATATTGTTGCTTTGATTATTTGTGATTTTGCTTGATAGTGTCCTGAATTTTTAATTTATAACTATTCATCATTTTTCGTAGTTGGGTGATTTCTCCAATAATTGGTTCTGCTTGCAACTTATCGATAAATCCCAGCTCGACTGCGATAATCAACTCACATTCCACTTCGCTGGCCGACCCCTCTGCAAAATGAATAAAGTGGACAAAGTCTTTGAGGCTCTCCCTTCCGCATCCTTCTGCAATATTGATGGGAATTGATGTGGCTGCTCTTCGGATTCGAGATTGGAGCCCATATTTTTCTTCTGATGGGAAATCTCGAGAAACGAGATAGATTTGTTTGGCGAGTTGCAAACCACGCTCCCAAATTTCTAAATTTCTAAAATCCCTCATCTATAAGTCTAATTTTCCAATTTCTAATCTCTAATCTCTAATTTCTAATATCTCTTACAATTCTTCGAATTGGTTGATGATTTCTTCCATTACGTTCGACATGATGGGCTCTGCCTTGGCGGCGGCTTCTTGCACTTCTTCGTGGCTTACTTTCACCACTTCGATGCCTTCGCCTCCGAGGTCGGTGATGACCGACATGCCAAACACTTCCATGCCCATGTGGCGTGCCACAATCACTTCGGGCACGGTGCTCATGCCCACTGCGTCGCCACCCAAGCGAGAGAAGTAGCGATATTCGGCGGGTGTTTCAAAGGTGGGGCCTTGTGTGCCCACATACACGCCTTCCATCAGTCGGATATTTTGCTCGGCGGCAATTTCTTTGGCTTTTTTGATAAGGCGATGGCTGTAGGGTTCGTCCATAGAGGGGAAGCGCGGACCCAGCTCGCTGTAGTTCTTGCCACGGAGCGGATGCTCGGGGAAGAGATTGATGTGGTCGGTGATAATCATCAAATCGCCGATGCGGAATTGTGGGTTCATACCGCCTGCGGCATTGCTTACAAAGAGGGTTTTTACGCCCAGTTTGTTCATCACCCTCACGGGGAAAGTGGCTTCTTTCATGCTGTAGCCCTCGTAGAAGTGGAAGCGGCCTTGCATCGCCATCACATATTTATTGCCCAAGTTGCCAAAAATGAGGCGTCCGCTGTGGCCCTCCACGGTAGAAACGGGGAAATTGGGGATTTCAGAATAGGGGATAGCGATTTTCACGTCGATGTGTTTCACCAATTCTCCTAATCCTGTGCCGAGAATGATGGCAGTTTTGGGCATATCGCCCACTTTTTCTTGAATATAAGTGGCGGTTTCACTGATGAGTTGCAACCAATTTTTTTCTTGTTCCATATCAATTGAATTTTCAAAAATAATGAATATTTGATTGTTTTAATAGTAATAATCGTGTTGAGAAGAGAGCGGCCAATGGCGGCATCAATCTTCGGTGGCGTGGATGGCGCTTTCCAAGTGAGTGATAAAGTCTTTCTCCGTTACGTTGACCGACACCTTAATGGGCACATAATAGATATAGGAGCGCATTTCGTGGGGGAAATAGGGGTTGTTGAGAATGCGCACGGCGTCTTTTTCGGTGGTGACGATAAACTTGCGTGCACCTTGAAGGTCGTTGAAAATTTTGATAATGTATTTAAAATCTTCCCTGGTGTAGTCGTGGTGGTCGTCGTAGTGAATCACCTTCACTTGGGCGTGGAAACTGCGCAAATATTTCACAAACGGACGCTGATTGGCGATGCCGGTGAGTCCCAGAATCAAATCGTTGGGGCCAAGCATCGACAAATTGTCGAGCCGCACTTCCGCCACCGGGAACACCGGCTTGGGATAGGCGTATTCGATGCGAGAGAAAAACATTTCTTGCGAAGGATACAAATCCAAATTCTTTTTCCAGAGCTTCATATCGAGCGGCGAAATGTCGGACGGACACTTCGTTACGATCACGATATCCGCTTTGAGAATGTGGCGGAATGGCTCGCGGAGGGTGCCCAGCGGCAAAAGACGGTCGGTGTGAGGCGGCCGATTATAGTCGACCAGCACAATGTTGACCTTCGGCTTCACATAGCGGTGCTGGAAGGCATCGTCGAGCAAAATCAGATTGATTTTGGGGTCGATTTTGAGCATCTCACGAATGCCTTGGCGGCGGTCTTCGCACACTGCCAAAGTAATCATCCCCAAAAATTTGCGATATATTTGGTACGGCTCATCGCCGATGTCTTTTGGTCCGAGGGTTTCGCGCGCCATAATAAAACCCTTGGTGTGGCGCTTGTAGCCACGGCTGAGCACGCCGATGTGGTAGGAATTGCAAAGTTCCTCCACGATGTATTCCACGAAGGGAGTTTTGCCCGTTCCGCCCACGGTGATATTGCCCACCGACACCACCGGCACGTCAAACGATTCTTGCCTGAGTATGCCCAATTTGAAAGCGGTGTTGCGCAACCACACTCCTGCGCCATACAGCCAAGAGAATGGGGTGAGAATCGCTTCCACGATGGTTTTGCGTTGCTCTTTGTTGAATATTTTTCTAACGAAATCTTTCAATTTTCTGTCGCTACTTTCGAGAGGTTAGTTCATTTTAATTCCGATTCGGGGAGCAAGCACAGCACATGGCTGCGACGCAAAATGGCTTGCGCTTGCTCGTAGTAGGTGTAGAACACGCCCATTTCTTTCTTCATCTGTTCGCTTGCTCGTGCTTGAGCGTAAGCATTGAAGATGGCGGCAAAATCGTTTTCCGGTTCGGGATAGCATTTCACGCTGTAGAATCCGGTGTGCAATCCGGCTTTCTTAGCAGTCCATGCAATGGCATCGTTGAGGCTGCCGAATTGGTCCACGAGTCCAATCTTTTTGGCTGTAATGCCGTCCCACACACGTCCGCCGCCAATGGCTTTGATGCTGTCCTGCGAAATTTTTCTACCATCGGCACAGCGTTTGGTGAAGAGTTCGTAGCCTTGGTTCACGGTGTTTTGCAAGGCTTGGAGTTGCACCGGAGTGAGGCGTTTCGACATCAATCCCATAGCCAAGAAGTCGGCGTTTTCGTTGGTTTTCACCACTTCCACATTGATGCCGAGTTTGTTTTCCACCAATTCCTGTGCGCAAGGAATGATGCCGAATATGCCGATGCTACCGGTGATGGTGGTGCTATCGGCAAAAATCCGGTGTGCTCCGCACGAGATATAGTAACCGCCCGATGCCGCATAATCGCCCATCGACACGGCGAAGGTTTTGCCCGACTTTTTGAATTGCTCGAGTGCATACCAAATTTGCTCCGAGCCAAAGGCGCTGCCGCCCGGTGAATTCACGCGTAGCACGAGGCCTTTCACATCGTCGTCTTGCTCGAGTTTTCGAATAAGGTCCACCATATCTTCGCTATAGATGCCCGACGCCGACATTGCCCCATCGATTTCGCCGCAAGCATACACCACGGCAATTTCGCCATCTTTGTTGTCGCCTTCGTCGAAGTTTTTGGCTAATTCTTGCGGAGTGACATAGTTGAGGTCGTCGGTTTTCTTTACATCGGTGAGGCGGCGGAGCACGTCTTCAAATTCGGTGCTATATTTTTTTGCATCCACCAATCGATGCTTGAGTAGTGTGTCGACTGGTTCTTCCACCAGCACGCCATTCACATACGAATCGAAGGTAGCGCGGTCTATTTTTCTTGCCGCTGCCATTTCTGTTTCCATCACACCCCAAATCTGACCCAGATAGTGCTGTTGCTGTTCGCGATTTTCATCGCTCATGCTTTCAATCATGTAAGGCTCCACAGCGCTTTTGTAGGCGCCCACACGCACCACTTGCATATCGATACCCATATTGTCGAGCATCTTTTTCATATACGGGGTGCAAGAGGCAAACCCGTGCACATCCAGTGCGCCCACAGGGTTGATGAAAAGGCTGTCGGCAGCTGTTGCCACATAGTAGTCGCCCTGGCTGTAGCCGCTATTGGCATAGGCATACACCCATTTTTTGCTGCTTTTGAATTTTTGCACGGCTTTACGGATGGCGCGCAAAGTGGCTGGAGAAGCCTCCACCCCTTGGCAATTAATCACCACGCCGTCAATATTTTTCTCCAGCATTGCCACATCCATGGCGCGCTCTATTTCTTGCAAACTGAGTCCAGGCAGTTCGCCAAGCATATATCGCACTTCGTCCACTTTTCCGGCATTCATAGGGCGCTCCGTGATGGCGCCCGACAAATCAAGTACCAAAATGGAATGGCTTTTTACGTTCGTTTTTATATTGTTGAAGCCGGCAGCAATCGCCACACCCAGCATCATCATAAAAAACGTAGACACCACAATTGCAATAAATGCGCCCACAAAGGAACCGCACACAGTGATCAGAAATTTTTTAAACATATCTTTGCCTTACAATAATAGTTTTGCTCAATTATTTGATTTACAATCGATTGTAGCACCTTCTTTGCTTCGAAAACCGTTTTTCGGCATAATAGCAACAAAAAGTGCACACTTTCAATCCTACAAAGATAAAGCATTTTTTACAATTCCGCCTTCCATTTCACAAAAAAAATGAGAAAAACACACATTAATTATTAAAATGCTACTGGAGCAGTTTTGAAATAATGCAGACCATCTTCGGAGATGTGGCTTTTGTGGCTTTTATGGCGGAAAATTCGGAATGCCGATAAATTTTTTATAATTTTGTGCCCCGGGAGCGCAAATGCACTTTTGTGCCTCGGTTATCGGCGAGCCATCATTTCGCCATATTTTTTACTTCAAAACATCTTTTTTTGTCTATGACCATCAGTTTAATTGTAAATATCGCATTTTTGGTTACTCTTTTGGGGGCGTGGTGTATGATGCTACGCCACGATGTGCACATGCTGCAGCAAAACGATTTCAACACGCAATCCTTCTACACCGACATTCGCACCTCTGACGAAACCTACACCACGCAGCGTGTGGCGCTAATAGCCATATTTTTGGCAAGCACCACCACCTACGCCACTCAATCGTGGATGGTGATGCTCTTGCTTTGCATTGCCACTTTCGCCATTGCACTCTATCAGTTTTACCAACGGCGAAAGCACCCGATAGATTTTAGTAAGCGTTTTGGAATCAATTATTTCGCCACACTTCCACTCCCCATTCTCACCGCTGTGGTGGTGAGCTGTTGGTGCCATTCCACCGAAGATATGGTGTGGTGCGGCATTCTCGTCTTCTTGTTTTTTACCACTTTTTCCTACGCCATTTCGCTGTGCGTGAATTGGGTTATCAGCCTTTTCGAAAAAAAATATTGATTCAAAAGTGCATTTAGTGGGCAAAAAAGTGCGCCATTTTCCTACATTATTTGTAATTTTGCCTTTTGCTTTGCCGTGCCTTCCGGCGCAGTGGAGCAAAAAAAATGTATTATAATAACAACATAGGAATGAATATAGTAGTACTCGCTGGTGGCACCAGCACCGAAAGAAAGGTTTCAATCGTGTCAGGAACAAATGTGTGTAAGGCACTTCGCGAAAAAGGACATCGCGCTGTGCTGGTCGATGTGTTTTGCGGAGTGGAGAATGCCGATTCCGCCAATTTCTTCCCCACCGACTACGATGTGGAGAAAGCCAGCGCCTATATGAGCGGCTTTGACCACCAAATTGAAAGTATGGTGGCAAGCCGCCGGGCATTTTTCGGACCGAATGTGATAGCTATGTGTCAGGCCGCCGATGTTACATTTTTGGCGCTACATGGCGCCAATGGAGAAGACGGCCGCATTCAAGCCGCTTTCGACCTCTTAGGCATTCCTTACACCGGCACCGGCTATTTGAGCAGTGCCATAGCAATGGATAAAACTATCACCAAATACATTTTCCAAGCTAAAGGCGTGCCCACTGCTAAGGGCTACGAAATTTCTCGCCGCCACGCTCTTATCACACCTGAAGAAAAGGGCTTGAAGTATCCGGTGATTGTGAAGCCGGCTTGCGGAGGCTCCAGCGTGGGATGCACCATCGCCGAAAATGCCGAGCAATTCCAGGCTTCGGTAGCCACGGCTTTCGCCCTTGAAGAAAAGGCTGTGGTGGAAGAATTTTTCAAAGGCAGAGAATTCTCGGTGGGCGTGGTAGAAGGCAAAGCCCTTCCGGTGATAGAAATTGCGCCGAAAGAAGGATGGTACGATTATAAAAATAAATACGTGCCGGGCGCCACTATCGAAACGTGCCCCGCACCAATCTCCGAAGAGCAAACCCTGCGCATGCAGCACCATGCCGAGGAGGCAATGAAAGCCCTGGGCATCACCTCGTATGGCCGCGTGGATTTCTTAATGAACGAGCAGGGTGAAATGATTGTGCTCGAAGCCAACACCCTCCCAGGCATGACTGCCACCAGCTTGCTGCCGCAAGAGGCGGCAGAAGTGGGTATTCCCTACGCCGAACTTTGTGAAAAATTAATTGAAGTGTCGTTGAAAAATTTTAAAGCATAACTGCACGAAATTCTTATGAAAAATCTTTCACTCATCAATATCGCTGATGCCGCCCACGGACGCTATGTGGGCGCGGCAGAGCAAAAGGATGTGGAGGTGTCGGCAATAGAAACCGACAGCCGCAAGGTGCCGCAAGGAGGCTTGTTTGTGGCGATTAAAGGCGAACGCGTGGATGGCCATCAATTCATCGACCAAACCATCGAAGCCGGCGCTTTGGCAGTGATGACGGAGGTGGACCTCGGACCACGCCCCTTTCCCTACATTCTCGTGGATTCCACGCTGCAAGCAGTGAAAGATGTGGCTGAATTTTACCTACACCAGCTCCATATTCCGGTGGTGGGCATCGTGGGGAGTGTGGGCAAAACGAGCACCAAAGAGATGACCTACAGTGTGCTGAGCCAAAAATACCGCACGCTCAAAACCGAAGGCAATTTCAATAATGAGCTTGGTTTGCCGCTCACCGTTTTTCGCCTTCGCACAGAGCATGAGTTGGCGGTTTTGGAAATGGGTATCAGCGACTTTGGCGAAATGCACCGCTTGGCAAAGGTGGCACGCCCCAACACGGTGATTATGACCAATATCGGATGTTGCCACTTGGAAAATTTGATTGATAGAGACGGTATTCTGAAAGCTAAATCGGAGGTGTTCGATTTCATACAGCCCGATGCGCATATCATCATCAATGGCGACGACGACAAGCTCGCCACCATCACTTGCGTGAAGGGCATCAAGCCGCTTACATTCGGACTTACACCGCATTGCGATTTCTATGCCACCGACCTGCAAAGCCGAGGACTGAAAGGCACATCTTGCCTATTCCATACACCGGCAGGCGAATTTACTGCCGTGGTGGGGATGCCGGGCAAGCACATGGTGTACAATGCGCTTGCAGGTGCAGCAGCCGGATGGGTGCACGGCTTATCGCTCGAGGAAATAAAAGCCGGCATTGAAGCCAACGGAACACTCGCCGGGCGTTTCCACATTATTGAAACACCACACTGCACCATTATCGACGACTGCTACAATGCCAACCCCGTGTCGATGAAAGCATCGCTCGAGGTGCTGCAAGACGGCGCCGGGCGCAAAGTGGCTATCCTCGGCGATATGGGCGAATTGGGCAACGATGAAAAGGCTCTTCACGCCGAAGTGGGCAAATTTGCCGCCGGACTGAATATCGATGCCGTGTATGGCGCCGGACCTCTTTCCGAAGCCCTCGCCCGCGAAGTGGCAAAAGCCGCACCGAGAATCGATGTGCAATATTTTCCCTCTCGCGATTCGCTGATAGAAGCCCTCCCACACCTTATTCATAAAGGCGACACCATCTTGGTGAAAGCCTCGCATTTTATGCAATTCAGCAAAATTGTAGAACTTCTTCAAAACGAATAAATACCACTATGGGATGCCTTAGAGCCATATTATGTATTATATTTCCGCCGCTTGCCGTGTTTGATAAGGGTTGCGGTTCCATGTAACTATTCAGCTATGCTATAATATCATAGAAATTGAGGTTGGACCGACTGTG
>JBJECV010000042.1:0-13759 GCA_051871435.1 Sodaliphilus sp. | reverse complement strand
ACAAGTCTACAAGAAAGCCTACCCCTCTCGACTATTTCATTTAAAATGCCGAAAGTCGTCTACGCTCTTTCTCCCGCCGTTTGCTGTAGGCGCTCTCATCATAATTCATCATGCATAATGCACAATGCTTAATCTAATTCATAATTCATAATGCACAATGCTTAATCTAATTCATAATTCATAATGCACAATGCATAATCTAATTCATAATTCATAATGCACAATGCATAATCTAATTCATAATTCATAATTCATAATGCACAATGCATAATCTAATTCATAATTCATAATTAATAATTCATAATTCATAATGCACAATGCATAATTAGCCGTTAGTTATAAAATCTATAGAGGCTATAGAGGCTATAGGGGCTATAGAGGCTATAGAGGCTATAAAGGCTAAGGGCTAAGGGCTAAGGGCTAAAAAACCACTTGTTGACTCTCATTATAAAAAAAAGATGGGGTGGGCTTCTGCAGCTTTCCCCATCTTCATAATATGTTAAGAAACTTTTGAGATTCTTAGCGGATGCAATTCGCGGTGGAATTGCTGTATGGTTTGTGCTTTGCTATCGGCTCGGCATTGATTGAGAACTAATAAGAGATGCAATGCACACGGCTGATAGCATTAGCGCGTAGACCGGATTAACCAATGATTAGGTTAACGAGGGCAGTTACGTCGGATACGTTAACTTCGCCGTCGCCGTTGATGTCGCAAGCAGCCACAGGATATACTTCTGCGCCTACGATATGGTTAACGAGAGCAGTTACGTCGGATACGTTAACCACGCCGTCGCCATTCACGTCGCCCACAATAGATTGCTTTTCACCTTGGGAGAAGTGGTAAACGATAGAAGCACCGGGAACAGCAAACTTCACGTCACATTCGCGATATTCCACGTCTTCGGGAAGTGCTTCAGCAGTGGCTTGGATTTGAACTTCGTTGGAGAATTCATTGGTTTCATCAAGCACATCTGCAATGTCGAGCGTCAACCATTCAGGGATGTCTTGGTCATCGGTAGTAAGCACAGTCCATTCTTGGCTGCTCTTGGTAGAGAACACGCTGATATAGTCGAAAGAATAACCTTCAGCAGGAGTTTTTACGAGTTTGCCACCTTCAGCGGGGAAGTTGTACTGACCATCTTCAAAGGACCAGTACCAGTCCATCGTAGGCCATTCCACATCAAGGAAGATAGAAGGAGCAGTAACACCGAAATCTACAACAAAGAAATCGCCTATACCAAGATTCACCAAAGGAGTTCCATTATCATCCACAGCCATCATATAGCCATGCTGACCATAACCTTCATCACACCAGTCACCTGAGATATACATAGTGAATACAGATGCCTGAGCATTTTCATAGCCATGTAGCACAATCATAATGGGTTGATTGATGTCGGCCACCACTTCATATTCCAAGCCGTCTTCTTCTGCAAAGAATGGCATATCTATATAGCCATATTTGGGGGCATCAGTAGCAAGCGTGCCTTTAGCAGTGTAGAGCAAATCACCAAGAATCACACTATCTGCTTCATTCTTAGTGGCAGCATACACATCAGCCGTTAATTCAGTATCACCGGTAATGCCTTCTGCTCTATATAACACATGCAAGCCACGGAGTGCATAAGAGTAAGCCGGTTGTTCTACATAAAGACCCATTGCGTTCCAGCCGCCATAGTTTTTACCAAACCATTGACCGGTTTGTCCACCGTTTTCATCTTTTGCACCACCCAAAGAGAGCATCGCAGGGGTATCACCCCAATACGTGGTACCTTCGCGAACACCAGCAGCCCAAAATTTCGGCGAAAGATAGCAATCCATTTTGCTCTCTACGAATGTGGCGCGAGGATCGAAGAGGTAATAAGCATAACCATCGTAAGTTTCGGTTTCTTCGGTTGTAGAGTTAGTGTAGTTGGAAAACAAATGATAAGAATCGGAAACACCTGCCGCAGTAGCAGTAAGGGTTGGCGCGGAATTGGCTTCCAAACTCCAAGAGTCGGTAAGGTCTACTTCAACGGAATTATATTCAAGGAAGTCTTTTTCATTACTGTCATACTTTTCATAAGACCAAGAATAAGATTCTGCATTTTCTGAAGCATT
Source organism: Sodaliphilus sp. (assembly GCA_051871435.1). Lineage (GTDB taxonomy): Bacteria > Bacteroidota > Bacteroidia > Bacteroidales > Muribaculaceae > Sodaliphilus. The sequence continues at coordinate 11,659 of JBJECV010000042.1, read as the reverse complement.
GGGCCAAGTGACGGGACGCCAACAAGGGCTCACCAACATCGGGCTATAGTAAACGCCACCAGTACTGGTAGCAGAAACATACATAGAACCGGCAGGACGATTGTACCATGCTTTCGGGGTTGCCTTCTTAGCAACCTTCTTTGCGGCTTTACGTTGAGCAGGAGTAGCCATTTCTACAGTTTTCTCCACGAAAGGAACCGACGCACATTTTGTTTGAATTGCTTGGTGCTTAACGGCATCATGCTTCTTTTGGAAAGAAGCGGAAACCGAAACAGCCACAGCTGCTACAGCAAGTAATAGTAAACTCTTTTTCATAATCGAAATAGTTTAAAAAGGGTTAATAAAAAATATTGAAATGAATATATGTTTTGAAAAGAAAAAAATCTAATGAGGATTCACCTAAAAAATTGGTGACGGAGGATGAATCCTCATTAGAGTATGGCGATATGCGTTATTGAATCGACATCATCAAAGAGCTGGACGCATCGGATGTGTCGGTAATGCGCATGTTCACAGGTGCCAACAAAGAGCTGCTGGAGCATTTGAAAGTGGTGCTTCCGAGCTTATCGAGGAAGGCTTTCAGTTCCGGCACTTTCGACACATAGGTGGTCATATTTTTCTCCATATCGCCGAGCACAATTCTAATTTCATCATCGCTCACCACTTCGGTGGTGTAGTTGAGATAAATGTTGAGCATCTTGCCGGCGGTTTTGAGCTTCATGCGGAAAAAGATGGTGTTGGGGAACTTATTACCGCTTTCCACCACATTACCCATTCTCAAATAGCTCACCGTGGAGCCATTGAAAGCCTTAGTGCCTACAGAAATAGCATTGAAGAGTTCAGCAAGTTCGCCGGTGGATTGTGTGCCATCGAATTGCCACACGAGCGATGGGTTAGAAGCCACCTTGCTGAGCGCATCGGCAGTAATGGTGGTTTTGCCATCGTCGGTGCAGAGCAGTGAGCCATCTTTTTGGCGAATAAAGTGCTGGATGGTGTAGTCGTTGCCGTCGATAGAGTCGCGCAGTGTGAGCGGCGAGCCCAAGGTAAAGCCATCGTGCGTGATGATGGAATTGCGTCCCACCCATTCGGTGATGTAGTCACCGGTTTCGGGATAGAATACCGGAAGCTGAGTAGCACCATTGAGCAAGATGTGGCGATAGCCGCCTGGCAGATTCACATACACTTGAGGCACTTTGGCATTGAAGAACGAGTCGGCGAGCGCCACCACTTCGTTGAGATAGGTTTCATCGTCGGTTTCCGACGGAATACGAGTCATAATAATATTGGCACCATGCTTTTTACCTTCGAGGTAGAGGGTGTCGTTGCTATATTTCATGAGGTCGAATTCGTAGTCGCCGGAGTGGCCATAGCCTTGCTCATTGTATTCCGTGTCGGGAATATCTTCGGGGTTGGCAAAAAGGTGGAAATACTTGTTGTAGGAGTTGAAAGAGAGCACCGGTCCATTATCGGAGATAATTTCCCAAAGCGATTCTTCGCTCCCAAACTCAGATTTAACAGCATCAATATTGGTGAGCTTGGCAATGTATTCATTGTGGCCTGAAATCTTCACCGAGCCATCTTGATTGAAGGTAAAGAGATACACATAGCCGTGCTCTTCGCTGGTGGTGAAGTATTCCATTTGCCACTTGCCACCTTGGTCCAAGAGAATCTCCTTATACATTTTTTTTGCTTCTTCGGTGCGGTGGGCAGCACTTTGGTCGAAGATATCCGCCTCTTCATTGTTACATGAAGTGAGGGCAAAACCCGCCAACAAAGCAGCAAAAGCTGAAAATTTATATAATTTGTTCATCATCTTCTATTGCGATTAATGTAGTGAAAAATTATTGAATATTCTCAATTTGTTTACGCAATTCCACGATGTCGTAGCTCACCTGACGCTTTTGCACTTCTTCGCGCAATTTGTCGAGGTCCACGCCAAAACTTTCGCGGAGCCATTCGCGGGCAATTTGGATTTTTTCTTTCAAAGCAGCCACACCGTCGATGCCGTCGGTGTCTTCCACCTTATAGGCGAGAATGCGGTTACCTTGCTTGTCGGTTTTGGTGCCGTAATAGTAATGTTCCACACCCTTATCGTCGGTTTCTACCACAAACATACGGTCGTCGGAGAAATATTTTTTGTTGTCTTCGCCGGCTTCGTTGTTGTCGTAGTAGTAGTAGCAGTAGTACACTGCATTGGGGTCATCGCCACTTGGAGTAGCCCATCCGCGTGCAGCGAGGTCGTAGAAGCGTTCCCATTGAGCATCGGTTTTCACGATGTAGTTGGCAATGATTTCTGCGAAGTCTTCGCGGAATGCAGAAGATGCGTATTGAGTCACGAATCCACAAGAGAGCACCACGCCTTCTTGGCGGTCTTGCCAGTTGCTACCATCATACTTACCCACGGAAATGGTGTTGAATTTTGCAGGATAAGTTTTGGTTTGGTGCAAAATGTGGGAAAACTCGTGGTGCATGGTCTTGAAGTAGAATTCATTAAGCTGGTCGAAGTCGTTCACATCAAGTTCGTTCACACGGAAGAGCGACACTTTAATACCGCCTTCAGCCAAACCCAAAATCATCGTACCTGACGAGGGGTTGTAGGCAGGGGAACCAATGAGGTGGATAATACGTGGTCCATAGAGCTTCAAGAAGTCGGGGTCCACCACATCTTTATACACATCAAACCACAAATATTCAGCCAGCAAGGCAAGGTCTTGCGCTTTGCGGAAGTCGGCAGGCACAAGGTTGTAGTTCATATTGGTGCCCACGTCTTGCATTTTGTAGCGGAAATCCAAGTTGTAGACATCGAGATAGGTTTGCTTGAGCCACTTGTCGAATTTATAGGTAGCCGAACCGGGCACCACTTCTTCTGACTCATCCGGGAAGATGGTGGAGGTGAAATCGTCGTCGCTACAAGAAGAGAATGCGAATAAGCAAACACCCATCACCAAGGATGAAAGTATATATTTATTAATCAATTTCATAATCTTAATGCTTAAAATCATTTAACAAGAACATAAGAACCGGGAGCTTCTACAGTGGATTCGTCCTTTTCCGACGGCTCACGCTTATTGGGTTCAAAACCTGCTGTGAGCACTTCGTTAGGAATCTGCATTGCGCATTTTTCGTCAAGAGTCTTGAGCGTATAGGGGGTGTTGAAGCGTCCGAAGTAGTGAGTGATTTGAATGCCATAGCGCTTGATATCGAAGAAACGCATACCATTGTGGATGGTTTCGATGCGGCGCAAGTGTTGGATGCATTGCAAGTAGGGCACTTTATCTTCGGTGAGCTGATATCTATCCGATGGGCAAACTTCATCGATGTGGATGGGTTTCACAATACCGAAACCATTTTTATATTTATCGTCGCCCTGGTCTTTAGAATAGAATTTTTCAATCACATCGCGAGTCATTTCCTTAAATGAGTAGTTCTCGCCTGCACCAAGCTGACGGCGAGCCCAATCCCAGATAGCGAGGTCGGCCACACAGCCATCGATATCGCCGAGGAAGAGCTTGGCTTCCGCACGGCAGAGCAAGGTTTCTTCCACCCAGAATTCCATGCGCACCACGTGGGCATAACCGATACCGGCGAGCTTGTCGGTGTATTCAAATTGCTCAGAGCTGATGCCACCAAAGTAGCCGCCATATTCAGATTCGCCTGCCACACCACACAAGCCATTGAAGCAGGGGTGCATAGCGAAGGTTTCTTTGGTTTTGCTACTCACCCATTTAATATTCTCCCAAGTGGGGCCGGGGCCTTGGATGGTGCTACGGCGTGCATCACGGTTGGTGGTGTAGCGATAGCCATGGGTGCGGCGAGAAGAAGTGGAATAGGTGGAGATGTTCATGAACACGTTTTTGCGGTTCATGCTGGTGTAGTAGCGACCGATGTCGCTAATGTAGTACATAGAGCCGCGTTGCGACCAAATGTCGCTCACCATGGTTTGCGGGTCGGAGCCATTGAAAGCTGCGTCGGCATACTTGAGCGCTTCTTCATAGCGACGAGTGAACACATAGAAGCGAGCGGCGAACGCGTTGGCAGCAGCCTTGTTGAAGTGATATTTGGGCACTTCGTAGTAGCTGTCGTCCACGAGCGAGAGGCCGAGCAAGAGGTCTTCCTCGATGTGCTTGTAGGTTTCGTCGAGGGTGCCACGTTCGTAGTGAGGCTTCACTTCGGTTTCTGGCGCAGTGATGTAGGGAATGCCTTGGAGGGTTTTGTTGATGGTTTCACCTCTGTAGGGCATACAGAACACTTGCGCGAGCAAGAAGTGGTGATAAGCGCGAATCAAATAGGCTTCGCCGAGCACAGCGTGAAGTTTTTTCACGTCGGCAGAGGTGAGATTGCCTTCTTTGTCCATTTCCAGTCCTCTATCGAGCACGGCGTTGGCGCATGCGATGGCATGGTAGCAGCCTTCCCAAATGCCCGATGGAGAGTCATTGTCCATACCCATGGTCACATCCTCGAATTTGAAGGCTTGGTCGTCGGTGGCGGCATACGAAGCAAGATTGAAGCGCACGCCGTCGGGGTCGGGAGCATTGTTGTCGATTACATTGTCGGTGGAGAGCTCGCAAGGGGTGGAATAATTGTACTTGGTGTAACCATTATTGAGCAACTCCCTCAACTGCTCCACAGTTTCGAGTTCAACGCGAGTGTCGGGCACTTTCTCAAGGAAATCGCTACACGAAGAGAGCGACAAGAGTGCGATGCTCGCTAATGATATTGCTATATATTTCAATTTCATAATGAATGATTCTATTTATATATAATGTGTAAGTTCGATTAAAGACCAAATCTCACAGTGAGCGTAAACTGACGGGGGTTGGGCGAAGCCACACCACCGGAGTTGTAGAATTCGGGGTCTTGACCATTGAGCTTGTCGTCGGAATAGAGCAAGCCGATGTTGGTGGCAGCGAGCTTCACGGAAGCATTGTTGAGGCGCACATGCTTGAGCAATGCTTTGGGGAAGTCGTAGGTGAGCGAAATTTCTTTCAAGCGAATAAAGCCACCATCAGCCACACGAGCCGAGCTGTAGTTGTAGGCGCTGTAAGCGCGACCGATATAAGTGTCGGCATAGTATTGACGGCGGGAAGCAATCACCGGAATGGAGGTGTAGGCTTCGTCGCCCGGCATCACCCAGCGGTTCTTGAATTCTTTCGGCATAGCGGTAAGGTCGCTGTAAGCCACTGAGAAGTCGGGGCTGAGGCGGAGCTTGTTGCCAAACGAATAAGTGCAGAACACATTGAGGTGAAGTCCTTTCCAAGAGAAGCTGTTGTTGAAACCTCCGGTGATGGTTGGGTCAACCGGACCTTCATATTTCAAGTTTTTCTTCAAGAGCTCGGCATCGAATTGCTGGAAGTTGATGTCGGAGTTTTCAGACACTTCGCCGGTGGTTTCGTTGATTACTTGAGGCACACCGTGTGAATCCAATCCCACAAATTCGTAGGAGAAGAGGGCACGAACGGGATAACCTTCGAGTGCGAAACCGGTGCCTTGAATCAAGTCGATGGCGCGAGAGCGCGACACGAGCTTGGTGATTTTGTTCTTAGCGTAAGCGAAGGTGATGTCGGTGGTCCAGTTGAAGCCATCGGCAGCAGCCGACTTAATGTTGTGAGTGGTGAGGGTGAATTCCACACCGTGTGATGACATCTCAGCCACATTGGCATACTTCATAGTTTGTCCGCCCACACCTTCAGTGTACACGCGACCGATAAGGTCGAAGTTGTTACGCTTATACCAGTCGAACACAAAGTTGATGCGGTTGTTCACAAAACCGAGGTCAACACCCACGTCGAATTCGTGTTTCTTTTCGTAGGTGAGTTCGCTGTTGGCCAATCCTTCGAGCGAGAGGCCGAGTTCCTGACCTTCTGTTTCTTGGTTCCAGATGCGGTTAGGATAGTAGAGTGCTTCAGCGTTGGCATACGAGGTGGGACCTGATTCTGCGGTCAGGGAGTACGACGTACGGAGCTTGGCGTAGGTGAATGCACCGCTCTTGAAGAATGGAGCGTTCATAAAGAATTCTTCTTGGTGAGCATTCCAAGCAGCCGACACGTTCCAAGTAGGCAACCAGCGGCTTTGCTTGGTTTTACCCATTTGGTTGCTACCTTCGTAGCGGAGAGTGCCGGTGAGCACATATTTCATCTTGTAGCTATAGTTGGCAGTGCCGAAGTAAGCGAGGTTGCGACGATAAGAGCGCGATTCGCTGTAGTAGGCGCTGTTTTCTTCCACCATTTGCTTAAAGAGCTTGTAGTCGAGGAATGGGAGGTTACCATTAGCGTAAACGATGCCCCATCCGTCGAAGGATTGAGAGTGACGGTCCACGCGGCTGGCTTCCATACCTGCCATAGCATTAATAATGTGGTCGCGATTGAAGTTGCCGTTCCAGTTCACAGTGCCGCGGAACACGTATTGCGACACGTCGTATTTGTTGTGGAAGAGCATACCGCCCTTTGGAAGCACAGTTTCGGGAAGTGCATTTTCCACATCGGGGTCGGTGTAGAGATAGGTGTTCGACGAGCGGATGATAGCATCTTCGGGGTCGATACCTGCGCGATATGCCTTGGCTTGGTTACTGTTTTCGGTCACGAAGTGATTTTGTTCGGAATTGCTATAGCGATAGTAGCCAATCATGTTCACTTCCACGGTGTGGTTTTTGCTCATGATGGGCTTGATGTTGACTTCACCCTGGAACTTCAAGTCGGTGACGTTGAGGTCAATCCAGTTGTTTTCCAATTCATGGAAAATGTTGAAGTCGGTGTAGTTACGACGATAGAACACGTTGGGGTCGAGCGTACGCGAAGTGTTCATTGCGTAGCTAAACGGGTTGATATCAAACGAACGGCTCACATTACCATTCACCACGTCGGTTTGCTGGCTGATGGTGCCGGGCGCTTTTTGCTTACGGAAGCTATCGGAGGTGAGCAACTTCACACGCACGCGGCTGGAGAGGTTGTAGAGCGCGTTGGCGTTGAAGGTGTAGCGTTCCACCGATGATGATTTATACCATCCCGGGTCGGTCATCACAGAAGCGGAAGTATAGAAAGAGCCCTTGTCGGTACCGCCGGAGATGCTCACAGCGTGGTTTTGCATCACGTTGGAGTTGAAGAGCAAGTCAAACCAGTCGGTGTTGCGGAATTCGGCTTCGCGCAAATAAGCGTTTTTGGCTTCGGTGGTGTTGGCCAATTCAAAGTGTCCCTCACCGGTGATGGGGTCCACGATGTAGTTGTCGAGCATGTTGTACATGCGGCCATACACACCTGTGCGGCTACCACTTGCCAAGGAAGCAAATTCGAGCCAACCTTTTTGTTCCATTTCTTTATAGATACCCATCTGCTCTTGAGAGTTACAGATGTTGTAGTCGCGGTAGCTGGGTTTGAGGCGGTAGGTAAATTCACCTGTATAGTTAATAGAAGTGTGTCCGGAGCGACCTGTTTTGGTGGTCACCACAATCACACCCGCCATGGCCTTTGCACCATAGATGGAGGTTGCACTACCGTCTTTCAAGATTTGGAAACTTTCGATATCGTCGGCGTTCAAACCTGCGATAGCGGAAGAAATCAGGGTTACGGCATCACCGGAGGAGAGGTCGTCGGCAGAGAGTTCCACGTTGTCGGCGAGTTCCACACCGTCCACAATCCAGAGGGGCTTGGAGCTACCATAGATGGAGGTAGCACCACGCACGCGGATTTTCGGAGCGGTACCGAACGTACCCGACACGTTCGACACTTGCACACCGGATACCTTACCTTCCAAACCACGGCTAATATCTGCCACACCTGAAAGTTTAGTCTTGTCGGCGTCAATCTTTGTGGTAGCACCGGTAAACATACGGGCATCCACTTTCGCCATACCGGTCACCACCACGCCTTCGAGCACCTGACCGCTGACTTTTAAAGTGATTTTCATAACTCCGCTCTTTGCCGCAACCTCTTGCTTCTCGTAGCCCACGTAGGTGATTACGAGGTGAGATTTGTTAGGCACTGTGAGCGTAAACTTACCATCAATATCGGTTGCCACACCATTTGAGGGCTTACCCTTCTGAACTACTGAGGCTCCGATTACCGGCTCGCCGTCTTCGTCAACCACCACACCACTTACCTTCACTTGTGCAGTCAAGGCCAACGTAGAGGCTGCAAAAACCAAGAGCAATAGTAACTTTCTAAAACTCATAAGCACTAATAAATTTTAATTATAATATTTTGTTAAACTAATTTCAAATAACCCTTTGTAAGTCACACATTTAGCCAATAACGTGTAGCAAGAAACCCATCACACACCTTTCCCTACAGATGTGAATGGTTTCACATTGATACTAATTTTTAACTATTAAGTGTTTCTTAACAAATTATTTTATTTAGAATGCAAAGAAAACTATTTTTTTTCAAATACACTAATTTTAAGGGGTAAAAAATGCCTTTTTTATAAAAATTTTGGAGTATCGCACCCCTATTTGCTAACATTTAGCCACCTTGAAGCCCGATTTGATTTACACTATTAATTTTTAACAAATCTTACATTTTGCCAGTGTTAAGCACAAACCGTAGCCGTTTCACACCTATTTATATATATAAAGCTCCAAAATTAAGGAATGCACTTGACAAAATGACATCTCACAGAAAAGCCGAACGCGCAATTTCGGGCTTTGCCACCGCTTTGCAAAAAAATCGGCGAATTTGCTTTGAAGTATGCACTTAAAGATTGTAATTTTGTAAAAATTTTCACCCTCGCGGTGAGCAATACAAAATGCTATGGAAATTGTGTACGAAGACAATCATCTCATCGTCGTGAATAAGGCTTGCGGAGAAATCGTGCAAGGCGACCGAACGGGCGATGAGCCCTTGGTGGAAACGCTCAAGCAGTGGATTAAAGAAAAATACCAAAAGCCGGGCAATGTGTTTTGCGGCGTGATTCATCGCATCGACCGACCCACGTGCGGACTGGTGGTGTTTGCTCGCACCAGCAAGGGACTGTCGCGCATGAATGAGCTGTTTCGCAAAGGCGAAGTGCACAAAACGTATTGGGCAATCGTAAAAAATCGCCCGCCGAAAAGTGCCGACACGCTCACCCACTACCTCGTGGCGCACGAGAAGGGAAACCGCACTTTTGTGTATGAGTCGCCGCGCGAGGGGGCGCAAAAGGCTGTGATGAAATATCGCGTGATTGCTGAAGGCGAGCGCTACCACCTTTTGGAGGTGGAACTGCTCACCGGCCGCAAACACCAAATCCGTGCACAGCTCAGCCACATAGGATGCCCCATCAAGGGTGACTTGAAATATGGCGCACAGCGTAGCAATCCGGGAGGCGGCATATCGCTACAGAGCCACCGCATCTGCTTTCAGCACCCGGTGAGCAAATTGGATATCGACATCACGGCTCCTACACCACGCGAACCGCTATGGCAAGCCCTCGCCGACGCAGCCGGTGAAGCCGCCGCAGCCGATGAAATGAAATAATTTCCGGCTTTCTTTTCGTTTTGAAAGCAAAATTCCGTATATTTGCATCTACGAAACAATTCATACATTATTAAATAACTACAACTATTCACTTCATTAACTATGGCAAACCCTGAGTTTAAGTATGCTCCCATGTTTCAACTGGGACCCGACACCACTGAATACCGCCTGCTATCTAAAGAAGGCATCAGTGTTGGCAATTTTGAAGGAAAAGAAATCCTGAAAGTCTCTCCCGAAGCACTCACGCTGCTCGCACAAGAGGCTTTCCACGATGTGGAATTTAAATTGCGCCGCGAGCACAATCTGCAAGTGGCGGCTATCCTGAGCGACCCTGAAGCATCGGAAAATGATAAATATGTGGCACTCCAATTCCTCCGCAATGCCGAAACAGCTGTGAAAGGCGTGCTCCCCTTCTGCCAAGACACCGGCACCGCCATCATTCACGGCGAAAAGGGACAACAAGTGTGGACCGGATTTGAAGACGAAGAAGCGCTCTCACGCGGTGTGTACAACACCTTCACGCAAGACAATCTGCGCTATTCGCAAAATGCGCCCCTCAATATGTACGACGAGGTGAACACGAAGTGCAACCTCCCCGCTCAAATCGACATCGAAGCTGTGGAAGGAGCTGAATATCGCTTCGTGATGGTGGCAAAAGGTGGTGGCTCTGCCAATAAAACCTACTTCTACCCTATGACCAAAGCCACCATTCAAAACGAAGGCACTCTCCTGCCTTTCTTGGTGGAAAAAATGAAAACTTTGGGCACCGCTGCTTGTCCGCCATACCACATCGCTTTCGTGATTGGCGGCACCAGCGCTGAAAAGAATTTGCTCACCGTGAAGCTCGCTTCCATTAAATACTACGACAATCTGCCTACCTCCGGCGACGAAACCGGACGCGCGTTCCGCGACATTGATCTGGAAGAAAAACTCCTCAAGGAAGCGCACAAAATTGGAATGGGCGCACAATTCGGCGGCAAACACCTCGCTCACGACATTCGCGTGATTCGATTGCCGCGCCATGGCGCTTCTTGCCCCATCGGTATGGGCGTGAGTTGCTCTGCCGACCGAAATATTAAAGCTAAAATCAATAAAGACGGTATTTGGCTCGAAAAAATGGACGAAAACCCCACCGAACTCATCCCTGCCGAACTCCGTAACCCGGGCGAAGGCACCAATGGTGTGGAAATCGACCTCGACAAGGGCATCGATGCCGTACGCACCGAGCTCACCAAATATCCTGTGAGCACTCGCGTGAGCCTCAAGGGCACCATCATCGTGGCTCGCGACATTGCTCACGCCAAACTCAAAGCTCGCCTCGACGCCGGCGAAGGTATGCCGCAATACTTTAAGGACCACCCCATCCTTTATGCAGGTCCGGCAAAAACTCCCGAAGGCTATCCCTGTGGCTCTATGGGTCCCACCACTGCCAACCGTATGGACCCCTATGTGGACGAATTCCAAGATAATGGCGCCTCATTGGTGATGATTGCCAAAGGCAACCGCGGACAAGAAGTGACCGACGCTTGCAAAAAGCATGGCGGTTTCTACCTCGGCACCATCGGTGGTGTGGCAGCAGTGCTCTCTCAAAGCAGCATTAAGAGCATTGAATGTGTGGAATACCCCGAACTCGGCATGGAAGCCATCTGGAAAATCACCGTGGAAGACTTCCCCGCATTCATCCTCGTGGACGACAAGGGCAACGATTTCTTTAAAGAAATAGCAAAAAAAGGCTGCGCATGCGGTAAATAAACCATAGCGCCATCTCATTATAGCGGAGGTTGCCAGGCCTGGCAACCTCCGCCTTTTTTGCAAAAATAAGCCGCAAAATTGTGAATGTATGTTAAATCTCGCAATTTGGAGCAGAAAAATTTGGCGAGAACGAAAATTCGTTGTAATTTTGCACTCGCAAATCGCGGGATGGAGCAGTGGTAGCTCGTTGGGCTCATAACCCAAAGGTCGGAGGTTCGAGTCCTCCTCCCGCCACCAACATAAGGCTGAGCATCAAAAGCTCAGCCTTATTTTTTATCCCCACGCCTAACCTTCAACGCCCGTCCAAGCGTTTCTATCAACACAAAAACGGCTCAGTAGAAAAAGTGTGGGGGCAATATGCCAAAGCCATAACTCTTGAAGCGCGCTTCAGGTGGATGAAATATTCTCATCAACACAAAAAATTCCCGATGCCATCTTGCCGTATTGGGATTGACCACACC
>JBJECV010000041.1:0-3016 GCA_051871435.1 Sodaliphilus sp. | reverse complement strand
CGCCCCCTAACGAGAGCGACTGGATTCAACCCCCCAGCCGCTCTCTTTCTTTATATCCCCCTTCATAAATTATTCTTGCTTTCGATTTTCTAATTTCCAAAATAATTGTTAAATTTGTGAGATAATCTATTTACCGTATTATTTAACCACAAATTTTTTTATGATGAAGGAGATTAAGTGTCCGCATTGCAAGCAGGTGTTTTCGGTCGATGAGTCGGCTTTTGAGTCGATTGCGCTGCAGGTGCGCGATTCGTTGTTTGAGGAAGAACTTGAGCGCCGTGAGGCTCAGTTGCGCAAAAGTATGCAGGCTGAATTTAAGGCACAGCAGGCTGAAGACGATAAGAAAGCCTCTGCCAAACTCTCGAAAAAGGATGCCGACCTCAATGCTAAAGACTCGGAAATCGCTTTGCTGAAGGAGCAGCTTCGCAACATTGGCGCCTCGAAGGATTCTGAAATGAAAACCAAGCAATTGGAGATGGAGCAAGAGCGCGACAAGCTTGTGGCGCAGAAAGACTCCGAAATTGAACGCCTGAAAGGCGAACTCAGTCAGCAGGATAGCAAAATTCAGATGGCGCTGCTCAAGGAGCAAAAAAAGGCGACGGAGCTGCTCCAAAAAAAAGAAACCAAAATTATTGAGCTCACCGGCGAACTGAAAACGCAGAAAGCCAATTCCGAAACCGAATTGGCGCATCTCAAAGAGCAACACAAGATTGAAATTGAGAAAAAAGACGAAGAAATCCAATTCCACAAAGATTATAAATTGCGCCTTTCCACCAAAATGCTCGGCGAAACCCTTGAGCAGCACTGCTACAATGCGTTCCGTCAGGCGCAAGCCATGGGCATGTTTCCCCGCGCTTATTTCGACAAAGACAATGACGCGGCTTCGGGCACGAAGGGCGACTTCATTTTCCGCGACTTTGACGAAGATGGCAATGAGTATATCTCCATCATGTTTGAAATGAAAAATGAAGCCGACGCCACTGCCAGCAAGCATCGCAACGATGATTTCCTCGACAAGCTCCACAAAGACCGAACCGAAAAGCACTGCGAATATGCCGTGCTCGTGTCGATGCTTGAGCGCGACAACGAGCTCTACAATGCCGGCATCGTGAATAAATCGTACGTGCACGACAAAATGTTTGTCATCCGACCGCAAATGTTTATGATCATCATTTCGCTCCTTGCGCAAGCCGCTCGCAAAAATCAGCAGCTCATTTCCTCGCTTCGCCACGACCTTGCCATTGCTCAAGCGCAATCGGTGGATATCACCAACTTTGAGCAGCGCCGTGACAAATTTGCCGAAACTTTCTCCAAACTCGTGCAAGGCCACACCAAAAAGCAGGAAGACGCCATCGAGGGCATCGACAAGGTGATAACCACCTTGGAAAAGCAAGCGGAGAGCCTACGCAAGGTGAAAAGCCTCTTCGATGAATCGCGTAAAAAATTGGAGAAAGCCAACTCCGCCATCGAATCCGATTTCACCATCAAAAAGCTCACCCGAGGCAACAAAACCATGCAAGTCCTATTTCGTGAAGCCGCCGAGCAAGCCGCCCTACAGCCGCCAGCCGACTCCGATACCCCCGCCTTGCCCGACCCCGACAGTCAAGAATAGGGAAGGGCAAGCTCACTACCGCTGTGAGTTTTCGTTGCGAAACTCGTCCCATTTCATATCGGAAAAGATTAAAAAACATAAAATTTGCACTATTATAGAAAATTTTCCATAATAAATTGTTTTTTCGAAAAATATTTGATTAATTTTGCAGTTGAAAAACAAGGTGAATTTCAAAAAATACAAATTAATATATCTTACTAACAACTAAATTTCATCTAAACATGGCATTTGACAAGAAAGTTTTAGAAAAGTATGGAATTACAGGCGCTACCGAAGTTCTGTACAATCCTTCTTACGAAGTTTTGTTCAATGAAGAAACAAAACCGGGTCTTGAGGGTTTTGATAAAGGTCAGGAAACTGAACTTGGTGCAATCAACGTGATGACCGGCGTGTACACCGGCCGCTCGCCTAAAGACAAATTTATCGTAGACGATGCCACTTCTCACGACACCGTGTGGTGGACCTCCGATGAATACAAAAACGACAACAAGCCCGTGAGCGAACAAACTTGGGAAGTGCTCAAAGGCATCGCACAAAAGGAACTTTCTAACAAGAAACTCTATGTTGTAGATGGTTTCTGCGGCACTCACAAAGACACCCGCATGAAAGTGCGCTTCATCATGGAAGTGGCTTGGCAAGCTCACTTCGTGACCAACATGTTTATCCGCCCTCAAACTGAAGCCGACTTCGAACAAGAACCCGACTTCATCGTGTACAATGCCAGCAAGGCTAAAGTGGAAAACTACAAAGAGCTCGGATTGAACAGCGAAACCGCAGTGGTGTTCAACGTAACCAGCAAAGAACAAGTAATCATCAACACTTGGTACGGTGGTGAAATGAAGAAAGGTATGTTCTCTATGATGAACTACTTCTTGCCATTGAAGGGCATCGCCGCTATGCACTGCTCGGCCAACACCGACCTCAACGGCGAAAACACCGCCATCTTCTTCGGTCTCTCCGGCACCGGCAAAACCACACTTTCCACCGACCCCAAACGCAAACTCATCGGCGACGACGAACACGGTTGGGACGACACCGGCGTGTTCAACTTTGAAGGCGGCTGCTACGCTAAGGTAATCAACCTCGACGCTGAAGCCGAACCCGACATCTACGGTGCTATCCGTCGCGACGCCCTCTTGGAAAACGTGACCGTGGACGCAGAAGGCAAAATCGACTTCGCCGACAAGAGCGTGACCGAAAACACCCGCGTAAGCTACCCGATTTATCACATCAAGAACATCCAACGTCCCGCTTCTCACGGACCTGCTGCCAAGCAAGTGATCTTCCTCAGCGCCGACGCATTTGGTGTGCTTCCTCCAGTGTCGATCCTCAACTCCGAACAAACCAAATACTACTTCCTCTCCGGCTTCACCGCTAAATTGGCAGGTACCGAACGCGGTATCA
>JBJECV010000040.1:0-13994 GCA_051871435.1 Sodaliphilus sp. | reverse complement strand
CACAGTCGGTCCAACCTAAATTTCTATGATATTATAGCATAGCTGAATAGTTACCTCAGCGAGCTACACTCTTCGAAAGCCTGATTCCCAATTTGCGTAACGCCATCCTGAATGATGACCGTTTCGAGCAAATCACACCAGCCGAAAGCGCTTTCCCCTAAGTAGTCCACACTGCCGGGGATGGTGATGGATTTAAACAGCTCACAGCCGGAAAAAGCACGATCACCAATACTCTCCACACCCTCAGGAATAATGACCTCCCTCAGCGAGCAGCACTTTTTAAAAGCACAGCCACCAATAGCCGTAACGCCTTCGGGAATGTGGATAGATGCAAGCGACTCACAATGGGAAAAAGCATCCCAACCAATGAACTTCACACTATCCGGAACGACGACGCTTTTGAGTGATGTACACAAATAAAATGTGTTATCTATTATCTCATCCACTCCATCCGGAATGACGACGGATTCAAGCGATTCACACGAGGCAAACGCCCACGCGCCAATTTTCTCCACACTATCCGGAATGATGACGAATTCGAGCGAAGCGCACTCATGAAAAGCCTCGTCGGCAATCATTTTTGTGCCTTCCTTGATTTGGTAAGTACGCAGATCTTTCGGCACTCTAATCAGCTTCTGTCCATCGGCGGTGTATTTGGCGCCGAACTTGTCGGTAATGGCAGTAGCTTTTTCTTCTTCGGTGATTTGGGTAGGAAAATAATCGTTGTTCATTGCATTTTGATTTTTTAAGGTGAATAATTATGGCCAACGCTATCGTTAACCGTTCATTGATATCTATAGTAACTATTTTGAAAAATTTAAACACCCCCCCCAAAAAAACATGGGTGAGTGTAGATTCGCTAGCGAAGCGCACGAATTATTTTTCCTCCACAAAAAATACTCGTGGACTCGTTGGCTTGTTGACTCAAAAAAAACAGTTAATTCCAAAACCTATGCAAAGATAAGAAATCTAATAAAGGGGCGTCAACCCCAAAAAGGCAAATTAAGAAATTAGAGCCGTTAGCTGAATGCACAATGCACAACCACCTTATGCCCCTATAGCTGATAGCTAACAGCTGCCGGCTGACAGCTATTCAGCAGGCGTGATTGTTTTTTTTGGGAGGGCAACAAAGCAACAACCACATTGAGAAATCATAAGCAGGACTCCTTTGGTGCCATTACATCAATGGTACCAATATAGATGCCAATAATCAACTATGGAATCTATCGAAATAAGATTATATTCACATCTATTCGCTATCAGGATTCAGTTTAAAATTATCATATTCTTCGCGGGTGATTGAAGTTTCCGGGTCAATAATCAAAACCTCATCGTAGGTAAGATTATAGAGGTGATAGACAAGCAAATCTATTGAGCGTTCAATTGATGAAGTATCGATATTATTAACCTTTTTTCGCTGGACATCGAGGACCAAATCATGTAGATGTATTTCATCTTTAACTGGTATACAGAATGGAATAGGGATTGTTGTTAATGGACCTTTATCTAATTTGAAAAGGTTTCCCTGTTTTTTCCCTTTTGACTCCAGCCAAAATTCTACTAATTTAGAATTCAGTATGCCTGTTAAAGCAACTAAATCTATTCTTTCCGAACGGATAAAGAACATGGCACGTGAGCCGTAAAAGGCTTCGTTCGTAAAATAAAATCGAGGATGAGGGCAACGTATCTGCACTGCGATTTTGCCATTACCTTCTTTGAAAAACTGTTCATCTCGTTCACGATGGACAAAAAAATAAGGTTTATTGGGTGTCTTATATTTAATTTTAGATTGGATTAATTCGTTTTTGAAAGGAAAGAAATGCCTCTGCAAATTGGGAAAATTAACAAGTGAAGTTCCCGAAAAATTTTTAGCCGACATATATATAAGGTATTTGTCAATGGCATAAGATTCGTACCTGTCTTTAAGACCTGTAAAAAAGGGTTTTATGTAGAATTTTTCGTTTGCATTGAAGCCATCAGTTGTTTCTAAAATGAAATAATCGTCTAAAGCTGGAACAATACCTTGAATGATTTCATTTGACTGAAGATATCCCATACCACATGTTAATTTCTCAAGGAATTCCGAATGATGGGAAAAAGAAAATGTACTATCTTTCAAATTAGGTCTTTTAAAATTGCCTATATCAAAGATGGTATATCCACTATTTTGATTATGAAGTAATGACAACATATCTGATTTTTGTGCTCCAATTTTCAATTTCTTGAAAGGGAATGTATATTCTTGTAGAGAATTGTTTTTTTTGAACATCATAATCATTGTTTGAATACCTGCACTTTCAAATACCTTATAATTGTTAAAATCCACCAAATGCAATATTTGTGTATCTGATTGAATTTTGTTGCGCAGTAAAGAAGCACCCTCGTTTGTAGTCCAATTATTTTGTGCTATAAAACAAAGAGTTCCATTATTTGATAGCAAATCTATACCTATACAAGCAAATCCATACCAAATATCCATTTTCCCAATATAGTAGGGGCTACTCTCTCTAAAGCCATTAAAAGCAAGGCGATTAGTATACTCTTTTATATACGGCGGATTGCCAATGATAATATCGAATCCTCCTTTATCGAATACGTCTTTAAACCAAGTGTGCCAAAGGAAGAATTTATCGTTTGCTGATGGATCAAAGCCCGACGGCAGATTTATATCCTTATAACTAATCTGTCTGCGTACATTCTTTATGATACCATCGAATAATATATCGCGTTTATTATGGTCAGAAGTGCTATAATATAAACTTAAAGATGCTACCAAGTCTTTTTGCTCGGTTGTATCATAATCGAAATCAAGTGTTCCGGGTTCGTTTTTAACCTCGGGCTCGGTAAGGTCAGCCAATGGTATTCCGTTGTAGTTTTCAAGAAGCGAGTTGCCTTGCATAATTTTGAAGTGTAGGTTTGGTAGAGGCATAGGCTCTTTTTCTTCCACAATCATTGCAAGCCAGAAGCGAAGTCGTGCAATATCCACAGCACCCTTTTCTATATCCACGCCATAGATGTTGTTTTCAATGATATGGCGTTTCATCTTCGAGGTATCTGTGTCGGCTTTCATTGCAATGTAGAGGCGAGAAAGAATGTTTACAAGCCCCATTGGGAAAGCGCCCGAACCGATAGCCGGGTCACAAATCTTAACATCTTGGAGTTTCTTTCTGAGATATTTGTTTTGCTCTGCGTTAAGCTGCGAAGCATCGCAGTTTTCAACGAAGTTGCGGATTAACTCGTGCGAGCGTTCAGGCACTCCATTCTGTAAATAAGCAATAAGTGATTCACGGCACATATAATTTACAATCTCCTTTGGAGTGTAGAATGCACCTTTATCCTTGTTGTCTTCGAGCAAGTTCTCGAAGATGCGACCGAGCATTTCAGGGTCAATACCGATTTCTGCATCATCAACATCGTTTTCGTCGATGGTGAAGTTGTAGCTGTCGAGGAAGTCGAAAAGTTTTTTGAAATAATCTTCGGGGAAAACGCAATCAAGTTCGTCGATTTCATCACGAGCAAATAGCCCACCATTGAGGTAGGGAATGTTTTCGCTACCCGGTAAAGCATTTGCATCGGCGGTGCGGTATTGTTTGTCGGTGTTTAGCACCTCAAAGAACAAAGGTTCAAGCACACCATCGAGGAAATTGTCTTTTGCTGTTGAGTCGTAGAAAAGGTTGTGCATATATTGGCGGTCGCCATTGAGCCAACCTTTACGTTGCAAGAAATAAAGGAACACAATACGACCAAACATTTTCTTGACGTAGTCACGCACAAGTTTGTCGTCGCAGTCGAAAGTGGTAGTGTATTGGAAATTCGGCTTTCCAAGTTCACGTTCCACCCATTTGTTACCCTCTTTCACATAACACTTGCCGGTGATATATTGCACAAAATCGGCATAGTATTCACGATAAGTGTCGAAGAAGTCATCGCTCAAAGCGTCAACAGAGAATGCTTTGCGGATATTCTCAAAAGTAGGTTCGCTATTTTGGATAGTAAGAAAACGCTCAATCGCTGTGCGGTAGAAGTTGTCGTGTTCACCGAAAACGAAAGTGTAGCGCTTAGGTGTGGTTTTTACGTCTTTGATGTCGCAAACGAATGATAGGCGCCATTCTTTTTTGTCGTCAAAAACTACGATGGCGGCATCAAATTCTCCCCAGGTGGGGTTTACAAACTGCTTAACAAGGTTTCGCAGTCCCACTTTTTTGTGTGCAACCGAGCCGGTTTTAATCTCAAATTTGAAAAGCCCGATGCTGTACCTGTCGCTTGTGTCGAGTGAACCGAGAAAATAGCCATCTTCTTTGTCATCTTCTGCGGTAAACTTTTCCGGCTGTTTGCGAATCATTTCCGCACGGAATAAGTTATGTAGTATTGCTTTCCAAGCCTCATCGCTAAATGGAGATTGGAAAATTTCGCGAAGTTGCTCTTTGCTATATAGTTGTGCCATAATTATGTTCTATTTTTAAATTGTGAACACGCGTGTTCACAATCTTAATTAAATGAATGTTTCGGAAATTATAATTGATGGAGTGCCGATTGCCGTTTCATCGGAGTTGGAGTTTGAGTTGTTGTGATATTCTTCCACAAGCGCTCCAATTCTTTGCTGCAGAATATAAGTGTCGTGCTTCATCTTTAAAGTGTCGTTTTTATATTCCGCCGAGATGGCTTTCAGCGTTTTGGGTAGCTTGGAGTAGGTACCTTGTTTGATATATTTTCTCAAAATGTCGCAATAGCTGCTAAGTGTTGCATCGTCGCAATGCTGTTGCACTCTGCGTAGAAACGCGTCAGCGGTTTGTGCAGTTTTGTCGAGATTTGCATTGCGGATAGAGTTTACATCTGTTTGTTGCTGCAAATCAGATTCAAAAACAGACACTGCGGCATTCACATGAGCAAAATGCTCGGTGGCTTGCTCCAAAGGCAGTGGCATTTCCTCCGGCTTGGCTTTGAGGTGGTCTATGGCACTCAAAAAGTCGATAGCCACAGGATGGTGAGAAGATTTCACGAGATAAAACTCGGTTTTAACTCGCGTGGAAACAAACACGATGGACGAGTCACGATACTTTTCCTTGCCTCTGATAACGCGGCTTTTAAGTGGCAGTTTCTTGATTTTGTGATACCACTCGCGATTGGAATTATATAGGTTGCGAAGTTCGCGTAGCAAAGCAATCTTCTTATCCACTACGTCACGCACATTGGAGTCGAACAGTTGAAATTCTTTTACGATTTCCTCGCGTGAGTAGATTTGAGCATCTTCGCCGAAAGCTGAATGGAAGCCTTGCAATTTGATAAGAGCATTTTTATAAAGCTGTATTTGTGCATCGCCTTGCGGTGATGGATAGAACATAAAGTTGTGAATGTTGTCCGCCACAGAGCCGATACGATTTACACGACCTATGCGTTGCATCAGTCGAGAAGCGTTCCAAGGTGAATCGTAATTCACAATCACGTTTGAGCGGTGAAGGTTTACACCTTCAGCAAGCACGTCAGACGTTACGATTATCGAGTAGTCATTTTTCTGCTCACTTTCCGGCACATTCGCATCAAAGTTGGCTTTGATAGTGTCGAACATATCACGTCGGTTAGATGCTGCCACACGGAGTACGTCGGTGCGATGCAGTTGCTCGGTGAGGAATTTATAGAGGTAGTTGACGGTGTCCACACTTTCTGAGAAAATCACGAGTTTGTTTTCCGGATTGATGTCTGAAGAAATAAATCGGTCGAGATTTTCGCTGAATTTGTCGAGTTTCGGGTCTTCATTAATGTTATCCCATTTGGCACACAAAGCGTTCAAAACCGTGAAATCGTTTTGGAGCATTTCGTAGAATACAGGTTCAAAATCATCTTTGGAATAAAGGAAATCTTCTTTGGAATATCCCTTATTGATAATGTATTCCATTATCTCGTCCAAATCCATTCCCTTGAATTGCAAATCTTTGATATTCAGTTCAGGCGCTATGATAACTTTGTCCTCGTCAAACATTTTTATCATATCTTCCGTAATGCGACGCAATGTGTGAAGCGATTTTTTGAAAGCATAGAAACTGCTTTCAAGGCGCTTCACCATGTGAGTACGGTAAATGCTTGCCAAACTCTGACCGATTTGTTTTGCATTTTGATATTTTTCCCCTTTCTCGGGCTTTAGGAATTCCACTGCACGGTAGCGAGCGTAGGTAATATGCTCGCCTGCCCTTTCATCGGTTAATGCAGTTAGAGTTCCGATAAAACTTGCCGTTAGCGTTTTGTTTAAAGAATAGGTCAATTCTTCAGGAGGCAAAATGTTTGGGAAAATCACGCCTTGGCTATCCAAATCACGCTTATAGTCGGGGTCGTTAGTGATATTGGTGCGAGTGCGGCGGATAGTTACCTTATCGATTACTTTATCTCGGATTTGAGCATATATTCTATCCACATCTTCGGTAACGTTTCTCTTGTCGCGCTCTGCCATCAGTTTCTTGTATTGTGCATTGAGAGGCTCGAAGAATTGTTTCAAATTCGTTACTCCATCGATGGTGCAACGCTGGCTGTCTTGGAACAGCAAGAGTTGATTGAACAAATCATCAGGTCGGTTGTTGAGAGGGGTGGCCGAAAGCAGCATCACTTTCTTGCGATGCAACTTCAACAAGCCGGGATTGAGGCAAGGTGATTTGCATATTTTTTGCAATTCGTCGTATCGGTTAGAATTGTCAGAGCGGAATCCATGAGCCTCATCTACGATGATGAGGTCGAAATCTTCTTTGTCGAAATATTGTTCGCGACCTTCAAGCACTTTCGACAGCGAGCCATTGGTAATGAACTGGGCTTTTTTCTTAATACCGAACTGATTGAATGTGCTTTTCCAGTTATCTTCCAGGGCAGGGGGATAAACCACGAGAATCTTTGTGTTCTTGCCATTTGCCTCAATGAAGCGCTTTGCAATCATTGTGGCTATCATAGTCTTGCCAAGACCCACCACATCCGACAAGAACAATCCATTATGCTGCATCAGCATTTGATAGCCTTGAATTACGGCATCTTTTTGATATTTCAATTCTTTTACTCCGTCGGGGAGTTGAATTGAAAAATCATCTTCTATTTGGTCTCCAAATGTTTCAATCAGCACCTTGATATAGATTTCGTAAGGCGTAGGTTGATAGCCTAAATAAGTCTGCTTTGTTGATTTTTCTACTTCTTCCACACTCAATGGAATGGCTTCTTCCCACAATTTTTCAAATTCTTCATGGCAATAATGCACATCGTCATAATCTCGCATCGCCACGTTAAGTTCGTATCGAGGAGCTTGTGTCGTGCCAAGTCCCGAATCAGAAATATTCGAAGAACCCATTATTACCCAACCATCAGAATTTTGCGTATGATTTTGGGGAAGACAAAGGTAAAATTTGGCGTGAAGATTCTTAGTAGAATGAACTCTTAACTGAAGTCGCCCATCTGCCAAATCTTGACACATTTGCAGAATGCCATCTTCGATTTCCTTAGAATAGCCGGCTTCGCAAACGTCTTTTTTGAATTGCTCAGTGTATAATTCTTTAGCCTTGTCGGGTGCTTTAAGCATTTCCCAACCAAGGTTATTTTTTCTAAAAATGTCATCAACATTTATACCAATCAGAATACGAATGTCGGAAATATCTCCTAATTCCTTTCGTAGTTTGAAATATCCCGACGAACGGAAAAATCCTACTACTGCAAGAAACCTGTCAAATGAAAGCATTTCATTTGCTATCCCTTTCAGCTTTTCAAAAAGTGTGTTGCCAATGGCATTGTTAAAAAATTTGGTGCTCATAATAGTTTTTTGTTGAAAACTCTTGGCGGATGTAGTTGGTTTTCTGCCGTCTGTGAGTTTTTGGGGGTTTATATTCAGTTTTCTTTGCCGATTAAGGCGGTTTTTGTGTGAGTTAACCCACAAATTTACAAAAAATATCTTAATGGAGAAATAGGCGGGGGTGAAATTTGGTGGGTTTTGGAGTGGGGCTGTTTCAGCAAGAGCGGTGAACTAATCCCGGGGGAAAAAATGGTGTTAATCGAATGACAATCGGCTTTCACCTCCTCAGAGAGTGATAATTATTCAAACAAATCACTGAGGGTCACCTCATTACTCACCATTCCGGTGTGCTTTCCTTTCGCCACACCAAAAGTGGTAACATAGGTCACCTGCACAGAGTGCTTCCCTTTGTCTGCCTCCATAAATCGCGCCACCTTATTCCGAAGAGCCATCTCTTCCGATTCGGTGATATGGTAAGGTGCGATACTGCATTTCATCTCGCACAAATTAACCGTGCGGTCGTCGCGAACAAGCATCAAGACCACTTGCGCACCCTTTTCGGCAGAAGTGCGAGCCTGATAGCGCCAAGCATATTCTTGTGTGCGCACTCCGGCTATGCCCAATTTTTGCTTAATTTGCTTCACATGGCTCAAGGCAAGCAACTCGAAGGTGAGCCCTATCCATGTGGAAAACTGTGGCTTCATTTGAATGGCAGCCCAAGCGTTGGAGGTTTCTTTCGATTTGTTGGACAGAAAATTGAAATAAAACAATGTGAAGAAATCCACGAGCTGGTATAGCGTTTGCTCGCCTCGTGTGTGATAATAGTTGGTATATTCTCTCACAAAACCACACCATTTCAAATTTTGCATTACGATGCTAAACGCACCTCCGGAAGGCAAACCGGTAGCTTTCAGCAGCTCTTCTCGGGTAAGGCCCACCCCCTTTCGGCTTAGCGCCTCCACTACCTTTTCATAGTCGGCACTGTTTTTAAACAGCGCAGCATACAAATTTCGAAATTCATCGCTAAGCGCACCGGTGGCACTAAACAACAGGGTGTCGATATTTTGCGCCAAACTCTTTGCCGGGCTGAGCATATCGAGATAAAACGGTGTGCCACCCATAATCATATAGTATTCCGCAATTTCATATTGAGAGAGATGAACCCCCTTGGAAATGAGCATTTGTTCGGTTTCGCGCAAAGTGAATGGCTCTATCAGCAGGCGACAAGTGATACGATTATGCAAACCGCCGTGACTATTGATGAGCTTGTTCATCATCCACGAAGTGGCTGAACCACACACCACGAGCACCAAATCGCGTCTACCCGACGCCCACGAATTCCAAAAATGCTCCAAGGCAGAAACAAACCCCGATTTGGGCGTATCCATCCATGGCAATTCATCGAGCAATACCACCTTCCGCGCACTTGGGTGATTCTCTATCAGCCTACGAAGCAACGAAAACGCCTCAATCCAATCGTGCGGACAAGCATATGATGAGGGCAAACCATAATACACCAAATCGCTGAAAAAAGATTTCAGCTGCATCGCTTTCCCGGCGCCCGCCATACCCGCGGTTTGAAACACCAGTTCCGCTTCAAAAAACTCTTTAATCAAAAAAGTTTTGCCCACACGACGCCTGCCACACACTGCAATAAATTCAGCTTTCCCGGAACTCAAACGCTCATCCAGCACTTGCTGCTCGCGTTCCCGACCTATGATATTTGCTTTCATATCTCGAAAATTGATTGGTTTTACTTTGCAAATATAATCAAACTATTTAAATTTCGTGGCGAATTATCGACGATTTTTCGCCACAAACAATATTTTTTACCCTTTCGTGGCGAATTATCAACGATTTTTCGCCACAAACAAAAGTTACAAAGCCCATCAAACAAAAGAAAAGCCACAAATGCAAGCCAATCGTGCTCAAATCAAAAGCCGTGTTTGCGCCCTTCAATCAAAGAGCCGTGTGACTAATCACGGCAAAAAAAATGGATGAGTGTGCACAGGTATAAAAAATTATCACTACCTTTGTGGAAGAGTGAGAATTTACCCCCTTCTATTCATCATTATTTCTAATTATTATGACACAATTTTTTAAAGTTTCTATCCTTGTGCTTGCCATCTTCACTTCTATGGCAACATTCGCTAATCCGAAAAAATCTAAAGTAAAAAACGCTACTTCAAGCGCAGAAGTGGTGCTCGGTGCCGACCGTGTGGACCAATATGTGCCACTGCTGAAGGGTAAACGCATCGGTTTGCTGAGCAACCAAACCGGTGTTACCTCTAAAGGCCAACATGTGCTCGATGTGATGCTTGAAAACGGACTTAATGTGACCGTGATTTTCTCGCCTGAACACGGCTTTAGAGGAAATGCCGATGCCGGCGAACACGTGAGCAGTAGCGTGGATGAAAAAACCGGTATCCCCATCGCTTCGCTCTACGATGGCAAATCGAGCGGACCCAGCAAGGAAAATATCGATAAATTTGATGTGCTGGTCACCGACTTACAAGATGTGGGTTTGCGCTACTACACCTACTATGTGACGATGTCGAAACTCATGGAAGTGTGCGCCGAAAATAATAAAGAATTCGTGGTGTTCGACCGTCCCAACCCCAATGGCATGTATGTGGACGGGCCGATTTTGGATATGAGTCTGCGTAGCGGCGTGGGCCGTTTCCCAATGTGCACCGTGCATGGCATGACTATGGGCGAAATCGCACAAATGGCAAATGGAGAAGGTTGGCTGAAAAATGGCGTAAAGGTGAAGCTCACCGTGATTCCATGCCTCAACTACACGCACCAAACTCGCTACAAACTCCCTGTGGCGCCATCGCCCAACTTGCCCAATATGCTGAGCATCTATCTCTATCCCTCTATTTGCTACTTTGAAGGCACCAGCGTGAGCCTCGGCAGAGGCACCGACCTGCCTTTCCAAGGCTATGGCCACCCCGATATGACGCGTCGCTCTTTTGAATTTACGCCCACCAGCCGCTTTGGCGCTAAGAATCCGCCCCAAAAAGATGTGCTTTGCCAC
Organism: Sodaliphilus sp.; assembly: GCA_051871435.1. Classification (GTDB taxonomy): domain Bacteria; phylum Bacteroidota; class Bacteroidia; order Bacteroidales; family Muribaculaceae; genus Sodaliphilus. Next base: position 3,201 of record JBJECV010000040.1, on the reverse strand, counting down.
GGCGTGGATTTGCGCAACTTGAAGAATGAAGATGTGATTGCCAAGGGTATCGACCTCACCTACGTGGTGGATGCCTACCAAGATTTGCGCAGCCAAGGCAAAGAGTTCTTCCCCAGCGAAGGCAGAAAGAGCTTCTTCAACAAGCTCATGGGCAACACCAAAGTGGTGGAAATGCTTGAAGCCGGCAAAAGCGCTGCCGAAATCAAGGCTTCCTGGCAAGACGATGTGGTGAAATTTAAAAAGCAACGCAAGCCTTACCTGCTCTACGCCGAATAATCTCCTCTCCTACACTTTTCGTAAAAGGGGGGCTACCCATATCAATTAGTCCCCTTGCTTTTGAAAAAAAGTGTGTGCCGGAATATTGCACATTTAAGGCTTTTGTTGTAACTTTGAATAGTGCTTTCAGCAAAGCCCTTTTCGCCTGCCACATAACAGGCTCATTATTCACCATCTAACTCATTCTTATTCATGTCTACTCCTTGGATTGTATTAGCCACCATCGTGGGCTATTTCATTGTCCTATTTTTGGTTTCGTGGTTTGCTTCTCGCAAGAGTGACGCCAACACGGCGCTCACCGGCGGACGCCAAGCCCCATGGTATATCGTGGCAATTGCCATGATTGGCGCCCCCATTTCAGGCGTCACCTTTGTGTCGGTGCCGGGTATGGTGGAAGCCAAATCTTTTAGCTATATGCAAATGGTGCTCGGCTTTGCCGTGGGCTATTTTGTGATTGCCTATGTGTTGATGCCAATGTTCTTCAAACAGAATTTGGTATCGATTTACGGTTATTTGGAAGACCGCTTCGGTGGCAAAACCCACAAAACCGGCGCATGGTTTTTCTTCGTGAGCAAAATGCTGGGTGCAGCCGTGCGCTTCTTTGTGGTGTGCGTCACCCTGCAAATTTTGGTATTCGCTCCGCTGGGTATTCCCTTCGTGGTGAATGTGATTGCCACGATTGCGCTCATTTTCCTCTATACCCTGCAAGGCGGTGTAAAAACGGTGATTTGGACCGACACGCTCAAGAGCATCTGCTTGGTGCTGAGTGTGGTGCTTTGCATCATTTTCGTGGCTTCGGCGCTCAATTTCGACTTCGCCGGGCTGTGCGCCGCTGTGGCGGAAAGCGACAAATCGCGCATCTTCTTCTTCGACAACCCAAGCGAGGGCACCTATTTCTGGAAGCAATTTCTTGCCGGTGTGTTTATGGTGATTGCCACCACCGGGCTGGACCAAGACCTGATGCAGCGCACCCTCGCCAGCAAGAATGTGAAGGAATCGAAAAAGGGGCTCATCGTGAGCGGTATCACCCAAATATTTGTGGTGGGCTTGTTCTTGGTGTTGGGTACCATTCTTTCGCTCTATGTGGCGGAAAAAGGCATCACATTTGAAAAAACCGACGAAATTTTCGGCCTCGTGGCTTTCCACGGCGGAATGAATGTAGTGGTAGGCATCCTCTTTATCGTGGGCTTGGTGTCGGCAGCATATTCAGCAGCCGGCTCGGCACTCACCGCACTCACCACTTCCTTCACCGTGGACATCCTCAACAAAAAGACCGACGACACCGATATCGCCACCACGCGCCGCGTGGTGCACATTGGTATGGCGGTGGTGATGGGCATCGTGATTTATGTGTTCTACATCATCAGTAGCCAAGACGCCATCAGCGCCGTTTACTCGCTCGCCAGCTACACCTACGGTCCCATTCTGGGCTTGTTTGTGTACGGTATGTTTATCAAAGGCAATGTCCGCGACAAGTGGGTGCCTGTGGTGTGCATCCTTGCCCCCGTGATTTGCTTCGCGCTTCAATGGGCAATGGCCACCTATTTTGAATACACCATCGGCTTCGAACTCTTGCTCTACAATGCCGCATTCACCGTGCTGGGATTGCTTTTGCTCCGCACGGGCAAAAAATCTAATGGCTTTTAATCTCATCAAATAATAGCTTTACAGGGCAACCTACGTGAGTTGCCCTGTTTCCATTTTCTAAATCTATTCCGGCTATGGCTCGCAACAAAATCGCTATCTATGTGTGGCTCGTCGACACTATTGAATCACACCGTCGCATCACGCTCGACCAACTCAATCGGCTGTGGTGCCGTTCTTCGTTGAGCGATGGCAACCCTATCCCGCGTCGCACGTTTTTCAACTATCGCAATGCCATTGAAGATATGTTTAATATCAACATTCAGTGCAATCGCTCCACCTTTGAATACTATATCGAAAACGCTGACGATGAAGCCAACACGCGCATGCACCATTGGCTCCTCGACTCGTTTTCCACCACGGGAATGCTGAGCAATGCGAGCGATTTGCACGGGCGCATCATCGTGGACGATGTGCCTTCGGCGCGCGAACACCTGCCGGTGGTGATTCAAGCCATGCGCGAAAATAAGCGTATCAGTTTCGATTACCGCACCTACACGCGTTCGAAGCCGTCGAAGGGGGTGATGATTTGCCCTTATTTCGTGAAGATTTTCAAGCAATTGTGGTATGTGATTGGCTACAACGTGAAGGACGAAAAAATCAAAACCTACTCGCTCGACCGCATGAGTAACCTCAACATCACCGACGCCACTTTCACCATTCCGGAAGATTTCGACGCGCTCACTTTCTTCCAACACAGTTTTGGCATCATCACCAATCAAAGCACGCCAAAAGACATTGCCCTGAAGGTGAGCACCACGCAAGCCAAATATTTCCGGGCGCTGCCCATTCATAGCTCGCAATCGGAGGAGGTGCACGACACCTATTCCATTTTCCGCTACAAAATGCTTATCACCTACGACCTCTGCGAAGCCATCCTCTCCTACGGCAACAATGTGGAAGTGCTCTCCCCGCCCGAACTCAAAGCTCAAATCGTCTCCACCCTACAATCCACCCTCGCCCAATACAGCCGATAGCTTTTAGCTCTATTAACTGTCAATCGCCTGGACATGCCTTTGGCATGTAATGGGTGCGAATCCACCACGGGTGAGCATGGCTCGGGGTATTGATTCCCCATTGATTACTACCGGTGGGCGGAATTATTTCTGAAACGCCTGAAACACGTGAAACACCTGGGTGGTGACTTGCCACAACCGACCGAGGCTCATAATCTGCTCGGAGTCAGTATCCAAGCTGCGCTCCGGCTGCGCCTCCGCTTGCATGGAGTTAACCCAACTTTCACCCTAAGGAAATTTTTTGAGAAGATTTTGGGCGGAATTT
>JBJECV010000039.1:0-3077 GCA_051871435.1 Sodaliphilus sp. | reverse complement strand
GAAACTCCTGAAACACCAAATTGAAGGTTAGTCGCGCTTCGCGCTTGGTTAGAGGCTTCTTTGTTTGAAACATGCGGAACACATGAAACACATGAAACACCAATCGAACGAAAACCAAAACGAAAACGAAAACGAAAACCAAAACCCATTTGTGAAACATTTGAAACACCGTTGTACTACTCGCTGCTGTTCATAATTTCAAAGAACTTGACCACAAAGATAAGGTGGGTGGTGGGGTGAGATCAAGCCCAATAAGGCAAGATGGCGTTAGCGGTAGGGATTTCGGGCTCACCAGAATTTATGCTTGCCTCCACTATTTTTCTACTGAGCCGTTATGCGTGAATGTCATCCGGGGGGATAATATGCTATTAGCCGTTAGCTTTTTTTACTGCGAAAAGGCTAAAAAGCTAACGGCTAACGGCTAAAAAGCTAAAAGCTAATGGCTATTTTTCCTTTTTGGGAGCCACTTTGGTGTATTCTTTATTGAGGCGGTCGACCACATCGCTTGTAACGTCGAATTTCGGGTCCACGTAGAAAGTGGCGGCCTTGTTGAGAATCATATCGTAGCCTTTTTCCTTAGCGTATTTCTTTAGGAATTCGTTGATTTTGTTGTTGAGGTCGGTTTGGTTTTCTTCCAATATTTTAGCAATCTCTTCTTGCTTAGCGCCCACAGCCTTTTGCGCAGCCACTACGGCATTTTCGTAAGTGGCTTGGTCGGCTTGTGCCTGTTGGGGATTGGTAGCGTAGACATTATTTTTTTGTTTTTGCGCAAACGAAGCTTGCAGATTGCGCAATTTTTCGTCTTGTGCTTTTTGGAGCGCGTCGAATTGGTTTTGCATTCTGGTAGCCGACTCGTTGTAGTCTTTCGCTAAGTTGTAGAATTTTAATAATGTGTCGGCGTCAACGTATCGCACGGTCATGTTTTCGTTAGCCTGCTTAGGCATGTTGGCAGAAGCCGGTACTTGCTCTTTTTTCTCACCTTGGCACGATGCCATTGCCACGATGAGCAATGCCATGAATGCCACTTTAGAGATTCTGTTCAAAAATTCCATTTCTTAATTTTGTGTATGAGTAACTTTTTTATTGATTATAAGCTTTGCTGTGTGCGCAAGTGATGCCCTGTTTTTTCATGTGCGGATTGCTATGGATGTGTGTGTTTGGGAATGTTCCACCTTTCACAAAAAAGATGCGCACGCCCAGCAGCAACACCGCTATCAGCAGTAATCCTATCACTATTAAAATCAGTTTCACTTTCGCTTTTCAGTAAATTTTGTGCAAATTTAGAAAAGGTTTCCGATATTTTGCCCAATTATTCAAATAAAATTTGTAACTTTACGATTGCAACAGCAATGTTTTAACAAAAATTCATATACTTAACGCAAACCTAACCGATTTATTTACAAATATTATTTATTATGGAAGTAAAAGATTTAAAACCTGCTCGCGTTTGGCAGATTTTCGACGCAATGACAAAGGTGCCCCGTCCGTCGGGCAATCTCGACAAAATTCGTGAATGGCTCGTGAATTTTGCCAAAGAACACAATTTGGAATACAAAGTGGATGAAGTGGGCAATGTGGCAATGTTCCGCCCCGCTGCTCCCGGTTTTGAAAATGCCAAAGGCGTGGTGCTGCAAGGACACATGGATATGGTGGCAGAAAAACTTCCTACCTCAAATCATAATTTCCTTACTGACCCGCTTGAAACCCGCGTGGAAGGCGAATGGGTGTGGGCCAACAACACCACCCTCGGAGCCGACGATGGTATCGGACTTTCGATTGCACTGGCTACGCTCACCGACCCCGATATTAAGTGCGGCGCGCTCGAAGCACTCGCCACTGTGGATGAAGAAACCGGACTTACCGGTGCATCCAACATTCAAGCCGATATGCTCGTGGGCGACTATCTGCTCAACCTCGACAGCGAAGACGATGGCGTGATTACCATCGGTTGCGCAGGTGGTGTGGTGACGCCTATCACATTTGACTACAAGCCCGAAGCTGCTCCCGCCGATTTGGTTTACTTTGCCGTGAAGGTAGGCAAACTGATGGGTGGCCACTCCGGATGCGACATCCACAAGGGTTTGGCAAGTGCCACCAAGCAAATGGCACGCATCCTCTATGTGCTCGGCTCTAAGATCGACTATCGCTTGGCAAGTTTCAACGCCGGCAACCTCCACAATGCCATCGCTCGCGACGCTGTGGCTGTGATTGGTGTGAAGCCCGAAGATAAAGAAACCCTCGCCACCGTGGTGAATACGCTCGCTGCCGACATCAAATTTGAATACAAACGCCCCGAGCCACACGCCGAAGTGACCATTGAAAGCGTGGACGCTCCCGCCACCGTGATTGACGTATGCACCGCTAAGCGCCTCGTGGCTGCTTGCTTCGCTGCTCAGCACGGTGTGTACTACATGAGCCAAGAAGTGGCAGGCTTGGTGGAAACTTCCACCAACTTTGCCAGCGTGAAGACCAACGCTTCCGACATTTACCTCGAATTCTTCAGCCGCTCATCTACCGAAAGCGCAAAAGACGAACTCGCACTCCAAATTGAAGCCCTTTTCACCCTCGCCGGCGCTAAGGAAGTGAGAAGCGAAGGCAGCTACCAAGGTTGGGCACCCAATGCCGAAAGCGAATTGCTCAAATTGGCTGTTGGCCAATGGAAAGCGCTCTACGGAGTGGAACCCAAAGTGGAAGCCATCCACGCCGGTTTGGAATGTGGCTTGTTCTTGAAAGTTCGCCCCGATATGGAAATGATTTCCTACGGACCCACTTTGCAAGACGTGCACTCACCGCGCGAACGCTGCCACATTCCCGCCGTGCAAAAAGGTTGGGACTTCACTGTGGCTCTGCTCAACGCCATCGCAGCCGATAAATAAGCCTTTCCCCCCGAAAGGGTAGGGCACACCCCAATAAGCATCCGCCGGTCACCAAAGGCGGATGCTTTTTTGTAGCCCCCCGTCCCCTCCCTGAAGGGAAGGGAGAACCTATAAGGTTGAGTAATAGCACGGTAGGGTCAGGCCTTTGGCATGTAATGGGAGGATACATCACCGGCACAGCCAATTACGCCACGTAAGGTC
>JBJECV010000038.1:0-14031 GCA_051871435.1 Sodaliphilus sp. | reverse complement strand
TGGTCCAAAAGCGAAATGAAACAGTTGGAACACCTTTGGTGGGGTTGCATACCTACGGCATGCATTGGTGGTGGGTGGCATCGGTTACCGGCATGAGATGAACCCTCCGCTGCGCTCCGTGTTCATCTCATACCGGCCTACACACATCGCATCCCTAAAAAGCCTACCCCCGGCCCCTCCCTAAAGGGAAGGGAGATTGGTTTGTGAAACACGCGGAACCCATGAAACACCTTTGGCGCGGTTGCGCGCCCATTATCCGGATAGCCATTTCGCTTTCTATGTTAATTTCCAAATTTTTTGTTGTGTGAGGTCTTTCCTTATTCTGTCATAAATTTCAAAGAGCTCGGGGGCAAAGATACGGTGGGATGTGGGGTGTGGTCAATCCCAATACGGCAAGATGGCATCGGGAATTTTTTGTGTTGATGAGAATATTGCATCCACCTGAAGCGCGCTTCAAGAGTTATGACTTTGGTTTGGTGCCCCCACACTTTCTACTGAGTAGAAAACACCATCAACTGCCTGTAATCCAGCAAAATGCCACCCGCCTGTAATTAACGAAAATCACCAATAAATCACTCCACAGGCGATCGCTGCTATGGTGGATTCGCTCCCATTACAAGCCAAAGGTATGTTCCTACCGCATTGTAAATCAATATTATAGCTTTTCCCTTCCCTTCAGGGAGGGGTTTGGATGTAGGCTTCGTTGACTTGAAAAAATGGGCGGAGCAGGATTTTGGTATCTGCTCCGCCTATTGGTTTGGTATGCCCGTGTGGCTTATTTGACGAGTTTGGAGGTGGCTGTGGTGCCGTTGGTGAAACGGGTTACCACGATGTTGACCCCTTCAAATGGCAGGTTGGATTGCATCCCGAGGGAGTTGATATAGGTCACACTTTCCACGGTGGCGGCAAGCGTTTCGCTGATGCCGCTCACCTTCACTTGCACCTCGTTGGAGGGTGCGCTGGTAGCTTTGTCGTAAACGGCGCGCACGCGATAGGAGGCTTCTGAGAGTGGTGCCACAGCCGCGTCGGTGTACGATGGTTCGGTGGTGGTAGCAATCAGTTCGCCGTTGCGATACACCTCGTAGCCTGTGAGTTGGAGCACGGGCACCGAGAGGTCGTTGAACGACAGGTCGTCGATAAAGAGTGCAAACGATTGGTCTCCAGCAGGCGATACACAATTGATAGCGAAATACTTAGCGCCTTCCGGCACGCGATAGGCGTATTCCGTCCACGAATCCGGCAATTCCACGTATTCTCCACGGCTCACTTGAGTGAAGTGTGCCGGGTCGGTGTCGGTGGTGGAGTAGAGCACCCGCATACGTTCTTCAGTGCCATCTTGGTTAGTGAAAGCCTTGGCAAAGAACGAAACCACCTGCGATGCGCCATTCAATTGTGGCGAAATCATCCAATCATTGTTCACGTAATTCACATTAGCCATAGCCATCAGCATCTTATCTCCGGAATGTGGTTTACCTTCCGTCCAAATGTCGATGCCCAATCGCTTGGCATTGCACACTTGGAAAGCCTTGGCAGAAGTGGCGTTGGGATAGGTGTCCAAATCTTTGTGAATCATATACGTCACATCGTAGTCGCGGTCCACCATAGTCCAGTCGCCGATGCTGTCGATAGCAAAATCGGTGTAGGCTTCAATGCTGTCGGTAACGGCGCCGCGAGCATCGGCGGCACGCCACGACAAACTAACCACGCCATCGCTCACAGAGGCAGTCAAATCAGCCGGTGCGGGAATCACCGGCGCCACCACCAAAGTGGAAGCAGAAGCGGCATCGTTAGCGGCATTTTGGTCGCCATCAGCGCTCACGCATGCAGTGAGAGTCACACATCCTTCCGTGGCAAAATTCAGCGTGAAATCCACTTCTTGCTGTTCGCCTGCGGCAATTCCATCGTGGGTGGCAGATGCCAATTGTTTGCCCGATGCATCGGTGATAGCCACAGAGTAGGCAGTCAGCGGCGTGTTGCCCAAATTAGTCACCTTCACGCTGTATTGCGCATTTTCGCCGCGCGCAATTTTGCGAGGCGCGGCAAAAGCCGTAGCCTCGAGGTCGATGGTAGCGGCATTGGCAATGGTCACATTGTCGACATACACATCTTGTCCGCCGTCGGTGGTGCCGAGGAAAGCGATACGCAGATTATTGCAACCCTTCACGCCCTCCAAAAGCACCGTGTGGCGCATCCAACCGGTGGTGCCATTGTCGCGCATCCACTTCGCGCCTTCCACCTTTTCCCATGCGCCATTGCCGTTTTTCACTTCTATTTCAATGCTTTCGGCAGAAGCGATAGTGTCGATATGAGAGTGATACATCCAAAAACTCAGTTCCGGATTTTCGAGCGAAGAAATATCGATTTTTGGAGAACTCAAGCGGGCATGGATGCCGATGCCTTCGCCCACCGAGTGGAACGTGGCAAAACCGCCATCGCCATTTTGGTCGGAAGCCACGGGGTGGGTGCCTGCAGCATCGAGCGTCCAACTCTGTTTCATGAGTTTGTCGCTTTCCGTAACCCAAGGTGAATAATTCATATCGCTGTTTTTGAAGGTTTCGCTCAGCGGCGCCTTGTAGGGATTACCGAAAATCACAGCATCGCTCAGCGCATAATCGCCGCGCACATCCCCGATATAGGGGAACACCACATAGTCGATAAGCGTTTGTTTGCTCACATTCACCGTGGTGTCGGTGAAATGGGTGTCGCTCAGCGAATCGGCAAGGAGAGTGTAATTGTCGTAGCGCCACACTTGATAATAGAGTTTGGATACATCAATGTAGCCGCCATTGCTACCCACTGTGGGTGCATCCCAAGAGAGCACGGCATTGCCATCGTGGTCTTCGAGTGTAAGATTTTGCGGAGCACCGGGTTTGTCGACACCCACAAATGCCGAAGCAGTCACTTCCGCTCCCGTTCCGGCGCTATTCACAGCCACAGCACGGTAGGTGTAGATACCCGATTGGGTGATGGTATTGTCGGTCCAGGAGAGCGCATCGCCAGGAGCGGGGTTCAAAAAGCTATAGGCGGGAGCCGTTTCATCGCCGCGATACACATTCACAGCACTGATTTCGCTCAGCGAGCCACCCTTGGTGTCGGTGGTGGGCGCGTTCATCGAGAGTGTGGCAGAGAGTGCGCCCATTTCGCCGGGCGTAACTCGGAAATCGGTAACGGCAGCCGGTGCGTTATTGTCGAGAATACTAATCGCCACATCGTCGATGTCGAGGCGATACATATAAGGATTGCTGAATTCGTAGATGCCCAAATGGTAGTAGCCATCGGCAGGCACAGTGAAACTCACCTGATGCTTGGCACCGTCGGTGTTGTTGAAGTCGGTGAGATTGAGCAATTCCGTGGTCATAGCCGTGGGTTCGGGAGCTGTGGCGAGCGCCACCTTAAAGTTCTCCGGATATTTTTTCGAATAATTGCGGGCATAGATGCTAAAGCGATAGGTCACTCCCGCTTTGAGTGCAATTTTGGGCGAAATCAGCCAATCGTCGCCCGGTTTTTTGTCCGGACTTTGGTCGTAGCGATAATATGGCTTTTGCCCGGTGGCATCGTATGCCCAAGTGCTGCCGGCATTATTGTCGATGATGGTCCAAAGGTTGAAGGCATCTTCATTGTCGAAGCCCTCGCAGAAAGGCACACTGTAGCCCTCTCCGAAGGTTACTCTATTGCTTGCAGCGGCATCGCTCATACCCTTGGCAGTGAAAGCACTCACTTCGTAGAAATAGGCTTTGGTGCTATTGCCAATGGTTTCGTCGGTGAAAGAGGTGGCAGAGCAATTGTCGCTCACCACCACAGCATCGGGTTGGCGCACAATTTTGTAAGCCACCGTGCTCTTATTGTATTCGCCGCCATTCATTCCCAAAGGTGCCGGAGTCCAGGAGAGCACCGCTTTACCGCCCACATCTTCGAGCATTACATTTTGCGGCGTGCCCGGCACATCTTCGCCCACGTACACCGTATGCCAAGCCAATTCGCCTTGGTATTCGCTGTTGGCTGTGGTGAAACTCAGTGTTTGATAGCCTGGGGCCAAACTCACATTTTGCATCGTGTAGGTGGCACCGGGCGCAATGTCGGTCACCACCGTGTCGGTGCCGGCATTGTTCACAATCACATTGATATTGTCGCTAATGGCGCTGCCATCCACATTGAGCGAGGGAGCGGTGAAAGTGATATCGCCATTGGTGTCGCCGAAATTGGCAAAATTCACCGAAATATCACTCACGGCGCGAGGCGCACTGAGCGGAGTGGAGTAGGGCATGGCAAAGATGCCCGAAAAACTGGCATTGCCCGGCAAGTCTTTGATTTTGGTGAGTTTGCCATTGTGCACATTCACCTCATAAAGTCCCGACACCCATTTGCGCTTCCCGTCTTCGTAGATTTCGTAGGTGGCAGCCCAATAGAGGCGTCCGGTGGCATCGTCGAACGTCATAGAGTTGCGGTCCACGGGATATAAACCGGTGTGGCCCACACTGATTTGTGCGCCGGTGGTTTTGTCTATTTTGTACAGACGTCCCGTGCTGCCTACGCCATAGAGTTCGCCCGCCTTATTGCACGCAATGGCATACACCGAGCGGTCGGCATCGGCAATCTTGGTGCTTTCGCCCATAGAAATGCTAAACTCGCAAAACCGGGTGTAATCGCCCGTGTTTTCGTCGTAGAAATAGCCATACACCTTGCCTGTGACCGGGTCGTAAGCCAGGTCGGTAGCCACATTCATTGCATCGATTTCGCTGCTTGTGCCCTTATACCAAGTGGAGGTGGAATAATTGCTGTAGTGGCTCGTTTCGCCGGAGAAATCCGACGAGAGCACATAGTAGGTGCCGCCGATTTTGATGGCAGCGCGCGTGTACATCCACTCCTTCGCCGTTTTCACACTCTTGATGGCGCCGGAGGCTTTGGCTTCTATGGTGTAGATACCGGCATCGATGGTGGCGCCATCTTCCGCCCACGCATCGTCGAAGACTTTCACCCCGCAGAGCACCGTGTTGCTACCCGGCACTTGCGCCAAGGTTTCGGTAGCGGTAGAAAGATTTGCCACACTCACCGCCTTGCGCTGCTTCAGTTCCGGCACCGCATTGGCTGTGGGTCGGCAGAGGGCGGGTTTTGATGCCGGGGCGCTCTTGGTGGCGAGCACGCTTGAGGAGGCAGAAGCCGAAGCAAGCATCAAAGCCATTGCAGCCCATAGTGATGTTAAAAATTTTCTCATATCAAATTGTAGATAATATAAGTTTCGTAGGTTTTAATTTTTGGAAGTTAAGAAGTTAAAGAAGTTATCACTCGCTTCGCTCGTTAGAAGTTAAGACGAATGTCATTTTTTGGCGAAGAGCCTGGCGGTGGTGATGATCTTCACCTTCCCATTTTAAACTTGCGAAACCTGAATAGATAAAAATATTGAATTGCATAAAAAGCGAAATTGCGCCCTTTTCGGGCGATGTTTACCGGAAAAGGACGCAGTTTCGTAAGTGATATGTTAAGTGATAGTGTTCACTTCATCACAGGATTATTTCGAAATCTTGGCTGTGATTTGTGAGCCATTCACCACTGCGCTCACCACATACACGCCGGAAGCCTTTCCGCTGAGGTTGATGGCTTCGCCGGAGGTGCTTTCAGCCACCTTACGGCCGAGCATATCAAACACCATGATGCGGCTTGCACCGTCCACGCAGAGCATACCACCTTCCACACTCATTGCCAATTTGGAATTGGTGAGGTCGGTGATGCCGGTGGCAGTCATCTTTTCAATAGTGATGGACTTCACATGGATTTCGCCGATGGCATTGGCGTGGAATCCAATCACATTCACACCTGGAGTTACTCTCACGATAGTGGCAGGTTCTTCACCGCCTTCGCCTTCTGCCAGCGAAGTGGGTTGCGCTTCATCGCTCACGATAAATTGCAAGCAATCGGTTTGAGCACTGCTACCGGTGGAAGCGGATGCCGCTGTGGTGATGGTTTTCACAGTCACCATTTGGGTGTGGTCGAGCGCGGGAGCCACTGCCAAATCCCAAGTAACATCGGCTTCGGCTTGCGACACATAGGATTTAACTTCCACTTGCAATTGCGTACCGTTTTCGAATTGCAAACGCGGTGACATTGCCCAGTCGTCGCCTTGAATTTTACCTGAATTGTAGTAGATAGAGCTGCTTGAAGTTTCCCAAGTGGTGGCATATTCTTCGCCGGCGATGGTGCGGTAGTCGTTGTTGGCATTCACGATGGTCCAACTGGTCCAACTGTCGCTATCGTCGGTGGTGTTCACCGCGTAGGGCAACGCCAAACCTGCGCCCACCCAGTCGATAAGCACGGAGGGAGCGGGTTTTTCGCTCTTACCGTTTTCGTTGTAGATTTCCACGCTGTAGGTGTATTGACCGGGTTCGGTGATGGTGTTGTCCACAAAAGTGGAAATAGCGCCTGGAACCAAACCTTCGGTCACTTCAGCCACCTTTTCGCCATTGCGCAAAATCACGGCTTTCGTGATGGTTTCGAGGCTCACGCCGGCGATGTTGGTGTTGGCGGGGTTGAGCCAAGTGAGCGATGCGCTGAGGCTTTGGTCGCTTGCAGCGGCGCCGGTCAGTCCTTCAGCCACTTCAGGCACCACCGGAGTGCTTTCGATTTGAATGTCGGTGATGTAGAGTTTGTTGCTACCGGAAGTGGATGCAATGCTGTAGTCGTAGAAAGCAAAACACATTTTGCCACCTTCTTCCATTTTCACCACGCAAGTGTCGGTAAAGTAGCCATAATCTTTAATGTATTCCACATCTTTGAAAGCAGAGAAGTCGGCTGCGGGGTTGTCGGCATTTTTCACCGTACCCACCTTAAACGATGCACCCTTGCCATTGTAGCGATAAATGATGCGGTAGTAGCCCGGAGTGATATTGAACGGCGGAGTTACCAAATAGTCGCTGCAAGAGGTGTATTCGGTCATCTTAGAGTGGTCGTTGCAAGCGCTGCCGCTGCTGTAGGAAGAACCATTGTTGTAAGTCCAGCTGTAGCCGTCGGCGTTGGCGTCGACCACGGTGTAGAAGTTCCATTTGTCGGTGTCGTTGAAGTTAAACACGTAGGGGAGAGTTTGTGTGTTGTCGCCCACCCAAGTGGTTCTCACAGTGATGGGAGTACCCACAGCCACGCCACCTTCGCTATAGGCGAGAGCTTGATATTCGTAGAATCCGGGAGCCGGCACTTCGTCCATCCATTGCATAGCTGCACCGGTGGCGGGGTTGTCGAAGGTTTTCACCACTTCGCCACCACGCACCACTTCCACCTTAGTAAGGGCGGCGAGGTCGGTGCCAAGGTTGTTGAGGGTGGGGTTGGTCCAGCTGAGGTTCACCTTCAGGCTCATATCCTCTGCAGGCACAGCAGCCAGGTCGGTGATTTGTTGGGGCACGATAACCGTTTTTTCCACTTTCAGGCCGTACACCTTGTAAGTGTTGCCGTAGGTGGGCACGCTTTCGCTGCAAGCGTGCAAGCCCAAGTAATACTTACCGGCGTCGGGCAATTGCACATACATTTCGTAGGTTTTCTTCGACGAACTGAGATTGGTGAGGGTGGCAACGGGAATCGACAATGCTTCTGCTGTTTTGCCCTTACCCATCAGCAATTCCAATTTTTCGCCACTATAATATCCGGCAGAAAAATCGAGGGTCACTTTGTAGGCGCCCGCTTCTTCCACGGAGAGCGGTGGAGTCACCAAATACTCGTCTTCCACCAAATTTTTGGAGGTGGAAAGGTTAATGTTATTGCCGGAATAAGTATTGGTGTTGTATTGCCATTCGGCAGTTTGGGTGCTGTTTGGACCATGATACCAGGTGAACAGCGCCGTCACGTTGTTGGCACTTGAGAGGTCGGCGGTGTAAGGCAAACTTTGAGGAGCAATCGGGCCCACGTAGCCGGTGTTGACGCTGGCGTCTACACTCTTGGCATTGCCCAGCAGGGCACGCACACTGTAGGTGTGGAAGCCCGAGGTGAGGCCCAAGGCTTCGCTATCTTGCCAAGAAGTGGCGGTGCCGTCGAGGGTGGCAACGTGCACACCGTCGCGCAGCACTTCCACGCCGGTGAGCGGAGTGGAGAGCGCATTGCCATCATCGTCGGTGGTGGGAAGCGTCCAACTCAAATCCACGCTCAGGGCTTCATTCTCGCCCACAGTGGCCACCAAATTGCTGACAGCCGCCGGAGTGGTTATGTTTTCAGCCACTTGGAAAGCGGTTACATACAGCGAATACATGTCTTTCTGGCTGTATTCGTAGAATCCGAAATAATAGTCGCCGGTTTCTCTGGCGGTGTACACCACACTCTTTTTGGTGAAAGTGGTGTTGGCATATTCTGGCAAATCAATCAGTGTTTCGCTTTGTGTAGCCATCGCATCAGCCGTGTTGCTGTTGGCCACCGACAGGCGAAGGTTTTCGGTGTACCTGCTGCTGGATGTTTTCACGTAAAACGACACCTTGTATTCCTTGTCGGCTTCCAAATGAATGGCGGGCGACACCAACCAGTCGTTGGCATTCTCAGAGGAGTTGTAAGAGTATTTTGCACCGGCGGTTACGTTCACACCGCTGATGCTACTGTAGCCGGTGCTGCTCGAATTGTCGTTGGTCCACGTTTTGGTATCGCCATTCACGTTGTAAACGGTCCAATCGGCGTCGAGCGCACTTGTGCCGCCTAATTGCGAAAAATACGGCACACTCTTGCTCTGCGCCGCCCCCATTAGCGGTAGCGCCAAAGCAAGCGAAAAGGAAAGTACTTTTTTCAACATGTTTGTAAGTGTTAAAAATTGATGATTATATATTTTTAAATGATAATGACAGAATAAATTTCAACCTCAGCCCTATGAGTGTTTTGGTCTAAATAATTCATTTATATTCATTTCACCATACAAAATTACAGCATTTTGTTCATATATTCAAAGAAATTTTGCATATATTTATGTATTAGCCCCTTTTTTCCTACATTTTGCCATTCACCGCCCCTCACAAATGTTTGGGGTCAACGAGTCAACAAGTCAACAAGTCAACGAGTGGATTGCCTCACACAGATCCCAGATTTTTTTAAGAAGAGTCTGACGTGTCAGACTGGTCCGACGTGTCAGACAAATTGAAACACCTTGGTGGCAATTTGCCGATTTGCTACAACCGGGAGTATTTTTAGTTGTGGGAAAAGATTGGATGTGTAGATCATAGTGGTTTTACATTTATTTATTTTATTGCAAATTTAATAATGGAAGGGTTGGGAATGCAAACCCAATAAGACAACTTGCAAACACCGCTCCCCCACCTTCTCTTTATCCCCCTCTTTTCCACGAACTTTGGGTGTGGGGTGGGGTGGAATAGGTTAGAGGGCTCCTTGCTCCACTCGGGTGGCGATGCGTTCGATGAGGGCGTCTTTTTTGTCTTTTTCGGGGCGGTAAGGAGAGTTAAGGTTCACGCCGAAAAATCTGCCGAAGGTTTGCCACACCCCGGCACGGAATGTGCCGAGAAATGCTTTCACAATGTGGTAGGAGGTTTGGTTGGTTTCGCGGTTGATGAGTTTAATCATCATTTTGCCCTGGTTTTTGGTGAGTTTTTTCATCACGGGTTTATACTGGGCATAGAGAGCCTTTTCAAATTGCTTGAGGTAGGCGTCTTTTTCTTTTTTGGTGTCGAAAGTTTCGAGGTATTCGTAGGTTTCTTGCAGGGTGCGGTTGATGAGTTTGGCGTAGGGTAGGGTGCGCTTCACGTCGCGCACGGTGCGCCAGTAGAATTTTTCTTCTTCTTTATTGCGAAAGCGTTCGTTGGGATACACCACCACGTCGCGCATAATAATTTCGAAGGCGTTTTCGTTGGGGTTGTAGGGGTCGGGAATCACTTTGTAGCCCACATACACCTTGCGCATCGGGGAAAGATTTTTCTCCGAGATGTCTTCGTTCACGCTCTGTGCCCAAGCACAGGCGGCGAACACGCTAAGCCATATCAATGCTAAAAGTTTACGCAATATTTTAAAATCCGAGTGCTTGGAGCAAGCCGGTGTAGTTGATGGTGATGCCCACAAATGCTCCGCTCACTTTAGGGTTGCACTTATCGTATTTGCTATATGCCACGAAGGGCGAGAAGCGGATGGATTGTCGGAATTGGTTGTCGCCGGAGCCGGTGAATGGATTCTTCATTTTGGAGGTGGAGAAAGTGTAGTCGATGTCGAGAGAACCAATCACGCCCAAGTTGGTGAGTTTGGCGCTTTCGGTGCCGATGTGCTCAGGCACGTATTCCCCCTCGTCGTTTTTCTCCCATTTGAGGTTTTCGAGGTTCCAGCTATACTTGGAGTAGTACAGACCCACGTTAGGCGTTACGCCAAATCGGCCTTGGCTGTACACCTTGTAGCCCAATTGCAGGCTCCAGGCAAAAAATGATGCCGAACTGTTGCCGTTCACCTGTGCGGGGTGTCCTTGTTCGTCGTAGGGAGGTGTGTTGAAAATATTGTCGTTGCGGTAGCCGGGTTGTCCGAATTGCACGTCGGTTTTCACTTGGATGCCATCGTAGGTGGCCATAGCGCCCACCTGAAAGAGGAAGCAGCCGCCGAAATTATCGTTGAGCGAGGGCGTGGTGACCGAGTAACCGCCACCGAGATAGAGGCCGTAGCCAAATTTCGACACCGATTGATATTGCGGAGTGTAGTCCACCTTCGCAGGGGCATTGTTTTCGGCTGATTCTTCAGCCACCACTTGCGCCTGAGCCGCCACACACATCAGCGCGGTAAGCATTGCCATAAAGCATTTATTCATTGTTTTCATCATTTTCTTTAGTTGAAGTGTTAAGAAAATGCCGCTGCTGCGGCTATCTATTCGGCAAAGATACAATATGATTTCCAAATTTGTGCCGATAGAATAGTTAAAGTAGTTAAAGTTTGCCAAATCCGCCCCGCACCTTCCCCCCTGCTACGCTGCGTATGTTCCCACTATGCGTTCACTTGCACGGCGATGCCGGCTGCACGGATTTGCTCGGCTATGCGTTCCAGCTCTTCTTTGCCCACCTTTTCGAGGTGTTGCTCCGGGGTGGCTCGGTCGATGCTGTAGAGCATCACGCTGCGTGGCGCAATTTCGCGGTAGGCGCTGATGAGGGCGCTGATTTCGGCGGGTGTGGTGTTGTTGATAGCGATGCCATTGTGCTCACCGCGGAGCATCATGGTTTGCACCACGCATTGCCCGGCAAACGCCTTCAGGTCGGCAATCACGCCTTCCGGCACCACATTTGCCGACACGGGTTGGTTGATGGCGCGCATGGTGGAAGCCACGGCAGAGTCGAGTTTGAGGATATTGTTGTCCACCTTTTTCAGTGCTTCAGCCACTTGCGGTCGGCCAGCCATGGTGGCATTGCTCAGCACACTCACTTTGGCTTGTGGGTAATATGCATTGCGAAGGCGAATCACATCGTCCACAATCTCGCTGAAATGCGGATGAATGGTGGGTTCGCCGTTGCCGGAAAAGGTAATCACATCGAGCGGTGCGCCTTCGGCTTGCATGGCTTCGAGTTTGCGCTTGAGTGCTTTTTTCACACTTTCGCGCGACGGAACGCCGTCCTTGCCGGGTCCTTGTGCATTGTAGCCGGCTTCGCAATATACGCAGTCGAAGGAGCAAATTTTGCCATCGTTGGGCATCAAATTCACGCCCAGCGACACGCCCAATCGGCGGCTATGAATCGGGCCAAAAATAGTGCTATGAAATATGACTGTCTGCATAGTTTGAAAAATATTTTTTAGAAGTTAAGAAGAATTAATTTAGAAGTTAAGAATTAATTTAGAAGTTAAGAAGTTAAAGAAGTTAAAGAAGTTAAGACGAATGTCTTTTTGTTTCCAACCACTAAAGGCTAAAGGCTGATGGCTGACGGCTATTAAAGAAGTTAAGACGAATGTCATTTTGCTTCCAATCGCTAAATAGCTAACGGCTAATTATGCATTATGAATTATACATTAATCAATCATTATGCATTGTGCATTATGAATTATGCATTAGCTAAAGCCCAACGGCTCATCCTTGCTCTTGGAGGTGGGGAGGGATTACGCGGCGGAGGGAGTCGAGCAGGCTGCGCAGCATTTTTTCGCTGATAAAGTCGCTTTTCACGTAGAGCGAAAAGTGTCGCACAGGGTTGGTTTGGTCGGCATCGGGTTCCACCACGTGGCGTCGCTGTTCGGGCGTGAGGTATTTGAGATGCATTTTCGGGATTACGGTTCGTCCGCCAATGGTGTCCACCATGTGGATAAGCGTTTCCAAATTGGATGCTTCATAGATGGGGCACCCCTCTTTATAAGCCTTATAGAAGCTGAAAGCGCTCTCCCTAAGGCTGATAGCCTCTTTCATCACCCAAATAAATTCCTTATTGGATTCTGTGCCTTTGTCCACCACGTACGCCACCACGGGGTCGAAATAGAGTGGAATTTCGAGGATGCCCTTGCGCATATTTCCGGCGATACCGATGCCGGCGTCGATGCTCCGATTGAGCAGCATGTTGAGCATACTCGAGATTTTCATTTCCCGAATTCGGAGTTGCACATCGGGGTATTTACTGCTAAAGTGCTGAATAAATTCCGGCAGAATGTAGGGCGAGATGGTGGGTCCGGCGGCGAGGTTCAGTTCGCCCGAGAGGCTATTTTCGCCACCCGTCACCAATGCTTTGAGCGCCACGGCATCAGCCACGGTTTTTTCGGCTTGCTTAATGATTTTGATACCTATGGGAGTGGGAATCACATTTCTTTTGTTGCGCTCAAATATTATCACATTCAGTTCCGCTTCCAGTTTCGAGAGCATAGCGCTCAGGGTGGGTTGCGTCACGGCGCAAGCATTTGCTGCCTTGGCAAAATTGCGGTACTTATTCACCGCAATCACGTATTTCAATTGCTGAAGCGTCATAGAGCGAGGGGTTTATGGAGTTGGATTATTGAGAACAAACTTCGCTATAAAGCGCTCTGCGCGCCACTATTTATTGCGGGCAATCACATAATTAAAAATCTGCTTAAAAGCATCCACCATTTCGCTTGCCGGGTAGGCATCGAGCAGCTGCTCAGCCTCTTGGCGCAAGTGTTCCATTTTTTGGAACGCATAGTCCACGCCCCCGGCTGCCTTGGCAAATTCCACCAATTGCGTGATATCCTCCTCTTCGAGCTCGGGTTTGCGCACCAGCCGGTTCATCTGCTCACATTCCGCCAAATCCGTTCTGCCAAGGGCGTAAATGAGCGGCAGGGTGATTTTGCCCTCGCGCAAATCGTTGCCGGTGGGCTTACCCACCTCAGGATTAGAGAAATAGTCGAACGTGTCGTCCTTAATCTGGAAGCACACGCCCAAGAGCTCGGCATAGCGTCGCAAATTTTCCACCTCTGCTTCCGAGGCGCCCGCAGTGATGCCACCCACCATCACACAGCTGGTGAACAGCGAGGCGGTTTTGCGGCGAATGATATTGAAATACACCTCTTCGGTGATTTCGCGGTTGCGCGCATTATCGATTTGGTCGATTTCTCCCAACGCCAAATCGGCGCCCATATCGGAAAGAATTTGAAGCACACGAGCATCTGCCGTACGCACGGCGCACGCGAGCGCACCACTCACGAAAAAGTCGCCCACCAGCACTGCCACATGGTTGTTCCACACACTATTAATCGTGGCATTGCCGCGCCGCGAAGCACTTTGGTCGATCACATCGTCGTGAATGAGCGAAGCATTATGCAGCAATTCAATGGCCGCACCGCCATAGAGCACCTTCTCGTTGATGCCCCCAAACAGCTTGCCACTAAGCAACACCAGCACCGGGCGAATTTGCTTCCCCTTCGTGCTCAAATAATCGCGCACGATAGTGTTGGTGAGCGCACTTTGGCTTTCCAGCGTGTGAGCAATAATAGCATTGAGTTGGGCTAATTCCTTCTGAATAGACGCGCGTATGTGTTCAAGTTTCTGCATTTGGATGCAAAAATACAAATTTTTCTCCACACCGCAAATTTTTGGGTCAACAAGTCAACGAGTCAACACGGCTCTTTCATTTAAAAAATGCCTTGTAATTCAAATTTTTTTAGTATTTT
>JBJECV010000037.1:0-14047 GCA_051871435.1 Sodaliphilus sp. | reverse complement strand
TGAGTATCCGGATGGTGGACGGCTATCCGGATGGTGGAATGGGTATCCGGATGGTGGAATGGGTATCCGGATGGTGGACGGCTATCCGAATGGTGGAATGGGTATCCGGATGGTAGATGGGTATCCGAATGGTAGACGGCTATCCGAATGGTAGACGGCTATCCGGATGGTGGACATCCCGTTAGGGATGCGATGTGTGTAGGCCGGTATGAGATGAACACGGAGCGAAGCGGAGTGTTCATCGAAATGCCGGTAACCGATGCCACCCACATATATGCATGCCGTAGGTATGCAACCCCACTCTCCGGTGTTTCAAGTGTTTCAAGTGTTTCAAGTGTTTCACAAAGGAAAAAGGTTTTCGTTTTCGTTTTGGTTTTCGTTCATCGTAGTGTTTCAAGTGTTTCACAAAGGAAAAAGGTTTTCGTTTTCGTTTTGGTTTTCGTTCATCGTAGTGTTTCAAGTGTTTCAAGAATGCAGTTCCACCCGCTGCGTGCCATCGGAGATGGCGTATTGTGGTTAACTCCATGCAAGCGGAGGCGTAGCCGGAGCGCAGCTTGGAGATAGCAAACCACAGAGTATGAGCATACGAGATGGTCGGTCGTGGCAAAATATCACCCGGCTGTTTCAAGCGTTCAACAAACCTCCCTCCCCTTCAGGGGGGGTAGACTTTTCGTTAGGTATGAATCACCATCGTACTCCCAAAAAAATCAGCAATCGTCTTAACTTCCAAATAAAAACTTCTTAACTTCCAAAAAGATGCCGGTGAAGGTGCGGCCGGAGTGGATGCCTAAGCGCCGTGCGGAAAAATATTTCTCCGGCCGACAACGGCTACATTCACCGTTCCACACCACATTTTCCTCCTTCACCCCGGCTTCCATGAGCACGATGCGATTGGCTTGCGGCAAGTGGATGTGCGCTTTGCCGGTGTCGGAGTGCCGATGGCTGATGGCATGGGCATCGAAGCCTTGAGCCACAAAAGCCTCCACCACCTCATCGCCCACCTCAAAGCAGTCGGGGCAGATGCAGGCGCCCATCACCGCCATAATGCGCTCTGCCCGGGCACCTTGCGCCACCATGGCTTCCACTGTGCGAGCAGCAATTTTCCCTGCCGTACCGCGCCATCCGGCATGAGCCACCCCAATCACTCCCGCCTCCGCATCGGCAAGCGCAATGTTCACACAATCGGCGGTATTCACCCCGATGCACACTCCGTGAAGGCGTGTCACCAAGGCATCCACATCTTGCAAACGCGCAGTGCGCTCTATCTCATCGGCGTCCATCAGCGCCTCGTCCACCACCGCCACACGCGTGGTGTGAGTTTGCCGAGGCATCACCAATAGACGTGGCTCAATGCCAATCGCTTCGCAAAGCGCCAGTCGGCATTGCTCCACATGGCTTGGCTCATCGCCGGTGTAATGGCACAAATTATAGGCGCTATAGGGGTCATCCGGCTGAGCGTCGCCGCGCAGGGTATTGAATGCCACAATCCGCTCTGCCACCTGTGGCCACTGTAGCACTTGTAATGAAGGCCTCAAAGAGAAATCCGATTTCATCATCAAATAAAAAGTATGATTAGCGAAATCAAAATTACTCATTTTCTGCCTCATCATCACCAAATATCACCAAAAATTTTCTATCTTTGTGCCCAAAGCCAATGTGAATAGCGGCAATGTTTCGCCCACCAACATTCTCCCTTATGAACAACGTAAAAGCCATCTTTTTCCATACCCTTTTCGCCACCCTTCTGATAGCCATGATGGCATCGTGCCATAGTGGCTCTAAAAAATATGTGATAGCCGTGGTGCAATGCAGCCAAGATTCCTGGCGCGAAAAATTGAATGCCGAGTTGCAGGCAGCCACGTATTTCTACGACAATGTGGAGCTCCGCTTTGCCAATGCCAACGATAGCGTGGAGCTGCAAAAGCGCCTGCTCCGGCAGTTTGCTTCCGAA
The DNA here is from genome assembly GCA_051871435.1 of Sodaliphilus sp. GTDB lineage: Bacteria > Bacteroidota > Bacteroidia > Bacteroidales > Muribaculaceae > Sodaliphilus. The sequence goes on along the minus strand of JBJECV010000037.1, from coordinate 12,096 downwards.
GGGGTGGATATGATTATTGTGTCACCGGTCACCAGCGCCGATATCACCCCGGCGGTGGAGCAGGTGATGGATAGCGGTATCCCTGTTATCACGTTCGACCGCAAGATTCAAAGCGAGAAATTCACGGCCCACATCGGATGCGACAATTATCAAATGGGACTCACCATGGGCAAATATGTGGCAGGTGAAATGAAGGGTAAAGGAAAGGTGGTGGAAATCACCGGAATGCAGGGCTCCTCTCCCATGATTGAACGCCATCGCGGCTTTGTGGATGCCATTAAGCAATACCCCGACATCAGTATCATTGCCACCGCGCCCGGCAATTGGAAGGAACAAAGTGGCTATCATGCCATGGATTCGCTATTGCGTAGCGGCGTTCGGGAGTTTGATTATGTGTTTGCCCACAACGATCGCCTTGCCCTTGGTGCCATCAAGGCGATGAAAGCCAAAGGCATCACTCGCCATGTGGATGTGTGCGGCATCGATGCCCTTAATGTGCCGGGAGGCGGCATCGAATTGGTGAAAACCGGAACGCTCACTGCGTCGTATATCTATCCCACCAAGGGCGACAAACTCTTGGCTCTGGCGATGGACATTCTCGAGCGCCGCTCCTATCGCAAGCACACCATGCTTCAATCCGAACTGGTGACGCCGGCAAATGCACAAGTCATTCAAATGCAATACGATGAAATTGCCGACCGACAGCAGCAACTCAAGCAATTGAATGGCAAAATCGATAGCTATTTATCGCAATTGAGTTTGCAGCGCGTGGCATTAGCGCTCTCGGCAGGATTGCTCCTTCTCGCTGTGGTGGTGATCATTTTCCAGCGCCGCATTGTGCGCTTGCGCAAAAGCCAAAGCACCATGAGCGCATTATATAGCACCGATATCAGTAGGAATGCCATCACCGATGAAGCACAACACGAAGCACAGAGCCGAAACCAAATCACAGAACCCATCCCGCTCAAAAGTGAAAGCGAATCCTTTGCCTCTCGATTGCGCCAAGTGGTGCAAACCCATCTTTGCAACTCGGATTTAGACGTGGATATGATAGCACAAAAATTGGGCATGAGTCGCACTGCGCTCTACCGGAAAGTGAAAGCGCTCACCGGGCAATCGGTGGTGGAATTGATTCGTGAGTCGCGCCTAAAACTCGCACACACCATGCTTGCCCAAGGGCATCTGTCGGTGAGCGAGGTGGCGTATGCGGTGGGCTTCTCCTCGCCGGCATATTTCACTAAATGCTATAAAGATTTCTTCGGACACACCCCAAAAAATATCAAAAATCAATCATAAAGTATCAATTTTGTTGCACTGCACGGTTTTTGTAAGTGAATGAAACATTTTTGATGCCCCTCCCACACACACATATATAATTTTGCGAACACAAATCATTTTTTTCAAACCCCAAAAACAATACCAATAGCAAAATTATGTGTTGTAATTTTTTTAGCAAAATGGCTGTAATGCTTATCTCAGCCTCAGTGATGACTCCTCTCGCGTATGCGCAGCAGGACGACGATGCCGGTTCGTCTTCTAATTCTAAAGAAGAAGACAACCGAAATGTGATGCTCAATGCCGCCAGTGCCAACGGACCACGCGAAATTCAAATCGGACTACCGTCGGCCGACGTGAATGTGATGGAAAACGGTATCCCGGTCACCTACGCCACCAATCCCCATGGCTTCAATAGTATGTGGCGCACCGACGCCAGCCTTAGCCATGCCGGTTTGCAGAAAATCTCCGAAACGGCTATCACTACCGGTAATATCGGCTATGCCGTGAATTCGTTCACACGATTGGGTGAAGACGGATTTCATGGCCAACTCAACTACAAAGCCAACCACTTTGGGCAGCAGGAATTTTCGCTCAATTTGCGTGGCGCCATTGCCAATGGATGGTACTATAGCGCCAACATGTATCAAGATTTCGACCCGGGCACGTTTAAGGTGAAAAGCAGCGAGTATCAAGACCGCACCCAAATCTACAAACTCGCCCTCACCAAGCGCTATGCAGGCAAGCGGGGCGAATTTACCGCGATGTTCAACTATTCCAACAGCCATCCGGCCTACAATTATGCCACCCAAAGCGCACCCTTTATTTATGTGGGTGATGGCAGTGTGAAGGAATTTGGCAAATTTAAATTGGGCACCACCTCCTATTTGCCCATTGATGCCAATATTTCCTATCGAGATATGCGCACCGGCGAAATCAAGCAAACTTCCTTTTTCGACTTTGCAAAAAACCGACAAAGCGAATACGTGGTGATGAACCGCTATACATGGGATAATGGACTCTCCTGGAAGTTTATCGGTAAATATGCCCACGCTCGTGGCGCTATGGTGTATCAAACCCCTATGCAAATTATCGACACGCGCAGCGGCGACTACCAATATTTGCAAAGCGATATTGAAGGCAATATCGTGCCTTACACCGGACAATATGTGCAAACGCGCATGACGTGCCTCAATGCAGGCATCATCGACCAAGCCATGTTCACCTCCGAACTGAGCAAAGCCTTTTCCAATTCCACGCTGCGCATCGGCATCAATGAATGGAACTATGGCATCGACTACGCTTCCAATACCACCATGTACGACCAAAGCATCCCCGACGATGGATCGTATCCGGTGAGGGTGTACGATGCTAAAGTGCACAATGGATTTACCTACGACTATAATAAAAATGCGTCGGAATACTATAAAGGACACGAAAACAAACTCGCCCTCTATGCCACACACGATTGGAACCCATCCGACCGACTCAATATCTATTATGGCGCACGCATAGAATGGCAACGCCTGAAAGGCGAAAATGCCGCCGTACGCAACGCTGCCGGCGATTTTGTGGGCCGATTTGCCGACTATTATTTGGGCGCTACTGCTCCTGATGGCACTCTGATTACGCCCAACAAGCTCGATTATAATTGGCTCAACTACGATTTCACCGCCTCTGCCACCTATCGCATTTCCAAACCTTTCGGCTTGCTCGCCGATTTCACCTACATCGTGCAGCATCCCAAATTTGAATCGTTTGCTCCCGCCACTTTGCCCAACACCGACAAAATTGTGGTGCCACTGGGCCGCGCCGGCGTGTATTTCAATAATTCATGGATGAGCCTTACCTCTATGCTGTCGTATATTTCCAAAACCAACAACAATTCCACACTCAATCTTCAGCATGGCTCCGAAATTATGGCGGCACCGCTCACTTTCGACATCGAAACATTAGGCTGGACCACTGATGTGATGACTCATCCTTTCAAAGGCTTCGATTTGCACTTCTTGTTCACCTACCAAAAGCCCACATATAAGAAATATGAAACCTCTGTGCGCTTTAGCGATGGCTACGAAGGCGTGATTAATGCCACCGGCAACATCGTGGCGGAAATTCCGCAGGTGCTTGTGGAATTAGACCCCTCCTATATGATTACGCCTGATTTGAAACTCTGGCTCTCGTTCCGATATTTTAGCAAAACCTACGCCAACATCAATGAGGCTTACTACTTCAACGGACATTGGGAAACCTTCGGCGGCATCAATTGGCGCGTGAACAAAATGCTCGATTTGGGATGTACCGTGGTCAACTTCCTCAACCAAACCGGAGCCAAGGGCTCGATTGCAGGCGCGGAACTTATCACCAAAGAAGAGGCTAAAAACATTAAAAACCAGCTGATGACGGGCTCCTATTTGCGCCCTCTCACCGTGGAATTTACAGCCACACTAAAATTCTAATCTTCGATATCCTTTCCATATTTTTTATTAATTTTGAACAATTTTCTATTTCCATACTACAATGAAAACCCTATTCCATATATTCCTTCTTGCCGCTGCGCTGATGATGGCATCTTGCACCGGCACTAAAAGCGAAATCAATATCAATCGCTCCTCCGATAGCTTGCTCTCCATCAATATTCAGCAACCTCAAGCCCTTTTGCTGCTTCCCATTCAAGAAGATGCTCCCGAAGCACAAGTGCGCCTCAACACCGGCTCGCCTGCCGACACTTGGATGGATGTGCGCTTGGCAATATCGCGCATCGATTATTATGTACCTTTCGCTATCTCTGATAGCGCTCATCAGGCGGATAGCGCTGTGGTGGAGGTGAAAAACCAACCTAAAGCCGATGCCATGTGCTGGGAAAATCTGAAAACAGCCGACTCGTTCTCTACCGAAAACACCGATAGCTATCGCCCGGTGTATCACCACACGCCTACCTATGGCTGGATGAACGATGCCAACGGGCTGGTGTATAAAGACGGCGAATGGCATCTCTATTTCCAATACAATCCGTATGCTTCGGTGTGGGGAAATATGCACTGGGGGCACTCGGTGAGCAAAGACCTCGTGCATTGGCAGCACCTGAAGCCTGCCATTGAGCGCGACACGCTGGGACACATTTTCTCGGGCTCGGCAGTGGTGGACAAAAACAATACCGCCGGATTTGGCAAGGATGCTATCATTGCCTACTATACCTCGCACTTGGAAGATGGTAGCAGACCACGCGAACTCACCGAACTGCAATGTATGGCGTATTCCACCGACAATGGCCGCACTTTTACCAAATATAGCGGCAACCCGGTGCTCAATAGCTACCAAGGTTTGGAACACGACCCGAAGCGTGCCAAAGGTTTGCGCGATTTCCGCGACCCGAAAATCTTCTGGTACGAACCCCTCAAATCGTGGTATATGATTGTGAGCAGCGATAAGGAAATGCGTTTCTATGCGAGCCCCAACCTTAAGGATTGGCACTTTGTGAGCGCTTTCGGCGAGGGCTATGGCGTGCAACCCAATCAATACGAATGTCCGGATTTCTTCCCGCTGATGCTCAATGGCAAGCAATATTGGGTGATGATTGTGAACATTAATCCGGGATGCTTGTTTGGCGGCTCTGCCACGGAATACTTTGTGGGCACTTTCGATGGTAAAGAATTTAAGTGCATGAGCAAACCGGAAGTGTATAAGTTTATTGATTGGGGCAAAGACCATTATGCCACTGTCACCTTTAGCAATGCTCCGGGCGGCCGCATCATCGGTATGCCGTGGATGAGCAATTGGCAATACGCCAACTATGTGCCCACGCAGCAATTCCGCTCTGCTAATGCTTTGCCACGCGAATTTTCGCTCTTTGAAGCTAATGGCGAGGTGTATATGGCAGCAGCTCCGGTGAAAGAAATTGCAAATCTCGTTTCCGCTACTCGCCGCGATGCAGGCTTTGCCATCAGTGGCAAGACACATCGCATTGAAAATGTGGATGCCGACGGCGATGGTGCTTTCCATCTCCAATTCTCTATCACGCCGGCTACAGATGCTCGCAAAGTGGATTTCGATTTGGTGAACGGAGCCGGCGAAACGCTCAAGTGCTATCTCGACCTTGAAAACCAACGCGTGGTGATGGACCGCACCGAAGCCGGCATCACCGACCTCAATCGTCATGGTCAGCCCTACAATGTGCACGAACGCGAAGCCGACGAGCATCGTAAAACCCTCTCCGTAAACTATAAAAACGACTGGGCTCTGGGCACTTGGGCACCGCTCAACTTGTGCAAAGGCACCACCTACACGGTGGATTTGTATGTGGATAAGTGCTCGGTGGAAATGTTTGTGGATGGTGGCCGTATTGCTATGACCAACTTGGTGTTCCCCACCAAAGGCTTCAGTGCCCTGGAATTTGCTGCACAAGGCAAAGCAAAAGTGAGTGATGTGATCGTGAACCAGTTGGGCAAATAATCACCCGGAAAGGAGGATACTGCAATGAAGAATAAAAATATTGCGCTTCTGTCGCTGATGCTGTGTTTCTTTGCCATGGGGTTTGTCGACCTGGTGGGCATTGCCAGCAATTATGTGAAAGCCGACCTTCAATTGAGCGATTCGCTTGCCAATTTATTCCCCTCGTTAGTGTTTTTCTGGTTTTTGTTGTTCAGCGTGCCCACCGGCTTGCTGATGAACAAAATCGGGCGCAAATCCACGGTGTTGCTCTCTATTGTGGTGACGATGCTTTCGCTGGCATTGGGCATTGCGGGCAATAGTTTTGCCATGATGCTGATTGCATTTTCACTTTTAGGCATTGGCAACACGCTGATGCAAGTGTCGCTCAATCCGCTGATCGGTGTGGTGATTGGTGGCGGCTCGAAATTGGCATCCACCCTCACTTTCGGCCAGTTTGTGAAAGCCATTGCCTCGTTTATGGCGCCATATTTGGCGCTGTGGGGTGCCTCCGGCGTGCTTCCTTGGTGTGGACTGGGATGGAAGGTGCTGTTTTTGATTTATCTGGTGGTGGGTGTGCTTTCGGGTGTGGCTTTGGCGCTCACACCCATTAGCGAACCTCAAGCCGAAGGCGGCAGTTCGCTCACAAAATGCTTGGGCTTGCTCAAGCGCCCGATGGTGATGCTGTGCTTTTTAGGCATTATGTGCCATGTGGGCATCGATGTGGGCACCAACACCACCGCGCCTAAGGTGCTAATGGAGCGCTTGGGCTACACCCTCAATGAAGCCGCTTTTGCCACCAGCCTGTATTTCATATTCCGCACCATTGGTTGCTTCACCGGGAGCATGATTTTGCGCATCATCAAGGCGCGCACATTTTTGCTCATTTCGGTGGTGATGATGGCATTGGCTATGGCAGGGCTGATGATAGGCAATAGCCAATGGATGCTCTATGCCTCCATCGCCTTGGTGGGTTACGGCAATAGCAATGTGTTTTCCATCATGTTTGCGCAAGCGCTGGGCGAAGTGCCGGAGCGCCAATCCGAGGTGAGCGGGCTCATGATTATGGGCTTGTTTGGCGGCACGGTGTTTCCCTTGCTCATGGGTGTGGCAGCTGATGCCACATCGCAAGCCGGTGCTGTGGCGGTGATGGCTGTGGGAGTTGTATATTTATTTACCATTATCAAAAAAATTTCAATATGACACGTTATGTAGTAGGTTTGGGCGAGGCGTTGTGGGACGTGCTGCCCGAGGGCGCTCAATTGGGCGGAGCGCCGGCTAATTTTGCTTATCATGCCGCTCAATGCGGGCTGCAGGCTGTGGCGGTGAGTGCCATCGGCGCCGATGAATTGGGCGAGCGCACCAAGCAGGCTTTCAATGCCAAGCGCTTGCATTACATTCTGCCGGAGGTGCCTTTCCCCACCGGCAAGGTGCTGGTGAGCCTTGATGCTGACGGTGTGCCGGTCTACGACATTGCCACGGGTGCGGCATGGGACAATATCCCGTTCACTGCCGAAATGCGCGAAGTGGCACAATCTGCACTTGTGGTGTGCTGGGGTTCGCTGGCACAGCGCTCCGAGGTGAGCCGTGCTGCCATCCTCAACTTTGTGGATGCCACGCCGGAGGATTGCCTGCGGGTGTTCGACATCAATCTGCGTCTTAATTTCTACTCGCGTGAGGTGATCGAGCAGTCGATGCGCCGCGCCACCATCTTGAAAATCAACGATGAAGAATTGGTTACGGTAAGCCGATTGCTCCAATTGCAGGGCATAGATGTGCGCGAAAAGTGCCGCCAACTCATGGCGCTTTACGGCATGGAAATGGTGGTGCTCACTTGTGGCGTGAACGGCAGTTATGTGTTCACCGAGGTCGAGGAATCGTTTTGCCCCACGCCGAAGGTGGAGGTGGTCGACACTGTGGGTGCCGGCGACAGTTTCACCGGTAGCTTCGTGGCGTCGCTCCTCGAGGGGCGCACCATGCGCCAAGCCCATGAGCGAGCAGTGGCAGTGAGCGCCTACGTATGCACCCAAGCCGGCGCCATGCCCGAAATGAATCGCTAAAAATCCTATCCCGCCACACAAATTAGCCTACCCTCATCAAGGGTAGGCTTGTTTGTTATTCATTATCAATGCTGCTTTGATTGGTGCGCTTTTTTGTGGCGGTTTTTGGCTTGGTCGAAGTTCCGCTCGCCGGTTTTCCTGAAGAAGGCTTTGCCGGCGTTCCGCTTGAAGGCTTAGCTGAAGAAGCCTTAGCCGATGCCGATTTACCCAAAGGAGCCTTCTCCGAAGGTGCTTTTGCAGCCGATTGCTGCTTTTTCTTTCGCTCTTCTTCCTTGCGCTTGAGGGAATCTTCGCGTTGCTTTTTTTGCTCTTTCGCACGCTTTTCAGCCTGCTTTTTGGCTTCTTTTTCCGCTTTTTCGCGGCGCTTTTGTTCTTGTTTTGCAGCTTCTTTGGCTTCTTTTTCTTGGAGTTTGCGGAGCTTTTCTCTTTGTTTTTCTAACCTTTCAGCCTCTTTTTTCTCGGCTTCAAGACGCTTTTTTTGGAGCTTTTCTTCTTCCTTTGTGAGCGGTCGAGCGTCTCTTTTACGCTTGGTGACGGGTTTTTGCGAAGCCGCGTTCGGCTGTTCCTCTTGCGCTTGCGCTTGTCGGTGGGAGCGTTTGGTTTTTCCGCTCTTTGGTGCTTTGCCCTTCATCATAATGTTGGCAAGGCCGCAGCCCTTATTAAAGCGGCTCATATCCACATTATCTTTAATGCCGTCCACCTTGCCTTTTTCGGTAAACTGCCACAGCACCCATTTTGCACCGTCTTTCAGCACCGGTTTGGCGGCTGAATAGCGCGCGATAAACAGTGGATAGTCCGCAAAGCGGTGAATTAAATACTTATTATAGAACGCGCTGCCGGTGTAAATCATCGGGCGGCAGCCATAGTACTTTTCCAGCATATCGGCAAATTTTTTCACCGAATCTGCCAATGCCTTCTGCTCCACCTTGCCGGGCTTTTCCACATCGATGAGCGGCACCAAATCCTGCTCTTCCTTTTTCACCTGTTGGGTGAAGTTTTTAAATTGCTTTTCCACCGGCACACCGGGGTGAAAAAAGTGGTACGCACCCACCGGAATGCCCGCTTGGCGAATTTCCACAATGTTGAGGTGATAGTACTTGGGGCTGAGGGTGGCACCTTCGGAGGCTTTGATATACACAAACTTGATATTTTTGTCGCTCGCCACCTTTTCCCAATCGATATTGCCCTGATAATGCGACACATCGATGCCATCGTAAATCAACTGCTCTGCCGACGCCACTTGCGCGCACACGGGCGCCGCTACCGTCATCAGTAGCCACCCGAGCAATGCGTATGTGAGCCGAAAGCGATTGATGTTCATAATGAGAAAGCGCATATCGCTTACAAAGATAATCATTTCGTGCCAAATAGCAAAAAAAACGAAGAGCCTTTAGCCGTTAACTTAATGCATAATTCATAATGCACAATGCTTAATTAATGCATAATGCATAATTTCTTTTGCCTTTTAGCCCCAATAGGTAAAGCTAATGGCAATTATGAATTGTGAATTATGCATTAACCCAAATTATGAATTATGCATTAACTCTCACCTCTCGCTTCCAGATGGCGGCTGCCATGATGGCGAGCAGGGCGCAGCGGTAGAGGGTGTCGAGCCATTCGGAGCCGAAGGGGTGCCATAGCATGGCGGCATAGAGGGCGCCGGCGAGCACCACGTAGAAGGCGATGCTGCCCATGGGATAGGCAATGGGGTAGTATTTCTGCCCCACCACATAGCTGAGCACCATGGCGGTGGCATAGCCGGCAAAACCGCCCCAAGCGCACGCCATATAGCCGTATTGAGGCACAAAAATGAAGTTCACGGCAAACAGCACCGCGCAGCCCGCAAACGAGAATACCGCGCCCCAGATGGTTTTGTCGATGAGTTTGTACCAAAATGAGAGATTGAAATACACGCCCATCATCATTTCTGCCGCCATCACGATGGGCACCACTTTTAGCCCTTCCCAGTAGTCGGGCGCGATGATGCGTTTGAGCACATCGATGCCGGCTATCACTGCCAAGAATGCCAGTAGGGTGAAAATGATGAAATATTTCATCGCTTTGGCGTAGGTGTCTTTGCTGTCGGTGTCTTTGCTCTTGCCAAACACGAAGGGCTCGTAGGCGTAGCGAAACGCTTGCGTAATGAGTGCCATAATCATGGCGATTTTCACCGCCGCACCGTAGATGCCTAATTGCTTGGAGGCGTCGGCACCTTCGTAGATGATGGGAAACAGAATTTTGTCGGCGGCTTGATTCAGGATGCCGGCTATGCCGAGCACCAAGATGGGCCAAGCGTAGCCGAGCATGCGCCGCAGCAGTGCGCCGCTAAAGCTCCAACGCGTGCCCACCAATTCTTTCCAAAACAGGAAAGTGATGGCGCCGGTGGTCACCAAATTGAGGTAGAACACATAGCCCACATTGAGGGTGAATTGCGCATCGTAGATGCCCATGGGGTTGCATTTCCATGCGGGCAGGAGCACGAAGTAGAGCAAATTGAGCAAGATGTTGACCGCAATAAATGCCAATTTTAGCGAGGCAAATTTGATGGGGCGCTTGGCGTAGCGCAGGTAGGCAAACGGGATGGCTTGGAAGGCATCGAGCGCCACCACTATCGCCATCACCAACACCCAATCGGGGTGCGCGTCGTAGCCCAAAGCCGTGGCGATGCCGGGCAGAAAGCCCCACACGCCGAGCACAAACGCCAGCGACACGCTACCCACTGCCACCAAGGCGGTGCCGTAGGCTTTCCCTGCGTCGGCGCCTTCTTTGTTGGCGAAGCGGAAAAAGGTGGTTTCCATCCCGAAGGTGAGCATCACCAATAGCAGGGCGGTCCATGCGTAAAGGTTGGTGATGATGCCGTAGCCTCCCGATGCGGCGCTCAGCGCAGCCGTGTAGAGCGGCACAAGTAAATAATTCAAAAAGCGGCCGAATATGCTGCTCACGCCATAAATGGCGGTTTCTTTAGCCAAAGTTTTCAGACTCGACATAATCTTAATTTAATTCATAATTAGCCATTAGCCATTAGCCATTAGCCGTTAGCCATTAGCTTTCAGTCTATTGTAGGTAGCTATAGTAGCTAATTTAGCTATCATAGCTATAGTAGCTATTTTTTTTACTATCTTAAGGAGCTCCCTTCCCTTCAGGGAGGGGCCGGGGGTAGGCTAAAACAAGCTCGGCAGCTCTTGGTGCGGCTTTCGGCCCAAATGCTTGTAAGCCAACTCGGTCACCTCTCTGCCTCGCGGGGTGCGCTTAATAAACCCCTCCTTTATCAAAAATGGCTCGTACACCTCCTCCACCGTGCCGGGGTCTTCGCTGAGAGCGGTGGCAATGGTGCCGATGCCCACGGGTCCGCCGTGAAATTTGTCGATGATGGTGAGCAAAATCTTATTGTCGATTTCGTCTAAGCCATATTTATCGATATTGAGGGCGTGGAGGGCGTATTTGGCGATGGCGCAATCTATTTTGCCCGACCCTTTCACCTGGGCGAAGTCGCGCACGCGGCGCAACAGCGAGTTGGCGATACGCGGGGTGCCGCGGCTGCGCAAGGCTATTTCGCGGGCGGCGTCGTCGTCGATGGGCACGCCGAGCAGGTGCGCCGAACGCTCCACAATGTGCTGAAGCACCTCGTGGCTATAATACTCTAAGTGGCAATTGATGCCAAAGCGAGCGCGCAGTGGCGAGGTGAGCAGGCCGCTTCGCGTGGTGGCGCCTATCAGGGTGAAGGGCGACAGATTCAATTGCACCGACCGTGCGCCGGGGCCCTTGTCAATCATAATATCGATGCGGTAGTCTTCCATCGCCGAATAGAGGTACTCCTCCACCACGGGGCTGAGGCGGTGGATTTCGTCGATAAAGAGCACATCGTTTTCGTCTAAGGAGGTGAGCAAGCCTGCCAAATCGCCGGGCTTGTCGAGCACCGGACCCGACGTCACCTTGAAGCCCACGCCCAACTCGTTGGCAATGATATTGCTCAAGGTGGTTTTGCCCAAGCCCGGAGGACCGTGGAAAAGGATGTGGTCGAGTGCTTCGCCGCGCATACGGGCAGCTGCCACAAACACTTGCAAATTCTCTAATATTTTGTCCTGACCGGCGAAGTCGCCGAAGCGCATGGGGCGCAACGCTTTTTCCACGTCTTGGTCGCTACGCAGGCGCTCTTGTCGGATATCAAATTCTTCAGCTTCCATCATCCCACAAAATTACGAAAAAATACTGAAAACGAAAACGAAAACGAAAACGAAAACACCCCATCAGCCTTTAGCCTTAGCATCTATGGAGGCGATTATGCATTGTGCATTATGAATTATGAATTATTTAAGTGGCATGAAACGAGAAA
>JBJECV010000036.1:0-3105 GCA_051871435.1 Sodaliphilus sp. | reverse complement strand
CAACCCCCTGACCCCCAACAAAAACTCACCCCGCCAGGGTGAAAGTTGGGCTATCAAAAAGGAAAATATCCTGTTCACCGGAGGCATTTGGTATCAAGCCGGTAAGGATTTCAACTACTCCACCGAAAATTTCACACAAAGCCACGTGGTGGATATGATGCGTGAGGCGTTTACCGGCAATGCCGGCAGCAAACGCAAAATCCTGATTGGAGGTAGCGGGCTGATTGGCCGACTCAACAAACTGGAATACTCGAAGGTGCTCTCCGCCGGCGACAATGTGGTGAAATGGGGCATCGACTTTAGCGAAATCCGCTCTAAATTCGGCACGCTCTATGTGCTGCTCAGCGAGGTGTTCGACGAAGTGGGAATGCCCGACAATGGAATGGTAATCGACCCTGAATACCTTCAAAAATACAGCCATATCCCGTTCAGCACCGAAGCACTCAACCTCAAAGCCAGCGGCGTGCGCAATGTGGATGCCCTCGTGCTCACCGAAGCCAGCTGCTTGGTGCTCCGCTATCCGAAAGCACACATGCGCATCATGATGCAATAAACGCACACACAACCATGAAAAACACGATTTAACAGCCTGTAATCTTACTTTTTGATTTACTTGTTCTTCATTTGAAAAGCAGCCCGGAAGTTGGGAAACCTCCGGGCTGCGCTATATGCGTCAAGCATCAAGAATTATGAATTACGAATTATGAATTATGAATTAATTAAGTAGGGCTTGAAAATTATCGGGAATGGGCGATTCAAAGGTGAGTGCATCGCCGGTGATGGGGTGAGTAAACACCAAGCGGGTGGCGTGCAGTGCCAAGCGATGGATGCCGTTGGCGCGTCCGCCATATTTGCGGTCGCCACTGATGGGGTGCCCCAAATCTTTCATGTGCACACGCAGTTGGTTTTTATGCCCGTAGCGCATAGAGAGTTGCACCCGGGTGAAACGCGAAGTGCGCTGCAGCACCTTGTAGCGCGTGGTAGCCAATTCGCCGCCTTCGTCGGGGTCGGAAGAGGAGCACACCTCATAGTTGTCGGCATCGCGCAGATAGTTTTGCACCATGCCTTGGTCTTGCTCCACATTGCCCTCCACCACGGCTTCATATTTGCGTTCCTTCACGATGGTGGCCCATTCGGTGAGGAATTTTTCTCTCGCCTTTGCCGTGCGTGCCACAATCATCAGCCCTGAGGTGTCGCGGTCGAGGCGATGCACCATATACACGCGGGCGTGCTCGCTGCGGAGTTTTACATACTTGCGCAGCACATTATACACCGTTTCGTCTTTCAAATTATTGCCGGCAGCAGTGGAAAGCACGCCATAGCCTTTGTCCACCACCATAATATCGGGATCTTCATACACCAATGTAATGCGGGGATGGGAGAACACATGGAAAGAGCCGTCGAAGTTCACCCACAGTTCATCGCCTGCCTTCACCGGCTGATTGAATTGCGAAGAAGGGGTGCCATTGATGGCAAACTGATGATGCTTGAGCATCGATTTCAATTTGGTGGGCTTATGGTCGGGGAGCACCGCAGCAGCCGCTTCAAGCAGCGGAGCATCGGCTTTTACCTTAAATTTTTGCACATTATCCGCCTTGCGCGAGCGCCCGGGGCGGTGGTTGGAGGTTTGTCGCATAATGTTATGATTTGCTAAATTTTGTGCAAAGTTAGTGATAATTCGGAAATTTCACGTAAATTCGCCTCAACCAAAAAGTATATCACAATGAAAAAGCTGTTATTTTCACTCTTTCTTGCCCTGGTGCTCTGTGCTTGTGGCACCACTTTTAAGTCGGCAGAAGAAAAAGCTGCCTACCAAGCAAAAATTGCACAACAAATCGTCGACAAACTCGATAACCGACATTTCACCATCGATGTCAACTATATGCGTCCGCGCGGTAGCATGCAGCCGCGCAGTGTGGACGGCTACTCGCTCTCCCTCAAAGGCGACACCGTGATTTCCTACCTGCCCTACTTCGGACGCGTGGGCAGCGGTATCTTCGGCTACGGAGGCGATTCCGGACTCAATTTCACCGGCAAGGCGGAAAACTACACCGTCACCTATCCCAAAGCCGGATTTATGCGCATCAACTTCGTGACCCGAAGCCGGGAAGACCGCTACCACTTCCAAGTGGAAGTCACCACCGGAGGCTCAGCAGCCATCACCGTAATCGGCGACGACCACCAATCCATCGACTTCGAAGGCAACCTCCACATCGACTACTAACCCACCCCGTATCATTCAAAACAAAATTTTACACCTATGACAGACGAATTCACCACAAACATGCATTTCGAGTTAATGAGCGAAGAAATGAGCGAATTAGACTTTAATATCATGGCAGCTTATGCCGAAATCCGAAGTGGCAAAAAAGAAAAAGACGTGCTCAAAAAATACGGCATTAGTAAAGACACCTACCACAAAAACGTGAGGAGAGTCATTTTCAACGAACAGTAAAATCACTCATATTGACTAAAAGGCAATTACCATAAGGCCAAATAAAAAAGATATTGAAGATTGAAATAAAGAGCCACAAGAGTTCATCAAAGAAGATAAATTTGGCAGACGAATTCACAAAATTCGCCGCCAAATAAAGCTGTGAGATCCGTGTGCGGCAAAGCACTCGCCACCCCCTTGCCCCGCTGACTCGTTGACTCGTTGACCGCAAAAGCGTTACTCGCCTTCTATGAGATGCCACTTGATATCTTCCGGCTCGTTACCCATCTTTTTCTTCAACTTCTTCTTCATCAGCTTGGTAGCCACTATGTGGTGCGGGCAATCGGTGTCGATAAACAGATCTTCGCCAATGCGCGCGGTGCTGCTCAGAAGGATAAAATTGTCGAGCTGCATGCACCTGGTAAAAGCATTTCTTCCTATCTGCTTCACACTTTCGGGGATGATGATGGAGCGAAGATTTTCGTCTTCCCCAAAAGCCCAATGCCCAATTCGCTCCACGCTATCGGGAATGTGGATGGACGCAAGCGAATAACAGTCGTAGAACGCAAAATCGCCAATTACTTTTACACTGGGAGGCAGAACTACACTTCTCAGCGAGTAACTATTCAGCTATGCAATAATATGGGCGCACTGATTGTGGGGATGCTGTT
>JBJECV010000035.1:0-14161 GCA_051871435.1 Sodaliphilus sp. | reverse complement strand
AAAAATTTATCTTTCTGACAAATAATTAGTTAGCTATTTTGCGAATATCCCTAGTAGCCGCATCGGGGTTGCAAATGCCGCCCTACCGCAATTATCTTTGCAAATAACAACCACTACTATGATACACACTATTAATATATTTCCACAAACACAGACTCATATCCACCCGATCAAGCCCAAGGTGTTTCAAGTAAACAAGAAACCTCTAACCAAGAGCGAAGCTCGACTAACCTTCGAATTGGTGTTTCAGATGTTTCAGAAGATGTAGCCCCCTCCCTTCCCTTCAAGGAGGGGAGGGCTTCTCATCTTCTATTTGGCATTTTTCATGGGGAGGATGGCGGGGATATGGAAAGATTTTTTTAACTTTGCAAGTTAAGCAACAAATTTGTGGCGATGATTGAAGTAAAAAATATTATCAAGCGATATGGCTCCCTCGAGGTGCTGAAGGGAGTGAGCGTGAGTATCGATGAGGGCGAGATTGTGTCGATAGTGGGACCCAGTGGCGCCGGAAAAACCACCTTGCTCCAAATTATCGGCACTCTCGATAAGCCTGACAGCGGCGAGGTGCTTTTCAATGGCACGAATGTGGCGGGCTTGAAGGACAAAGAATTGGCGCACTTTCGCAACCAAAACATTGGGTTTGTGTTTCAGTTCCACCAATTGCTGCCCGAATTCACCACACTCGAAAATGTGGCGATGCCGGCGCTCATTGGCGGCGCCAAGCGAAAAGACGCTTTTGAGCGTGCCAAACAGTTGCTCGATTACATGAAACTTTCCGGCCGATTTGAGCACAAACCGGCGCAACTCTCCGGCGGCGAACGCCAGCGGGTGGCGGTGGCGCGTGCGCTGATTAATAAGCCGGCTGTGGTGCTTGCCGACGAGCCGTCGGGTAGCCTCGACACGCAAAACAAGCAGGAATTGCACCGCCTCTTTTTTAATCTGCGCAACGAAATGAAGCAAACTTTCGTGATAGTGACCCACGACGAATCGCTTGCAGCCGACACCGACCGTGTGCTCTATATGCGCGATGGTATGATCGTAAATCCACAGCCCGAGAGCGAAATGATTGTGTAAACTCTATGCCTAAAGCCGTGGCCAAATATCCGCTTCTGCTGCTTGCCATAGCGTTTGCCTTGGCGGCATGCGATTCCTCCGACGATCTCGCCACCGAGGAGCGCCGCTACGATATGGTGACCTATATGGGCTATCACGATGGCGTAGCCGAATGGCAATTTATTCGTCCGGGCGACGAAGGCATCGACAATATGATGGCTACGATGGACGAACCCGTCAACCTTCAGCCCGGTCAGCGCGTGCTGCTGAGCTATTCGGTGGCTGATGCTTTACCTCGCATTCAAGTGTGGGGCTACACCTACGGCAATGTGGTGAGCGATTCGCTACGGGTGAATGTGAAGCCCGTGGAAGATTATGCCAAGCATCCCATCAAACTCGGCGCCCTGTGGCGCACCGGCAACTATATCAACTTGCGATGCGAGGTGGAATACACCAAGCAAGTGCGTGCCCTCTTTATGATGGCGGATAGAGCCACGCTCGACCACGACACCATCGATGTGCACCTCATCCACGATTTGATTTCGGCGCAGGAAACCTACTTTTGGCGCACTTGCTATGGCTCTTTCTATGCCGGCGCAGCTTTCTCGCGCAGCCGATGCAAGGCGATTAGGGTGCACGTGAACGACCTCACTTATCCCGAGGTGAAAACCTACGTGTTCGCACGACCACAACAGTGAAAACTAACAAAATTATCAACTCATTTTATACTTACGAAAATGGCAAATAACGACAACAAACAACAGCAAATTCAAATTGAAGTGCCCAACGAAGAAATGCAAGGACGCTACGCCAACCTGGCAGTGATTACTCATAGCCCCAACGAATTCTTCATCGATATGATACTTTTGGCGCCCAACACACCGAAGGCGCGCGTGCAAAGCCGCGTGGTGATGACCCCGGAAAATGCCAAACAATTGATGTTTGCTCTTCAGAAAAATGTGCAACAATACGAATCGGTGTTCGGCGAAATTAAGCAACACGCACCGCAAAACGGACGTCAACCCTCCGACGGCATCATCGATTTCCCCCTCCCTAAAGGCCAAGCATGATAAAGCCGGGAGCCGTCAGCTCTTAGCTATCAGGGCTGTAGGGGCTATCATCTATAAAATCAAAACATTTATTTCACACTATGCAACATCCATTATTTATCTACAATACGCTCACCCGCCGCAAAGAGCATTTCGTGCCTATCAATGAGGGGTCGGTGGGCATGTATGTGTGCGGACCCACCGTGTATGGCGACCCGCACTTGGGTCACACGCGCCCTGCCATCACTTTCGATGTGCTGTTCCGCTATCTGAAAGTGCTGGGCTACAAAGTGCGCTATGTGCGCAACATCACCGATGTGGGCCACTTGGAGCACGATGCCGACGAAGGCGACGATAAGATTGAAAAGAAAGCACGATTGGAGCAACTCGAGCCCATGGAAATAGCCCAACACTACACCAATCGCTACCATGCCGCCATGGAGATGCTCAATGTGCTGCCGCCCAGCATCGAGCCGCACGCCACTGGCCATATCATTGAACAAGAACAATTGGTGCAAGAAATCATCAACAATGGCTATGCCTACGAAAGCAATGGCAGCGTGTATTTCGATATCGAAAAATACAACCACGACCATCGCTACGGGGTGCTCTCGGGCCGCAACCTCGACGATGTGATTAATGCCAGTCGCCAACTCGACGGCGTGGGCGAAAAGCGCAACCAAGTGGACTTCGCACTGTGGAAAAAGGCTTCGCCGGAACACATTATGCGCTGGCCTTCGCCTTGGAGCAACGGCTTCCCGGGATGGCACTGCGAATGTACGGCTATGGGTCGCAAATACCTCGGCAAGGAATTCGACATCCACGGCGGTGGCATGGACTTGGTGTTCCCACACCACGAATGTGAAATTGCACAAGCCGTGGCATCGCAAGGCAAAGATATGGTGCGCTACTGGATGCACAACAATATGATTACCATCAATGGGCAGAAAATGGGCAAATCGTTGGGCAATTTCATCACGCTCGCTCAATTCTTCAGCGGCGACCACCCTGCCCTCGACCAACCCTACAGCCCCATGACCATTCGCTTCTTCATTCTGCAAGCCCACTATCGCGGCACCGTGGATTTCTCCAACGAAGCCCTCAAGGCGGCTGAAAAAGCGTATGAGCGCATGATGGACGGATGGCATCGCTTGTGCGAACTGAAGCCTGCCGACACCACCACCGCTCACCTCGATAATTACCGCGAACGCTGTGCCGAAGCAATGAACGACGACCTGAACACACCCAATGTGATTGCCACACTGTTCGACGCTTGCCGCATCATCAACCAAGTGAACGATGGCAATGCCACGCTCACACAAGCCGACATCGATGAGCTGAAGCGTGTGTTCCAAACCTATCTGTTTGATGTGCTCGGTGTGCGCGACGATGCAGCCGGCAACGGGGGCGACCTCAACCTTGAGCCCTATCGCAAAGCGGTGGATTTGCTGCTCGACATCCGCAAAACCGCCAAGCAAAACAAGGATTGGGCCACTTCCGATATGATTCGCAATAAAATGAACGAAGCCGGATTCGATGTAAAGGACACCAAAGACGGCTTTGAATGGAAAGTAAAATAGACGTCATTTTTAGAAGTTAAGAAGATGATTTTTTAGAAGTTAAGGAAGTTAAGAAGTTAAGGAAGTTAAGAAGTTAAGACGAATGTCTTTTTGCTTCTAACCCTCTGATTTCCAATCTCTAATCTCTAATTTCTAATCTCTAATTTCTAATCTCTAATTTCTAATCAGCCATGTTTGAATCTACTATTTATCAAAATCGGCGCGCACAGCTCAAGGAGCTGGTGGGCGATGGCGTGATTGTGCTTTTTGGCAACAATGATGCGCCCTACAATTATCCTAATAATGCATACAGTCCGTTCCGCCAGGATTCTTCGTTTCTCTACTATTTCGGACAAATTCGCGACGGGCTGGTGGGCTACATTGATGTGGACCACGACCAAGAATATTTGATTGGCAACGACATCGATATCGACGACATCGTGTGGTATGGCTCGGTGGACAGCATTGCCGATATGGCGAAGCAAGTGGGCGTGGCTCACACTGCCCCTATGGCGCAACTCGCCACACTGCTCGCTGCTGCAAAGGCGTCGGGCCGTCGGATCCACTTCCTCCCACCCTATCGCCACGACACCAAAATCCAAATCATGGACTTGCTGGGCATTCACCCCGCTCAGCAAAAGGAAGCCGCATCGCTCACCCTCATTCATGCCGTGGTGAAAATGCGCTCCGTGAAGTCGGCGCTCGAAATTGCCGAAATTGAGCAAGCATGCAGCATTGGCTACAAAATGCACACCACCGCCATGCGCATCGCAAAGCCCGGAGTGAGCGAACACTATGTGGGCGGACAGATTGATGGCATAGCGCGCTCCTATGGTATGCAAACTTCGTTTGCCACCATCTTCACCCAGCACGGCGAAATTATGCACGGCAATCCATCCACAGCACTCCTCGAAACCGGACGCCTCGCTCTTTGCGACTGCGGCGCAGAAAATTTCAACCACTATTGCTCCGACCACACTCGCACTTTCCCCGTGGGCGGCAAGTTTAGCCCTCGTCAGCTGGATATTTATAGCATTGTGCAAGAGTGCCACGACTATGTGCTCGAAGTGGCTCGCCCCGGTGTGAAATACGCCGATGTGCACTTTGCCGTGTGTCGCAAAATGACCGACCGACTCAAAGAACTCGGTTTGATGAAAGGCGACACCGAAGAAGCGGTGAGAGCCGGCGCACACGCCATGTTTTTGCCTCATGGCTTGGGGCACATGTTGGGCATGGACGTGCACGACATGGAAGGTTTGGGACAAATATATGTGGGATTCGATGAAGAAACGCGCCCCAATTTGGAACAATTCGGCACCAACTGCCTGCGTATGGGTCGCCGCCTCGAGGAAGGTTTCGTGGTGACCGACGAACCTGGCATCTACTTCATTCCGGCGCTCATCGATGAATGGCGCGCTAAAGGCCACTGCGCCGAATTCCTCAATTTCGACAAAATTGAAGCCTACAAAGACTTCGGCGGCATCCGCATCGAAGACGACGTGCTCATCACCGCCGACGGCTGCCGTTTCCTCGGCGAAGAGCGCATCCCCATCCGCCCCGCCGACATCGAAGCCTTCATGGCAGAATAAGCCTACACTTAGAGAGACGCCTCAGGCGAATGGCATAGTTTTATCTACACACAAAAACATCCCGGGAAGCCATCTTGCCATATTGGGCTCAGCCTCTCCCCCCACCCGCCATATCTTTGCCCCCAAAATCCTTTGAAATTTTGGGGGCAAAGAGTGACATGGTTACTCAAAAGGGTTTTCGTTTGATTGGTGTTTCACGAACCCCCTCCCTTCAGGGAGGGCCGGGAGGTTGGCCTTATTGCTTGGGGGTGAGTTGTGGGAGGGTGTAGGTGGTTTGGTCGGCTTTTACCACCACTTTTTCGCTGAATTCTTCGTAGCCGTAGGCTTTGTAGCGAAGTGTGTAGGTGCCGGGCTTGAGATCGAAGAATGCAAACACGCCGTTCCATTCCTGGTCGGTGAGGTAAGCCTTAATGTTCACTCCGCGTTCGTCGTAAAGATACACCATACCCCGGTTGATAGGTTTCCATTGGTCGGTGGTGCCTTCGCGATAAGTGTAGCGTGGATGGTCCATGATTTCGGTGGCAGATTTAAGTGTGCCGGCTATGTAGCCCACCTTTTCGGGTTTGCCTTGAAAGTAGGCACGAATACCGCGATAGTAGCGGATACCCTCCAAGCGGCAATAGTCGCGGTTGAGCAAGCGTTGGCGCTCGGGGTCGTAGGTGTGGAACGAGCCTTCCACCAAAAAGCCCGGCGCACGGAATTTGAGCACGGCATAGTAGCCGTTCACCCCTATGCGGTTGGGTGTGCCCGGAGGCGTGCCGCCCATCCAAGTGATATCGCCCACCACAGCCGGTTTGTCGATGGCATAATGGCTCCACACCGACAGCGGATTGTGGAACACGTAGGGCCACATCACCCTTGCCATAGAATCCGAATTTTCGAAATAGGGCTTACCCGTTTCGCCACGGAAAAGCATCACCAAATAGTTTACCTTGCTGCCATTTTTGTGGGCATTGCTGTGCATCGACAGGAAATAGTCGGGCTTGATGGAATCCACTTGGCAAGCAATGCGTTCGAGCGCCACAATTTGCTGTTGACCGGTGCCATCGTCGTCGGTTTCCACACGATTGAATCGCGGGTCCACCTTATCTTTTGAAGGCACCGCGTGGCTTTCTTGATTTTCGTTGAGGATGCCCTTTTCCATTTGTGCTTGGGTCACAATGCCCGATTTCGTGCGGCTCATAATCACCTTTGCTCCGTCGCGAAGCAAGTGGCGGCGAGTTTCGAGCGCCTTCCACAGATTGGAGCGCGTTTCGTAAAAACTCAGCGTGTCCATCATCTCATGGTTGATGGTGGCAGTAGGGCGGTCGCCTGTGGTGTAGCCGCCATGGCCCGGATTGAGGTAAATAGTTTTGCCTTTCACACCTTTGGCGCACACACACATCGCGCACATGCAAGCCAGCATAATAAAAATAAATTTCTTCATCATGAATTGCAATTGAGGTTTTTTAAAAAAGTTTAGTGGTAGAAGTTTCCACAAAGTTACGAATAATCCCCCACACTTCCCTCCTCCAATCCCCCAAAATAATCCCCTCACCCGCCAATTGGGATAATGTGAAAGAAGAGTGTTAACGAATGTCAAGAAATCGGACAGTGGGGACTGTCCCTCTGTCCGATTTCTTGACATTCGTTAACATATTTGCGCGAATAGGAATCCATACAAAAGGGGAAAACCACGAATCAATGAGTGTTCCGACGTTTCGGGTGTTTCAATCCAAATATTTCCATTTTTACCTGCAAAATTGTTAATTACTGTTAAATATTGGCTAATCTGCGTAAATATCACACAAGATATTTGCACCAATCAAAAATCTGATATAATTTCGCTGCGTAGATATTACACAAACATTTAAAATTACATCAACATGAAAAATTTGAATCAAACCGGCAATCGCCCCGAAGATGCTACCACCGCCTCTTGCCACAACCTCATCATCCTCGACGAAAGTGGCTCTATGCATCCATTTGTGCACGACACCATTTTGGGTTGCAATCAAACCCTGTCCACCATTCGCAATGCGCAACACACCGACCCACACACGCGTCAATTTGTGAGCATCTATTGCTTTAGCACCAATCTTAATGATAGCCGTTATATCATTGAAAATGCACCCGTCGATACCGTGAAAAACATCTCCGCCACCCACTACCGCCCTGGTGGGCTCACTGCGCTCAACGATGCCATCGGCTACACTTGCGAGCGCCTTCATCGCGGCATCAAAGATGACCAAAACGCCACGGCTGTGGTGACCATCATCACCGACGGCGGAGAAAATTCCTCCACCGACTACTCGCTCGAGCGGGTGAAAACGCTCATTGAGCGCCTCAAAGAGCTGGGCTGGGTGTTTTCTTTTATCGGCGCTAACATTGATGCCGAAGCCACATCCCGCAGTTATAGCATTGAAAGTAGCTTGCAATTTGAGCAAACCACCGAGGGCTTTCAAGAGATGTGGGAAGCAGAGCGCAACAGTCGCTGCCGACACCAAGAGCGCCTCTGCCGGATTCGCAATGCCGACTATGATAGCGAAGAGGAGCGCCGTCACGCCATGGCGATGCTCAATGAGGGCTATTTCCGGGAATTCAACCGCGTTACGCCGGAATTTGTGGGCGCGTTGCGCCGCAACGAGGTGTTTGTGTTTGGCAGCAGTATTCATGGCACACACAGCGGAGGAGCGGCACGCTTGGCGGTAGGGCGCTTTGGCGCCATCATGGGCAAAGGCGAGGGCCCTCAAGGGCAGAGTTATGCCATTCCCACCACCGGCGTTAGTTCGCAAGCCATTAAGCACTATGTGAATGAGTTTATCCGCTATGCCGACAAGCACGCCGAACTCAACTTCTACGTTACGCCCATCGGGTGCGGTGTGGCAGGCTACAGCCCCGAGCAAATCGCCCCGCTTTTCGCTCCCTGCGCATTGCTCTCCAATGTGGCGCTCCCCCAATCGTTTTGGGCAGTGCTACAAAAAATGGGAATTTTTATGTAAAACACACACAATAATATCATGAAAAACACTATCTTTGTAGCATACAAAACGAAGAAAACTATGATGGAAACTCCTATGGAATTTCGTTACCGCTATCCGCATCCGGCCGTGGCAGCCGACTGCGTGGTGTTTGGCTTCGATGTGGCGCCTGCCGAGCGACAGTCCACTCGCAAAAATAAGCACATGGCACTGCAAGTGCTGCTCATTGAGCGCGGCATTGAGCCCTATAAAGGAAAATGGGCGCTCCCGGGCGGCTTTTTGCGCGTGGCGCCTGCAGAGGGAATGCCTGCCGATGCCGATATCACTGCCTGCGCTTTGCGCGAACTGCGCGAAGAAACCGGCATCACCGACGCCATGGTGGAGCAATTTCGCGTGTATTCCGACACTCATCGCGACCCTCGCGAGCGCGTGATTAGTGTGGCGCATCTGGCGCTGGTGAATAAATGCGAGGTGAAAGGGGGCGACGATGCCGCCCATGCGCAGTGGTTCCCCGTCGACCAACTGCCCGACCTCGCTTTCGACCACCTGCGCATCGTGAACGATGCCCTCGAAGAACTCCGCTGCCGCATCCACTACAAGCCCATCGGCTTTGAATTGATGCCGGAGCAATTCACTATGTCGCAACTCAAACTCCTCTACGACACCATCCTCGGCAACGATGCCTACCACGCCCTCGACCGCCGTAATTTCCACCGCAAAATGGTAACCCTCGGCATCGTGGAGCCTGCCGACAAAAATGCCGAGCGAAAAGAGCGCACCCGCATTATGTTTCGCTTCAATCAAGCACAATATCAGCGCTTTAAAGAAGCAAAATCAGGCTTCCGACCCGAGTTTTAAAATGAAGTTGGAGATTAGAAGTTGGAGATTAGAAGTTAGAGATTGGAGATTGGAAGCAAAAAGACATTCGTCTTAACTTCTTAACTTCCCCCCAAAAAAAATATTGCGAAAAAAATGAAAAGGAAATTATTTACCCCGCTTCTTTGCCTTTTGGTGATGGCGATAATGGCAGGATGCAATTTGGAAAAAAGCAAAATCGCCCTCGAAGTTAAACAAATCAACGACGAATGTCCTAAATCTTTGGGCAATGGCATGACGCTCACATCCGTGGAATTAGAAGATGATTTTATGGTCTACACCGTGAGCGTGGACGCCGAAACATTTAAAGATGTGGCAGAAAATGCTAAAAGTCCGCTTGCTTCCAAACTCTTCTCTTTAATGATTATCGAAGACTTGGATGCAGATGAAAAGCAAACTCTGTTGGAAGCAAAAGTGGGAATAAAATATGTGTATAACTGCACCACCGGAGAATCTCGAACCCTGACCGTTAGCAGCCAAGAGTTTGCCGATGCCGTGAAGCATCCCCTCAAAGGCAAAGATTTGCTCGACTTGCAAATCTCCATCCTCAAAGGTCGCCTGCCGATGGACATCGGTGAGGGTATGACAATGGTGGATGCCGCCATCAAAGCACGCACCCTTAGCTGCGTGATTGATGTCACCTCTGCCGGAATAGATATGGCAGAATTGATTGCCAATGCAGCCAATATACAAGCCTCCGACATGTTTACCAAAGACGACATCGAATCCGACCCGCTCTTGCTTACCGCCATTGAACAAGGATTCGACATTGAGTACGTTTACACCCAAACCAATTCTCCCCTCACTGCCACAACCGTTATCCCCAACCGCGACCTAAAAGCAATTATTTATTAGATTAGAGATTAGAAATTAGAGATTGGAGATTGGAAATTAGAAATTAGAAGTTGGATATTAGAAATTGGATTGGAAGCAAAAAAGACATTCGTCTTAACTTCTTAACTTCCCAAAAATTATCTTCCCAAAAAACAACTTCCCAAAAAACAACTTCCCAAAAAACAACTACGATATGAAACCGATTTGCATGATAGCATTACTTTTTTCTTTGCTCCCGATAGGGAACGCTTTTGCCAAAAACCCGAAAGAAGAATTGAAAGCACAATTAGAAGCCCATTTCTCCTCGGTGTTTCACGCCGATGAACCCGGCGCCACTGTGGTGCTGGTGAAAGACGGTAAAAAGATGTATGAACAGTGCTTTGGATGGGCGGATATCGACACCAAGGCGCCTATCACAGCCAACACCAACTTTTGCATCGCCTCGGTGTCGAAGCAATTTTCTGCCGTGGCAATACTCCAACTTGCCGAGCAGGGCAAACTCTCGCTCAACGACCCGCTCACCAAATTTTTCCCGGAATTTAAAGCGCCCTTCTTCCGTGATATCACCCTACACCACATTCTGAGCCACACCTCGGGCATCCCGGATGCACGCCCGCGAAACGATAGGGAATTTGTGCTCAATGCCACCGACATCAATTCCGTGGCGTATATGGACACGCTCACCTACCTCAATTTCAAACCCGGCGACGGACACTACGAATACATCAACCCCACCTACCAACTCTGCTACCAAATCGTGGAAAAGGCGTCGGGTATGCCCTTCGAAACCTATATGAAAAAATATGTGTTCTTCCCCGCCGGCATGAAGCAAACGCAATATTTTGAAGACGGCCGCATCATGCCTAATGCCGCCCATGGCTACGCTTTAGATGCTGCCAACGGGGTGTGGAAGGAATACGATTTCGGCGAGGAATCATTCTTCGCCACGAAAGCCGACGGTGGCATCTACACCTCTATCAATGAGTTTATTAAATGGGAAAGCGCTTTGCGATTTAATGTGGTGCTCAAGCCGCTGAGCCGCACCAAAGCCTACACCCCGAAGGTGCAAATCCCTGCCGGTGCCGAATATGGCTACCAGCCCAACACCTCCTATGGCTACGGCTTCTTTATCCAAAAAACGCCCGGACGCCACGACATCATCTACCACACCGGCGATAATGGCGGCTTCACCATCTATGCCGGAAAAGTGCCCACCACCGACATGATTTTGCTCGTGTTCAGCACCCACTCCTTCAAGCGCAAAGACGTGGTGAACCAAGCCTACAATATCATCGAATCGGTATGCCCCGATTGGCTCCGCCCCGCAAAATAGTGATGCCAAAGCGAAGGGCTCTTTTGCAATAAAAAGCAAGGAGCGAAAGCAAAAATTAGTGGCACAAAACACCGAGATGCGAGCGGAAACTATAAAAAAAAATTGCACTTTCCGCTCGCATCTCCCCAATTTTCACTTTTTCAGGATTGAGAGGCGCTGCAGCCGCAGTTATTGTGAAATACTTAATTTTACACAAATCCGCACTTATTAATGTAATATGCCGGAAATTCTTTTTACACTTTATAAATTGGACTTTGCAAAATATGCTTGGCAAACATTGCTCGCTTGCCCTGCGCCTTTGGCTGAATGGCACACCAAATGGCTATAGCAAGCGCCTTCCGCAGGGCAGCTCCATACCCCAAACTTACATTTTTAAGTCGGAACTTTTGTAAAAATACACATTTTTAAGTCGGAACTTTTGTAAAAATGCACACTTTTCAGGCGGAACTTTTGCAAAAGCTGATAAATTTTGCTACTTTTGCTTCCGTAAAACTATTTCTAATCAAGGCATTTATGGAACGATTACAAATGAATCAGCTGGTGGAGTGGAAAAATCGCTCTAATCGCAAACCGCTCATTCTCCGCGGAGCGAGGCAGGTGGGTAAAACTTGGCTCATGAAGGAGTTTGCCCAAACCCACTACGCCGATTCCATCTATATCAATTTTGAAGACGATGAACCCCTAAAATCGCTCTTTGTTCAAAACTTTGATATGGAACGCATAGCCCAAACCATACAAATCTACACCGGCAAATCGCTCAATGCGTCCACGTTACTCTTGCTCGATGAGATTCAGGAAGCTCCTCGTGGAGTCACAGCGCTAAAATATTTCTGCGAAAAGCGTCCCGACCTACATGTGATTGCTGCCGGTTCGTTGTTGGGCATTGCCGATAATCACAACGATTCATTTCCGGTGGGGAAGGTGGATTTCGTTGATGTTTTCCCGCTTTCGTTCATGGAATTTTTGATGGCTGCAGGCAAGCGCGATTGGGTGGCTGCCATCGGTCGGAAGCAATGGGATGTGCTCACGTTTCTTTCATCGCAATTGCGCGATTTGCTACTCACCTACTATTTTGTGGGAGGAATGCCCGAAGCGGTGCAAGCCTATGTGGAAGGGCACGATTTTGCGGAAGTGCGACGCATTCAAAATGCAATATTAGACACCTACGACAACGACTTTTCAAAGCATGCCCCCATTGCCGAAGTGCCTCGCATTCGTATGGTATGGCATGCCATTAAAAGCCAGTTGGCACGCGAAAACAAAAAATTCATTTTCGGTATGCTCAAACAAGGTGCTCGCGCTCGCGAATTTAAACTTGCTATAGAATGGCTATGCGATGCCGGATTGGTCCATAAGGTGAATCGCGCCAAGAAGGGCTTGCTCCCGCTTTCTGCCTACGAAGATTTTTCCACTTTTAAGCTCTTTATGGTGGATATTGGCTTAATGGTGGCAATGAGCAAGCTCTCTCCTCAAGTGCTTATCGAAGGCAATTCCCTATTTTTGGATGCGAAAGGAGCATTTGCCGAGCAATATGTGCTCCAGCAATTGAAAGCCGCCTCTCAAGAAATGCACATTTGCTATTGGTCGGCTGATAATTCTTCCGGCAAAATCAACTTCTTGGTTCAAAACTCCGATAAGATTGTGCCGATAGAAGTGAAAGCCGAAGAAAATCTGCGCGCTAAGAGTTTGAGGTTGTTTGTGCAGAGCTATCCCGGCATGCATGGCATTCGCTTCTCTATGTCGGGCTATCGTGAGCAAGATTGGATGACCAACTATCCCCTCTACGCCATCCCCGCCATTTTTTCTCCCCGCCAATAGCCTATTTCCCAAAAAATCACTACTTTTGCCAAGAGGTATGAAGCCACTCACATAATATTTATATCCACTGCCTATGTCACGACTTAGCAAACTATATCAAGCGATGGAAACGCTCGAAAGCGAGGGCCTCCATTTAAGTGAAGAACAAGAAGCACAATTGAGAAAAGCAGAAGAAGAAATTATTCAAAAAGAACTGCTCCCGGTTTTGACCGAAAAACTCGAACCTGTGCTCGCCCAAATTCAGCGCGAATTAGTGTTGGTGGTCGACTATGTGCCGACTTCGCCGCTGAAGGTGAGTTTGTCGCGAAAGCGCAATCTTTCTGCCGTGATTTCCGATGCTATCGAAATCAAACCCGACCCCGTAGCTCCCCACAAAACGTATGGCACGCGCCAGGCAAGCCACGGGCACCCCGCGAGAAAAACCATCTTGCGGGTGACTATGCCTAATGGCGCGGTAATCCATCATCGCAAAGCAAAAGACACCTTTGTGGAAACCATTGTGCGCATTGGCGTGGAGCGCGTGCGCTCTGTAGGCATCTCTTTTTGCAGAGTGCCCATCGTGTCGAACACGCGCGATTCAAAGTATGGCAAAGCGCAGGTGCCGGTGGGCAACGGTTGGCTCATCCTCACCCATAGCAGCACAGCCGACAAAAGGGACCAACTCCTCAAAATTGGCCATACATTAGGCATTGACCTCAAAGTAGAAATCGTATAGCTTGATGCCAAAAGGCAAAGCCATCACCCCAATATCCAACACACTTGTTGGTGGAAAGCCTGCTCCCCTATCTTTGGCTCAGTAGAAAAATAGTGGAAACAGCAAACCAAAGCCGACGAAAAAAACCACCCACCGGTAGGAACATGCCTCCGGTATGTAATGGGCGCAAGACACTTAACCACAACCACTTACACAACCATCGTAGGGGCGAAATACTTTGCACCCGCCCCCGCAAATCCACCACCACTGTTCCAGCTGTTTCAGAAGATGTAGGAACCTCACCCCCTTCCCTTCAGGGAGGGGAATGAGGGGTTGGCTTTTCCAACCGCCGTCGGAGACGGCTTATTGTGGTTAACTCCATGCAAGCGAAGGCGC
>JBJECV010000034.1:0-3117 GCA_051871435.1 Sodaliphilus sp. | reverse complement strand
TTTTTTTATGAAAAATGGCCATTTTTTATAGCTCTTGGAAAATGGCGGGTTGATTGCGGTTGTTTGTTTTGTGGCATGAAACGGACAAAATAGTCGGCTTCGCCGAAAAAAAATGCTAAATAAAACCACCTCAGCCCTGCGGCTCTTTCATTTAAACGGCCTGGAACCGTCTACACAGTATTCTGCCATCGTTTGCTATAGGCGCAGTTTATTTTCGGCGAAGCCGACTTTTTTTCTCCGTTTCATGCCACAAAGCAAACATATTCTATCAAAAAAAGGATTCGCATCCTTAAATGAAAGAGCCGTGGGCGGTAAGCTTTTTCCCTAACCACCTCCCATTAAAAATTTGCATAGGAGGGGAATTTGTGTTAATTTTGAAAAAAGTTTTTACCACCTTATTTATATTATGAGTTCTATCAACTACGATTTATCGAAAATAAAAGGTATTGCATTTGATGTAGACGGGGTGCTATCACCCTCCACCATACCGCTATCGCCGGAAGGGGAGCCTTTGCGGATGGTGAGCATTAAGGATGGATACGCGCTTCAATTGGCTGTGAAATGCGGACTAAATATTGCCATTATCACCGGTGGCAACACCAAAGCGGTGGATGTGCGGTTCCGTGGCTTGGGCATCACTGATGTGTTTTTGGGCGCATCTATGAAATTGGGCATCCTGAAGCAATGGATGGCTGACCATGATTTGCAACCCGAAGAAGTGGCATTTGTGGGCGACGATATTCCCGACATCCAAGCCATGCAACACGTGGGGCTTGCTGTGGCTCCTGCCGATGCAGCACCCGAGGTGAAACAAGTGGCTGCCTATATTTCGCCCATCAAAGGTGGCTTCGGTGTGGGCCGAGAGCTCTTGGAACAAGTGATGAAGGCACAAGGTCGGTGGATGAGCGATTTGAAAGCATTTGGATGGTAAAGAAAGCACTGTAATCATGTTGAGCAATTTAAATAAATATCACATCATTCTCGGAAGCGGTTCGCCTCGAAGGAAAGAACTGCTTGAAGGATTAGGCATTGATTTCAAGGTGGAAGTGGTGAAGGGGATTGAAGAAACCTATCCCGCCGATTTGCCGGTGGAAGAAATACCCCTCTATCTCTCGCAACTGAAAGCACATGCCTATCAGCCCAAACCCGATGATTTGATTATCACTGCCGACACGGTGGTGATTTTGCATGGCGAAGTGATTGGCAAACCCAAAGATGAAGCCGATGCCAAACGGATGTTGGGCCGGCTATCGGGCAATGTGCACACCGTGGTGACGGGCGTTACGGTTTCCACACACGATAGGGTAGAGAGCTTTAGTTGCGCCTCGGAGGTGGAATTTGCGCCGCTCACAGCCGAAGAAATTGATTACTACGTAACCAAATACCGCCCGTTCGACAAAGCGGGCTCCTACGGCATACAAGAATGGATTGGCTACATGGGCATTAAGGGCATTAGCGGTAGTTTTTATAATGTGATGGGCTTGCCGGTGCAGCGGCTCTACGCTTTGCTTAAAACTTTTTAATCCCAATCTATGTAGGCACAATATTGCGTGTCGGCGAAGATGGGCGTGAGATAGAACCGATTTTCGCGCATTTTGGGAAAACCTGTTTTGCTGAATTCTATTCTGAAAATCCCCGTTTTCCCCTTCGGTAAAAGCCTTTTACCAATTTGTGAGGTGACCAACCCCATAGTGGCTCTCAAATTCACTTCCACACAAGGATTGAGCTGAATGATGCCGTCGTGCTCAAAAAGGAGCATATCAATGCCCAAATAGCCTTCGTAGGATGGCGAAAACAAGAAATCGACGGCGCATTTTACCAAGGGCACTACCTGCTCAAACTGCGGATATTTTTCCGTAATAAGTCCAAGCAAATCTTGCTCGCGAGCCACAATACCGCCTTGATATTGGCTATGGAAGTCGCTTTTAAACACGGAATAACCCAAAAATTCGCTTTGCCCGCCGATACACTCAAATTCCATTGCAAAATCCATCACGCGATGGAGCCCGGGCTCGCAAAGTAGCGATTGCTGGCGCCGAATGGCACCACGGCACCACCGCTCAAATTCAGGCGTTTGTGGCTCAATGGCATGATAAATGCCTTGACCGCTGCCCGACCACGGCATCTTTACATAGCACCCGCGATGCGCCATAGCAAACCGTAGCACTTCTGCCACATCGCTATATTCTATGGGTATCGGCGAAAAAGGCAATGCACAATGGCGGCGCAAAAATTGATGCACGGCTATCGACGAACGCCGGTGCGCCATCAGCCGCACATTTGCAAGCCAATCATCAGCAGGTAATAGGCGAGGGGAAACGCCTTTTTTAATGAGCCTCCGCTTGATAGTACCACTCCAGCCCCACGGACAAAATGCACCGGAATCCAATCCGGAAAGCGCTGCCTCCGGCATAGCCGTCAGCTGAAGCCGATATTGGCGAACCATAGCGTCTGCCCACGCCCGCATCTGGTCATTTTCCACCACCACACGGCTATGTGGATGCGCATACCACATAGGAAGAACGCACAAATCGGTCTGCATTTTTTGCGCAAAAGGGGGCGCCACATAGTGACCACCGCCGTGAGCAAGGGCAAGGTCGTTGTCGGGATTAAATAAATAGATACGCTCTTCCATCATGCTACAAAGTTACACAAATATGGATAATTAAAAGTGAATCTAATTGCGAAATATGAATAAAAACACTATCTTTGCAAAAAATTTAGAATTATGAAAGCTACTTTATACAACGAAGAAATGCAACAATGCGAACCCGTGGATGAAAACAAACTGGCTATCGCAGAAGAAAAACCGGCAAAGGTGAATCCCCCACGCCAAAACTATTACATTGTGGATTACAAAGCGTTGGCAAAGCCCACCATCATCGCAGCACTCATTTTCGTGGTGTTCATTATCGCACTTTTCGCGATTTAAACATCCTCAAATGAGATAGCGATTTGCAAAAATCATTCATTATTTTTTGCAAAAACACTTTGCGGTTTAAAAAATTATTACTACCTTTGCATCGCATTTGAGAAAAGCACCTCGGTGTAGCTCGAAAATTTTGGCTCCTTAGCTCAACTGAATAGAGCATCTGACTACGGATCAGAAGGTTACAG
>JBJECV010000033.1:0-14211 GCA_051871435.1 Sodaliphilus sp. | reverse complement strand
GCGAGATTTATTGTGGTGGTATGTAAGTTGACTTCATTTAGCAAATAATTTTCTCAATATATTTGCTTATTGAATTTAAATTGTGTAAATTTGTTGTGAACAAAGCTAAATACACTATTAATTTATCTATATTTTTTTAAAACTAATTAATTTTCAATTTATTAATTCACTAATTAAAAACTAATGCTTTATGAAAAAAGTTTTCTTGGCATTGGCTATGTGTGCCTCGATTAGTGGATTTGCACAGGTATTAAATGTTACCTCTGTGGAAAAACTTAATACCCCTGCCAATCCAATGGCCACCGTTGCTGCTATTAGTCCGCAGGGCGACTACTTGTTGCTCTCCACTACCGGCAAGCAAGGCCTTACTAAATTCGACCTCGGCACCAATGAAGCCACAAAAATTACTGATGCTCTCGGAGCAGGATTTGATGTGCAGATTTCGCAAGATGGCAACACCATCGTTTATCGCGAAAATTCGTTCACTACCAATCATTTGCGCCAAGTGGCATTGAAATCCATCAATCTCGCCACCGGTAGCCAAGCCACTTTGGTTGCTCCCACTCGCGACCTCCAAGGCGTTGCACTTCAAGGTGCCAATGCTTTGGCAGTGAACAAAGGTAAATTGATGAGCAAAACGATTGGGGTGGGTGCCACCAAAGCCACCGCTCCGGTGCTCTCTGTTTGCAATCGCCAATTGATGATTACTCGCAATGGCAAAACTGAAGTGTTCTCTCCCAACGGAACCAATCACAGCTACATTTGGCAATCCCTCTCACCAGATTGCACTAAAGCACTCTATTTCGTGTGCGGCGTGGGCGCATTTGTGTGCAACATTGACGGCTCCAACGTGAAGTCGCTCGGCCTTGTGCGTGCACCACAATGGTACAACAACGATATCGTAGTAGGTATGCAAGACGTGGACAACGGCGAATTCATTCTTTCTTCAAAGATTGTGGCCGTTACTCTTGATGGGGTGATGCAAACACTCACCTCATCCGATATCGTGGCGATGAATCCTTATGCTTCAGCAGCAAGTGGCAAGATTGCTTTCTCCACCCCTGCCGGTGAAGCTTATATTATTAATGTTGCTAAATAAAGATTACGGCTATGAAGAAAATTTTATTACTTGCATCGGCTGCAATCTTGGCAGCTGGTGCCTTGCAGGCAAAAACTGCAGATGAAGTTCGCATTTATTTGAATCCGGGTCATGGTAGCTGGGGTCCCAACGACCGCCCGATGGCCACCATCCCCTATCCTGCACTTTCTGAAACCGGTCGTCCCGACACGTGCGGATTCTATGAATCGAACACCAACCTTT
Organism: Sodaliphilus sp.; assembly: GCA_051871435.1. GTDB lineage: Bacteria > Bacteroidota > Bacteroidia > Bacteroidales > Muribaculaceae > Sodaliphilus. The sequence goes on along the minus strand of JBJECV010000033.1, from coordinate 12,890 downwards.
GGAAGGTGCTTAAAATGGGTGAAGTGCTCGAAAGCATGGGCGTGAAGCACGAAAATATTATGTATTCTCGCGTGAAGAATGGCCCGTATCCCTATGTGGCTGATGCATCCGATGCTACTATCTACAATAGAAACCTTTCTGAAATTTGCCAAGAAGTGGATGCCAACAATATGGACATGTTTGTTTCTATCCACTCCAATGCTGCTACCGATGGTACTGCCACCAATTATCCACTCTTCCTCTATCGTGGACGCGACTTGGAAGCCAATGAGGGTAATGCAGGTAGTTACCAAATGTGTGTCACCGGTTGGAAAGGACATTACATGGACGAAATCGATCCTCAATCCTACTACAGCCGCACACAGTACAACATTCGTGGCGACATCTCCTTCTATGGATCTTCCTACACTACCACCACTTCTAAAGGTACGTTTGAAGGCTATTTAGGTGTGCTTCGTCATGGTACTCCCGGATATTTGGCAGAAGGTTACTTCCATACCTATCAGCCGGCTCGTCACCGTGCGCTCAACATGGACTATTGCCACATGGAAGGCGTGGGCTATGCACGTGGCGTGTGCGAATATTTTGGCTTGAATGCCGAAACCACTGGCTACATAATGGGTACGGTGAAGGATATGCACGAAAAAATCGTGAACAGCCTCTATAAATACGCTGCCGGTACCGACGACCAATATCTCCCGCTCAATGGCGCTGTGGTTACGCTGAAGAAAGACGGCAATGTGGTGGCAACTTACACTTGCGACCAAAATTGGAATGGCGTGTTTGTGTTCGAAGGTTTGCAACCGGGCAACTACACACTCAGCGCTTCTTGCGAAGGCTACAAAGATATTTTTGAAGAGGAAGCTATCACTGTGGCTGCTAATGCTACCAGCTATGCACTGCTCCATCTCGAGAATCTCAACTATGTGCCTGAAGAAGTGGTTTATGAAAACTATCCCACTCCGGTTCAGCCTTCTTATCTCCGCTTGGCAGACTCCTACAAGTTCTTGCAAGATGATGGCACTCCATTCGAAATGAATGGCAATGTGAAGCGCACCATCGTGCGTGGCGACACTACTTTGGTTCTTACCGACGCTCCCGCCATCTACTTAATCAATAACAAAACTCAAACCCTCACCAAGGAATTGAGCACCACCGGTATCAATGCCGTGGATGCAACCAATGCCGGCTCTTACTCCAGCTTGAGCGACATTGCTCTCACTGCTGATGGCCAGCTTGTGGGTATCAATGGTATTCGTTGCCAATACAATGGCGATTATGTGGATTCCGGTTACAAACGTGGTACGATCTACCTCTACAAATGGGCTGATTTTGATTCCGATCCTGAAGTGTGGGCCACTACTCAAAGTTCTGCCAACTTCTTGCGTGCCGATATGGGTACCACTATCGCTGTTAGTGGTCCGGCTAAAGATTGCGAAATCGTGACCACCGGAATCACCGCCGGCACTTCCCGTGCATTCCGCTTCCTCGTGATGAATATGGTGGACAATCAAATGGTTTCTTCTCGCTTTACAGAAAAAACTATTTCCACAGCAAGTCCGTTCACCGAAGGCAAACTTGGTACAGACTTCCAACTCAATGTTTCCCCGTTCGACGACCACAACTATATCATCAATGGTAGCCTTGCAGCACCATTCGAATTTACTCCTGCCGCTTCCAACAACACCGATAGCCAAGTGCTCGAAACCTTCAACGACGCTGAAATCGGTCATGCTTCCAAGGGATTGGCATTCTTTAGATATGCGGGTAAGGTGCTTATGGCTGCTCCCGTGGTGAATGATGGTGTGCTCTCCGCTATCAATCTCTACAACATCACCGACGGTTTGGCAAATGCCACTTTGGTGAACACTATTGGCACCCAACTCAGTGCTCAATCTTCCGCACCCGTGGTGAAAGCAGCTCCTATGCAACCCGCATTCGTGGCAGCCGGTGCTAAGGTGAATGGTGAAGACATCACCCTCTACCTCGCAGGCGACAATAATATTGTGAAATTTGCCACCTCCGAAGTTGAGCAACCTTTGTATCGTGGTGAATATGCCTACGATTTGAACTACGAGGAAACAACCGATACCTACACCTTCAAGTTTAAATCCACCGGCGATGTGGCTTCCGGTAAGATTGTTCTCACTGCACAATCCGAAGCTCCTGAAGTGGTTCTTCCACTCTCTAACGTCGCGAAGGGTGACAATAGCTTGACAGTGAACAAAGCTGACTACGACGGTATTTACAACTGGGAAGTGGTGCTCAACAATGCGGCTGTGCCCACCATAAGCTCCATCTTCTCCTACGCTCCCGCAGGCAATGGTTCATATTGTAGCCGTGGTATGGCTATCGACCGCAACCCCATGAGCGATCACTTCCAAGAAATGTATATCTCCAATCCTTATGGCACAAAGGGCTTATATGCCGTTAACCCCGACCTCACTGTTGTGAACGATGGCGCTCCTTATCTGCCAAATGAATGGAATTCTACCAACACAGCATCACCCTTCCGCTTGGGTGTTAACCCCAACGACGGAAATGTGTTTATCGCCGACTGGTCGGATGCTCATGGCGGTATCACCGTTTGGAATTTGTCGGAACCCGAATCTTGCCACCAATTCTTTGATGGCACACGCGCTTCTTCCGGTCAAATCACCAACGCTTCCGGCGTAGCTATTGGCGGTAGCTGCACGGGCGTGGCTTTCTTGGGTGAAGGCGACAACACCAAGATGATTTCCTTCCAAGAAGACTACCCGACAGGCAATGCCGGTCAGAAACTCTGCCTCTACAACATTGGCACTTCTACCGTTACAAGCAATGCTCCCGACAAGACCTTCGACGCTGTTTCTACTTTGATGGTGAACACCAACGTGAATGTAGTGCCACTCGAAAATGGTATGTTCGTATCACAAGTTCGTGGCACCGGCAACAACACTCCGGGCGTTCCTTCCTTCGTGTATGCCGACTACGATGGCAACATCCTGCTCAACTCCTCCACTATGGAAGACCTCGACGGCAGCTATGGCGCAGGTTTGGCAGTGAGCGACGACTTGTCGATGATGGCAATCGCCACCGGATATCCTTATATTAATGTCTACAGTGTGGAATGGACCGACAATGTGCCCGCCTTCACACTCCAATATGTGATTACCGATTACACCAATTCCGCTTCTATCGTCAATCAAATGCAGTTCGACCACGCAGGCAACTTGTTTATTGCCGATGCGAAGACCGGTGTGCGGGGTATCACTATTCCAAAGGATGCGCAAGAAGTAGCTACTCCAGCCAAGTATGTATTCAATGCTTCCACTCCTACCGGTGTGAACGATGTGAATGCTGTTAAGACTGTAGCTAATGTGAAGTACTACAACACTTTGGGTGTGGCTTCTTCCACTCCGTTTGAAGGTGTGAACATCGTGGTAACCACCTACACCGATGGCTCTCACAGCTCTGTAAAGGTGATTAAATAATCATCCGTAAAATATCTCCAAACAGGGGTCGCTCACAAACAAGGCGACCCCTTTTTCACGCCTTGTTAAACAATGAATTCGCTCTCTTAGCGTGATATCAAGGCCGGCGGCTTCACGAGTTGCCGACCTTTTTTGAAAGATGAGTGTTTGCCTCCCACATGATTATGCAAAAAATATCTCCGGATTGTTAAAAAAACGGCATTTTGAGGCGAAATATACATAATTTTCTCTTTTCTTTTTGCCCAATTGCAAAGAAGTGTGTAAATTTGTATGTTGAAAAACAGTGTTATATAGCAGATGTTGATAAAGAGTACACTTGAAGAAATTATCAGTAAAGATTTAGCTGCTATCTGGAAGATACTTACCCCCGATGAGCGCCGATTGGTGGCTGATAATTTTCATATTCATTCTTTTAAAAAGAATCAAATCATTTACGCTGAGAAAGATACACCACAATATTTGTGGTGCCTATTGAAGGGTAAAGTGAAATTGTTTAAAGATGGAATGGGTGGCAGGCAGCAAATATTGCGCCTGTATCGCCCCATTCAATATTTTGGCTACAGAGCTTTCTTTGCCAATGAGCCCTATGTGTCGAGTGCCTCCGCATTCGAGCCTTCGTCGTTGGGCGCTATTCCTATGCACCTGGTGAAAAAATTAATCGACCAAAACCGCGAATTGGCATGGTTCTTTATTCACGAACTTTCCAAAAACCTTGGCGGTAGCGATACCAAAATCGTGAACCTCACCCAAAAGCATATCCGAGGGCGATTGGCTGAAGCCATCATCCTTTTAATGGACAATTATGGATTTGAAGACGATGGCCAAACCCTGAAAATCTTTATGGCAAGAGAAGATTTGGCTAATCTGTCGAACATGACCACCAGCAATGCCATTCGCACCCTATCGGCTTTCTGCCAAGAGCGTATCATTACCGTGGACGGACGACGCATCAAAATTATTGACCAAGAAGCACTTCGCAACATTAGTAAATTCGGGTAATCTATGATTATAGCACAGCAAAAACGCAAAGAAAACATTGCCGAATATCTCCTCTATATGTGGCAAGTGGAAGATTTAATTCGAGCTTATAATTTCGATATTCAAAAGATTGAAGCCAACATCATTTCCGCCTACGCCATCAGCGATGACAAGAAAAAGGAAGCAAAAGAGTGGTATGAATCCCTTATAAAAATGATGGAATTGGAGCATGTGAAAGCCAAAGGACATCTGCAAATCAATAAAAATGTGCTCATTCGCCTCAACGACCTCCATGTCCAATTGCTCAATTCTCCTAAATTCCCGCAATATGGCGCACAATTCTACCACGCCCTACCCTACATTGTGGAACTCCGCTCTAAATCCAATCCCGATGACCAACCCGGCGAATTGGAAACTTGCTTCAATGCGCTCTACGGCATTTTAATGCTTCGATTGCAAGGCAAGACCATCACGGAAGAAACTCAAAAAGCAGTTTCTCAAATATCATATTTTATCGGCATTCTGGCGGCTTATTTCAAAAAAGATGAAGAAGAACCGCTCTTTGCCAACGATTAATCATATCCATAACTAACGATGCAAACCTCGATTCTCATAACAGGAGCAAACGGGCAGTTGGGCAATGAATTGCGCATAGCATTGCAAGCACACCCTACGCTCACACCCATTTTCACTGATGTGAAAGAAATGGACATCACCTCTCAAGAGGAGGTGGATGCGTTCTTCAATCAGCACCATCCCGATTTTGTGGTGAACTGCGCTGCATTCACAGCCGTGGATGCAGCCGAAGACCAGGAGGATTTATGCCGCCGCATTAATGCCGATGCAGTGGAGATTTTGGCAAAAGCAGCCAAGCGCCACCAGGCTAAGATGATTCATGTGTCCACCGACTATGTGTTCAGCGGTGATGCGTGTGTGCCCTACTCGGAAGACCATCCCACTTCACCCCGCTCTGTGTATGGTAGCACCAAATTGGAAGGCGAACAGCGGCTTTTAGCATCCCTGCCCGATGCCGTGATTATGCGCACCGCTTGGCTCTATTCGCCGTTTGGGAAAAACTTTGTGAAAACGATGCTCACTTTAGGACGCACGAAAGATAGTTTGAAGGTGATTTTCGACCAGATAGGTTCGCCCACTTATGCCAAAGATTTGGCTGAAGCTATTCTCACGGTCATCACCGCCCCGCAATGGCATGCCGGCATTTATCATTTTAGCAATGAAGGCGTGATTTCGTGGTACGATTTCACCAAAGCCATTCACCGCTTGGCGGGTATCACCACCTGCGAGGTGATGCCGTGCACCACCGATGAATATCCCACAAAGGCGGCACGCCCCCACTATAGTGTGCTCAATAAATCAAAATTTAAATCCACATTTCACACTTCTATCCCCTATTGGGAAGATAGCTTGAAGGAGTGTATTGAACGAATTGAAAACCAATCATTAGCTTAATAATATTGTGGCAAATATTTTAGAAGAAATTAAAAAACGACGCACTTTTGCGATTATATCCCACCCGGATGCAGGTAAAACTACATTAACTGAGAAATTGCTCCTCTTTGGTGGCGCTATCCATGTGGCAGGCGCTGTGAAATCGAATAAGATTAAAAAAACAGCCACCAGCGACTGGATGGAGATTGAAAAGCAACGTGGCATCTCGGTTGCCACCTCTGTGATGGGATTTGAATATGAGGGTTACAAAATCAATATCCTCGACACTCCTGGTCACCAAGATTTTGCTGAAGACACATTCCGAACCCTTACGGCGGTGGATAGTGTAATCATAGTGGTGGATGCGGCAAAAGGTGTGGAGCAACAAACGCGCCGCCTGATGGAAGTGTGCCGCATGCGCAACACGCCGGTGATTATTTTTGTGAACAAAATGGACCGGGAAGGTCGTGACCCCTTTGATATATTAGATGAACTTGAAGCCGAATTGAAAATTTCGGTTCGCCCCTTGTCATGGCCTATCAATGGTGGTGCCAATTTCAAGGGCGTGTATAATATCTACGAACACAATTTGAGCCTTTTTGCCGCCGACAAGCAGCGCATTTCCGACCGTGTTGATATTGAAGATATCAACGACCCGGTGATTGACCAAGCTGTGGGCGCCGACGATGCCGAAAAATTGCGTGCCGACATCGAGCTCATCGATGGCGTGTATCCCGATTTTGAGGTAGAAGATTATTTAGAGGGTTTGTTGGCTCCGGTGTTTTTCGGTTCAGCGCTCAACACCTTTGGCGTAAAAGAATTGCTCGATTGCTTCATTCGCATCGCTCCTTCTCCCCGCCCCGTTCAGGCATTGGAGCGTGAGGTGAAGCCCGAAGAAGATAAATTTTCCGGATTTGTGTTTAAAATTCATGCCAATATGGATCCCAACCACCGCAGTTGTATCGCTTTTGTGAAGGTGTGCTCCGGGGTGTTCCATCGCAATCAATACTACCACCATGTGCGTAGCAATAAGCAAATTCGATTTGCTGCTCCTACTGCCTTTATGGCTCAGAAAAAGGAAGTGATTGATGATGTGTATCCTGGCGATATCGTGGGCTTGCCCGACAATGGCACCTTTAAGATTGGCGACACGCTCACCGAAGGCGAACTGATTCACTTCAGAGGTTTGCCCAGCTTTTCGCCGGAAATGTTTAAATACATCGAAAATACCGACCCTATGCGCATGAAGCAGCTCAACAAGGGAATTGAGCAACTCATGGACGAGGGTGTGGCGCAATTATTCGTGAATCAATTCAATAATCGCAAAATTATTGGCACCGTGGGCCAACTCCAGTTTGAGGTGATTCAATATCGCTTGCTTCACGAATATGGGGCAAGTTGCCGATGGGAGCCTATCAGTCTGTATAAAGCCTGCTGGATTGAGAGCGACGATAAAGAAGCCCTTGATGCCTTTAAGCGCAGAAAGCAGCAATATATGGCACTCGATCGTGAAGGCAGAGATGTGTTTTTGGCGGATTCCAGCTACGTACTCTCGATGGCGCAACAAGATTTTCCTAAATTGAAATTCCATTTTACGAGCGAATTTTGATTTCACGGTTTGCTTATGTGATGAATTTCCTCTATCTTTGTTTGGAAGATAACGATTCAAGATTATGGATACCGAAGTTTTAAAACAGTTATACACGCAATATGTGGGCACTGCCCCCACTGAGATTATTCAGTTGCCCGCATCGGGCTCTAATCGCCATTATTTTCGTTTGCTTGGCGAGCAATCCATTATAGGTGTGCTTGGCGAGCTGAAGGAAGAAAACAGGGCGTTTTTGTATATGGCAAAGCACTTTATGCACCAAGGGCTTCCGGTGCCTAAGGTGTATGTGGAAAGCCCCGACCAAATGGCATATCTGCAAGAAGATTTGGGCGACACTATCCTCTTCGATGCTATTGAAAAAGCACGCAAAACTCGCGTGTTTGGCGAAGACGAAAAGCGATTGCTTGCCAAGACCATTCGCCGCTTGTGCGAATTTCAGTTTAAGGGCGCCGATGGTATGGATTTCTCCTATTGCTATCCGGCACCGGAATTTAATGCGCGCTCCATTTTTTGGGATTTGAACTATTTCAAATATTGCTTTTTGAAAGCCACTGGTTTGGAATTTAATGAAGGCCAATTGGAGGACGATTTCCAGCACTTGACCGATGTGCTATTGCGTAGCAATTCCGCTACTTTTATGTATCGCGATTTCCAATCGCGCAATGTGATGATTAAAGATGGCGAACCCATGTTTATCGACTTTCAGGGCGGTCGAAAGGGTCCCTTCTTCTACGATGTGGCTTCTTTTTTGTGGCAAGCCAAAGCCAATTTCCCTGATAGCTTGCGAAAGGAACTTTTGAAAGAATACATTTCGGAGCTGAAGAAATACAAATTTGTGGACGACGACTATTTCTATTCTCAATTGCGCCACTTTGTGCTCTTCCGCACGTTGCAAGTGTTGGGTGCTTACGGCTTTAGAGGCTATTTTGAGAAAAAACCTCACTTTATGCAAAGCGTGCCTTTTGCCATCAATAATTTGCGCTCGCTTTTGAATGAGCCCTATGTGGAATATCCTTACCTCACGAGCGTGCTGAAAAATTTGGTGAATATGTCGCAATTCACCGACGATTTGCAAAAGCGAATGCTCACTGTGAAGGTGATGAGTTTTGCCTACAAAAAAGGCATTCCCAACGATAATTCCGGCAATGGCGGCGGCTTTGTGTTCGACTGCCGTGCTTCAAACAATCCCGGTAAATACGACCGCTACAAGCCTTACACCGGCTTGGATGCCCCGGTGATTAAATATTTGGAAGACGATGGAGAAATCCTCACTTTCCTTAGCCATGCCTACGAATTGGTGGATGCTTCCGTGAAGCGCTATATGGAGCGTGGGTTTACCAATCTGATGGTGTGTTTCGGCTGCACCGGCGGTCAGCATCGCTCAGTGTATTCGGCTCAACACATGGCGGAACATATCTATAAAAAATTCAACGTGAAAGTGGAACTTGTGCATCGTGAGCAAAACATTGAGCAAGTGTTCACACCGATTCAAAAGTGATAACGAGATGAAGGCTTTGATTTTTGCTGCCGGTTGGGGTACTCGCCTACGTCCTCTCACCAACGACCGCCCGAAGGCGCTGGTGGAAGTGGGTGGTCGCACGATGCTTGAGCGCGTAATCACGCATCTTGCGGCTTGTGGCGTGGACGATATCACGGTGAATATTCATCATTTTGGTGATAAAATCATTGAATTTTTGGATCGGCATTCCAATTTTGGATTGAATATTCACATTAGCGATGAGTGCGACTTGCTACTCGATACCGGTGGCGGCTTGCTCAAGGCGAGAAAATATTTGGATGGCGATGAGCCTTTCATTGTGCATAATGCCGATGTGCTCACCGATTTGGATTTGAAGGCGATGTACGATTTCCATGTTGCGCATAATGCCCTATCCACCATCTTGGTGAAGCCTCGCGACACCCAACGCTATTTGCTATTCAATTCTCAAGGACGCCTGCGTGGCTGGATTAATAAAGCCACCGGAGAAACCAAACCTCAAGGATTTGTGTACGACTCCTCTCAAGTGGAGGCGCTTGCCTTTGGCTGTGTGCATGTGATTTCGCCCGCCATCTTTGATGCTCTTGAAAAATATTCGGCTCAGAAAGGAAAGGTGTTTTCCATTGTGCCATTCTATGCAGAAATGTGCCACAACTATGACTTTTATGGCTATCAGCAAAAGGCTGATTACAAATGGCTTGATGTGGGTAAACCCGAAACTCTTGCCTTAGCGGCGGAAATGTTTCCCTAATTCAATCATCCCATAATCCGAACATTTCATTTTGTTTCATAATTGAAAAATCGCGGCTTTGCCACATTTGCATTGCCGCGATTTTCTATATGGTGATTTTTGAAAAAATCATTTCATTCGATACACTATTTTATAGCATCAAAGAAAGTGGGATAGTCGGCGAAAGGCATTTTATTGCCATCGGATTGAAGGATATAGAATTCGCCTTTTCCTTCTTTAATGCTTTCTGCGCCACATTCGAGGTGAAGCATCTGGCCATTGTTTTTGGCATTGATGCACAAGCCGATGTAGTTGTTGGAGAAGATAGATTTTGCTTTATCGTCGTTGCAATTGAGTGCGAAATTGGTTTGAGCGCCGAATTTCACGAGCACCATATCGGCTTTGGCTTCAGTGGCAAATTGATAACGCATACCACCAGCCAATTGCAGCATAGCATCCAAGAAGGCTTTCCATTCAGCGGGTTTGGAAGTGGAAATCACCACAGAGCCAACCATTTTTTCAGGCTTGAAGTCCTTCACGTCACCGCCGGTCGACACACCCACGGCAATAGGACCATTGAGCGATTTTACCAATTCCGTAAGGTTGGCATTGCCCACCATAGAACTACCGGTTTGAGATTCCAAGAAAGGCTTAATGCTTTGGAATTCGGCTAATTTTTCTCCCTTGATTGAAATGCTGAACAGAATGTTGGCATCCTTTGGCATGTGTTCCATAAAGGAGTTGGAAGCATCGCCCTTTACATCGTTGAGCAGCTTGATGATATCGGCATTTTCGTCAACAAACGTCTTTCCTTCCACGCTAACCTCATTGTCGGAAAGGTCCACATTGTAGCCACAGCCTTTAATGCCCGACAAAAAACCGGAGATGAATGCCACTTCAGGCTTTGCGGCTTGTGCCATTTTCAAAGCAGCCTCATAGTTGACGTACACATTAATATCTTTATCTTCGCTGAGCACGCTTGCGATGTCGGAATTGTTGGCAATGCTGTTTTCTTTCTCCTCAAAGGTTTTTTTTGCATCAGCAGCTGCATCCTTCACATTGCCACCAAAAATCACGATATCGTCTTTTATGCCAATAAAGAAACCGCTTTGTGCTGCCAAGCTGATATCTCCTTCATTCTTGAAAGTGATGCCCATTTCTTTTTCAGCCAAAGCTTGTGTTTCGGCAGCATCTTTTGTGGCGGCAATCACATACACGGTAGGTTCTCCGTTAGTAGCATTGTCGTTCATGATGTACACAAACAGATTGTTCGACAGGTCGATGCCCGATTTGGTGAGTTTCTGAACGGCTTCATCCAATTCTTTTTTGTCGCGTTCCCCAATCATACTTCCCAAGGCGCCGGGGAGCTCTACTTTTCCGTTGTCGTCAACTTTTACTCCGGTGTGGTCGATTAGTTTTGCAGGATTAATCGACACGATAGTTCCGGCATTGTCGGGAATTAATTCCATCATTTTTTGGTTTCCATTGTTGCACGAAGTGATGGCAACCAGTAGAATCGCTAAGAATGAAAATTTAAAGGCTTTCATAAATGTTAGTGATTAAAGGGTTAATATTAAAAATTGCTGTTGTCGTCAGAAGGGTGAATGTGGCAGAGAAGTTCGAGGAAGCTGACCACCGGATTTTCTTCACGAATGGTATAGTACACGCCTTCCCCAGAGGTGGAATTATTGAGTCCGACATTGAAAAAGGCATCGCCTTTAGGGTCGGGGTATTTGGCATAGAATCCGATTTGGCTTTTTGCAAATCGCTCTTTGGCATCGGGCATATCGTAGTAAAATTCCTCCTCCATTTCGTGGTCGAGGCGAATGGCATACACGTAGCCGTCTTGCTCTCCCAAATACACCGGCATACCTTCATAATCGAATAGGTGGCGTCCGTTTTTCACGAAATCTTCTTGACCAAGCGACGAAGCAAAAGCCACGATTTGGCTCACGATTTCGGGCGCATTGCCCGATTTGGCTGCGATGGCAATGTTCCAATTATCGTTGGCAATTGATGAAATGTTCATTCCATCACCCGGGCTGAAGCCAATTGCCACCGGACCATCGATGGAGCGAATCATGCTGCGGATATCGAGTTGGTCGGCACTTGGCATATTGCTGATTAAATTGATGCTCTTTTTCACCTGACTCAGCTGAAGCAAGCTCTCTCCTTTCACACTGATAGAAAAAATGTAGTTCATCGACACCGGCATCACTTTCAAAAATCCGGCATCGGCTTTAGCAAGTGTGGCATCAAATAATTTCATATAGTCGGAATTGGCATCAGCCTTAATGTTGGCTTCCAATTTGGCACCTTCGTTTTCAAAATTCAGATGTAGCGCAATAGCCTTGATATCCGAATCGGTGAAAAGTGTGGCAATCGGGAATTTTTTGAGTTTCTCGGCAAAGGCTTCAGATTGAGCAATCGTTTTCTGAATCCCCTTCATGCTAAGATACACATTCACATCGCTTTCGTGGTGAATTACTTCGCACGCGTCGGCATTTTGGTCGATGCCCGGTTCGGAGGCGTGAAGAATGCTACGAGCCATCAGCGCCAAATTGGCGTCGGCTGTTTCTTTCACTTCTTCACCCACGAAGAGGTAATCGTCGTCCATTACATAGCTCACGGATACCTCTCTTAGGAAATCCACACCCTCAATCGATTGGAATTTCTGCCCCGTACGCTTTTCAATCTCGCTTTTTGCAGCATTGCTATCCTCGATAGCCAGCAGTGTGGCAATGCGGAAAGTGTGCTTCGGGAAAAAGCAATAGATGCTACCATCGGTGTCGATACCAATTCTCTTGCCCAATTCTATGGCTTTGGAAAACGGCGAGGAATCATATTCATTCACCACATCTTTCAAAGATTGAGGAATGACGATTTTTTGGTCAGCGTCGGTGAGTTGTCCCTTCGTTAACAGGCTGTTCACATCAATTCTCACAACTCCATAGCTATCGGATGGAATCATCTTTTCAAGGTTTTCGTCTATCTTGGAACAAGACACTACACACAACGTGAGAATAATTGAAAAACAAATTTTTATGATTTTCATATTCGTAAATTTACCTGACGGTTTCTTTAATGCAAATTTAAGCAAAATTTGCGATAAATCAGTGCAAGTTACTGAAATACTTGTCGTTTCAATGGGGT
>JBJECV010000032.1:0-3133 GCA_051871435.1 Sodaliphilus sp. | reverse complement strand
CGCCACTGCTACCCTCAAATTTCTAATTTGGGTGACCCATTGTCAAAGTCAGGAGGAGATTTTAAAGTCACGAATTTAGCGAATTAAGCTAATTTATTATTATTTTGAGGGAGGCATGGAACAGGGGGAAAAAGGACATCCTCGAGCTTAGGTGGGCTCGAGGATGTGTTGGAAGGGATACAAATCCTTGTATATTGGATTATAGGATGGAGACGGAACGACGGAGGAAGTTGTTGAGTGCTTCGCCTTTTAGTAAGCCATTGCCGAGGAGGGCAATGTCGATGAGTTGCTTCACGGTGTCGTTGGTAGAAGCATATTGAGTGATGGCTTCTTCTTTCTTTTTGCGAAGTTCCGCTTTTTTGTCCTCGTTTTCTTTCAAATCGGCTTTCTTGTCTTCCGGCACGCCTTTGCCATCTTTGTCGAGACTCTTGATGGCGTCAATCACAGCAGTGACAGCGGTCATTTCCTCCTCAATGGGCTTCAGAGTGGGTTCAAGGGCAGCGTTCGCAGCATCAATCACACGTTTCACCACGGGGTGGTTGGTATTGAGTGTAAGATTGTAGGTGTTGGGCAATTCTCCATAGAAATTCATTCCCGGCTGGAATTGCGCCATTTCCTTCATACGGCGCATATATTCGCTTTGAGTAATCACCACCGGTTGGTCGGTATCGCTCATTGCTGCAAAAGTGACATAAAATTCGCTCTTTTCGGGCGCCTGAATTTGTGATTTAAAGAGGGTAGAGGTCATGTCTTGGAGTTGTTGAGAAAGTTCGGTAGGCTTATTCTCCTCCTTACGAATGAGATTGCTCAACACATCTGAATCCACGCGCACAAAGCGGCTTTTCTCATTTTTTTGCTCCAGCATGCTCACGAACGGGATGTCGAGTTGGCCATCCATCATCAGCACATTGTAGCCTTTATCGATAGCTGCTTTAATATAAGAGTATTGCGCTTCCTTATTTGTGGCGTAGAGATACACAAGATTGCCATCTTTGTCGGTTTGCTCGGCTTCGATGAGTTTTTTGTAATCATCGAGTTTGAAGAATTTACCTTCAGTGTCGCCCACGAGAGCAAACTTCATTGCTTGCTCGCAGAATTTCTCATCGCTCAGCATGCCATATTCAATAAACACCTTGATATCGTTCCATTTTTCTTCGAATTCTTTGGCATCTTTCTTTGAGATTTCTTCCAAGCGAGCGGCCACCTTTTTGGTGATATAGGTAGAGATTTTCTTCACATTTCTGTCGGCTTGCAAATAGCTACGCGACACATTGAGCGGGATGTCGGGCGAATCGATTACGCCTTGCAAAAGCATCATAAAGTCGGGCACCACACCTTCCACGCTATCGGTAACGAACACCTGATTGCAATAGAGCTGAATGCGGTCTTTACGAATGTCGAGATTGTTCTTGATTTTCGGAAAATAGAGGATACCGGTGAGAGTGAACGGAAAATCCACATTGAGGTGAATCCAGAACAACGGGTCTTCTTGCCCCGGCTGAATGGCGTGATAGAATTTGATGTAGTCTTCATCCTTCAAGTCGGTAGGAGTTCGTGTCCAGAGCGGTTCCACATTGTTGATAACCTTGTCGGCCTCAGTATCGACATATTTGCCATCTTTCCATTCTTGTTCTTTACCAAAAATGACCGGCACCGGCATAAATCGACAGTATTTATTGAGGAGCGAAGTGATACGGTTACGGTCTAAATATTCCTTTTCATCATCGTCGATATACATCACGATATCGGTGCCGCGCTCAGCCTTATCACACTCTTCCATTTCGTATTCCGGAGAACCGTCGCAGGTCCATTTCATAGCCTTTGCGCCATCTTTATAAGAAAGCGTGTGGATTTCCACCTTTTTCGACACCATAAATGCCGAATAGAAGCCCAAGCCAAAATGACCGATAATGGCATTGGCATTGTCTTTAAACTTATTGAGAAAATCTTCTGCCCCGGAGAAAGCGATTTGGTTGATATATTTTTCGATTTCTTCGGCAGTCATACCAATACCATTGTCGCTCACGGTGATCGTACCGGCATCGGTATCGAGCTTCACGCTCACCTTCAATTCGTCGGTTTTGCCGTTAAATTCGCCGGCATTGGCGAGAGTTTTGAGTTTTTGTGTAGCATCTACAGCATTCGAAACGATTTCACGAAGGAAAATTTCGTGGTCGCTGTAAAGAAATTGTTTAATCACGGGGAAAATGTTGCTTGTGGTTACCCCGATACTTCCTTTTGCCATAATGATTATTATTTTTGTGTTGATTAATTTTCTGAATTATGGAGTACACAAAAAAAATGCCACATTAAAAAATGTGACATTTTATCATATTTGATAAAGAAAAATATGTCTATTCTGACACATTGAACAGTTTCACCGATTCCACATACTGAATATCGATGGCATCATCCTTTAAATCGATCACAAACTTACCTGCAGATTTATTTTCGTTGAGCAACAGCATTTCGCAGAGCGGGTCTTCGATATAGGATTGGATAGCCCTCTTGAGCGGACGTGCGCCAAACTGCATATCAAATCCCTTATCTGCAACAAAATGCTTGGCTGCATCGGTAATTTCCAACGTGTAGCCCAATTGGTCGACACGCTTGAAGAAGCTACGCAATTCAATGTCGACAATCTTCAAGATGGCCTCATGATCGAGCGAAGAGAAAGTGATAATATCATCCACACGGTTAAGAAATTCAGGGGAGAATTGGCGATTGAGCGCTTTACGAATCACAGCTTCGCTGTGTTCTTTGGTGATGGCAGTGTTGAAACCCACACCGGCTCCAAAGTCCTTCAGTTCGCGAGTGCCAATATTCGACGTCATAATGATAATCGTGTTTTTGAAATCCACTTTTCTGCCCAATCCATCGGTAAGGCATCCTTCGTCGAGCACTTGCAGCAACATATTGAACACATCGGGATTCGCCTTTTCAATTTCATCGAAAAGCACCACCGAATAGGGGCGGCGGCGCACCTGCTCGGTAAGCTGTCCGCCTTCATCGTAGCCCACATAGCCCGGAGGGGCACCCACCAATCGCGACACATTGAATTTCTCCATATATTCGCTCATATCGATACGAATAAGAGCATCGGAAGAATTGAACAGAAATTCCGACAATTTCT
>JBJECV010000031.1:0-3135 GCA_051871435.1 Sodaliphilus sp. | reverse complement strand
CCTCAGCCACTTGCCGTCACGAAATTTTGGGGAATTAACTGAAATTCCCTATTTAGCTGCATTAACTGTCTCCTTTGTGGTATGAAACGGAGAAAAAAGTCGCTTCGCGAAAAAAAAGTCGGCTTCGCCGAAAAAAACGCGCCTGCAGCAAATGGCGGGAGAAAAGTGTTTAGACGACTTTCGGTATTTTAAATAAAAGCCGTGTAGAAAATATATTTTTCCGGGGCGTGGGTGTGGTGTGGGTGGTGAAATTGTTGTAATTTTGTGGCTACTATATAAAAGTAATGGCGATGAAACGAATTTTTGTTCTATTTTTGATGTTTGCGCAAGTGGCTGTGGTGCTTGCCGGCAGGCATATTCTTATTTCCGACACGCTCACTGATTCGAAGATATATCCGGGCACGATGCATGCTTTGCAAGTGTATGTGCCCGACCAGTACACCGGTGAGGAGCCGGCTTGCTTGTTTGTGGGGCTCGATGGGGTGCTGTGCAATGCGCCCACGGTGATGGATACGCTTATTGCTCAAGGCAAAATGCCGGTCACTATTGGCGTGTTTTTGCAACCGGGCATTATTCGCGATGCTACCGGCACTGTGGTGCGCTACAATCGCAGCAACGAATTCGACCGTATTTCGCCGCAGTTTGCCCAATTTTTGGAAACGGAGGTACTTCCCGAGGTGCTGTCGCTTTCTGATGGTAAGGGGCATGCCATTCGCATTTCCAAACACACAGAAGATCACATGATTTTCGGGCTTAGCAGTGGTGGCATAGCGGCTTTTATGGCGGCATGGCACAGGCCGGATATGTTTTCGCGGGTGTTTAGCGGTGTGGGCACATTTGTGAGTATGCGAGGCGGTCACGAGGTGCCTCTATTGGTGCGCAAGGGCGAGCCTCGTGCGCTGAAGGTGTGCTTGCAAGATGGCTCTGCCGATGCTTGGAATCCGCTATTCGGAAGCTGGTGGGAGGGCAACCAAATGCTGGCGTCGGCGCTTGATTTTGCCGGCTACACCACCAAATATGATTGGGGCGATGGCGGTCACAATGTGAAACGCGCCACCGAAATTTTCCCTGAAGTGATGGAATGGATGTGGCAAGGCTGGCCTGCCGACATTGTGCCCGGCACCACGCAAAACGACCTGCTTGCCTCCGTGCTGGTGCCCGACAGCGAGTGGGAACAGCTTGAGGCTCCGGTGAAAATGCCCGGCTCGTGGGGCAATATGGTGTATTACCCCGATATGAGTTTGGGTGTGAAGGTGGCAAAGGGAAGCAACTGCTTGAGTCAAGTGGTGGTGGACGATGGCAGAAATATGTACGAACAGCCCTTCTATTGGCTGCATAGCTACGATAATTCGTTGCTCGAGATAGGTCCGATGGAATTTGACGGCGCCGGCAATCTGTGGGTTGTGACCAATGCCGGCATCCAGATTTGCGACCAAAACGGACGCGTGCGCGGCATCGTAGGTCTGCCTAATCCGGGCAAACACACCACGTGGAAGGGCATTAAAATTGATAACGGCGCCGTGATTTTGCTCGACGATGCTCAGCATTTCTACACTCGCCCATTCCATGTGAAAGCCCCCGTGGGTGGCACACGCCCTGCCTCGCAAGGGCAAGGATAGAAGTTGCTCATTTTTTACACATTATTAATAAGCATCACACCATTATGAATTCTATTATTCGCAACATTATCACACGCCGCAGCGTGAAAAAGTATTTGTCCACCGAGGTGGAGCCTCGCTTGATAGAGGCTGTGGTGGAAGCGGGCACGTATGCGCCCACGGGCATGAATAGCCAGTCGCCCATCATTATCGCTGTCACCAACAAGGCGCTTCGCGACCGCTTGAGCGCCATCAATGCCGACATACTTGGCGCTGATGCCGACCCCTTTTATGGCGCGCCGGTGGTGCTTGCCGTGCTTGCCAAGGCGTCGGTGCGCACTCGCGTGTACGATGGATCGCTGGTGATGGAGAATTTGATGCTTGCCGCTCATAGTTTAGCTTGGGTTCGTGTTGGATTCATCGTGCCAAAGAAACTTTTGAGCGCGCCGACGGGCGTGAAATTCTTTGCGAATTGGGCGTAAGTGAGGCGTATGAGGGCATCGGATTTTGTATCGTAGGGTATGCCGACGGCGAGCCCAAGCCACAATCGCCACGCAAAGCGGATTATGTGATTTGGGCGAAGTAGCCCCACTAAAAATGCAAGCCTATGCAAGTGCTCCTTGCCAATGCCAAAATGATGCACGCCTCGGTGGCGCAAAAGCCGTGGACCGAGCCTCGTTTCCTTGCCGAAGCTCGAGCCATTGCGGCTGAAATGGCGCGTGCCGATGTGGCGATGCTGCAGCGCATGCTCCGGTGCAGTGCGCCCATTGCCATAGAAAATTGGCATCGCTATCGCGATTTTCTTCTTGCCGATACCATGCCAGCCATCTTTGCTTATAATGGCCACGCCTACAAGCATCTGCAAGCCGCCACACTCAGCCCCGACGATTTGCAATATGCGCAACAGCACGTGTGGATCACGTGTTTTCTGTACGGATTGCTCCGCCCGATGGACGGCATTGTGCCCTACCGCATGGAGCACACCGTGGAATTGGAGTTGACCGACGACCGCCCCATCCACCACTTTTGGAAATCGCGGCTCACCGACATGCTTATCCAAAGTGTGAAGGCCGACGATGGCATCTTGCTCCACCTGTCTACCGCTGAATACGAGCAACTTTTCTACTGGAAGCGCGTGTGTAGCGAGCTCACCGTGGTGCAACCTCAATTCCTCGTGCGCAACGCCCAAGGCATCCCAAAAGTGCAAGCCGTGTGGGCGAAAGCCTGCCGAGGAGCCATGACCCGATATGTAATCACCCGCCGCATCACCGACATCCACGAACTCAAAAATTTCACCTACGAAGGTTTCACCCACCACCCATCACAAACGTTGCAGTTTGTTAAGGGTTAGCCGCTTTGCTCGGTTAGTCGTGCTTCGCACTTGGTTAGAGGAAAGCCTACCCCCGGCCCCTCCCTGAAGGGAAGGGAGTAAGGATGCGAAACACCTGAAACACTTGAAACACCAAATTGAAGGTTAGTCGTGCTTCGCACTTGGTTAGCCGCTCGCAAGCTCGCTTGGTTAGCCGCGCTTCGCGCT
>JBJECV010000030.1:0-3160 GCA_051871435.1 Sodaliphilus sp. | reverse complement strand
CCAAGCAAAATTCCGCCCAAAATTTTCTCAAAAAATTTCCTTAGGGTGAAAGTTGTTTTAGGTATCCGGGGGAGCTTTTAGCTTTTTACTTTTAGCCGGGAGCCTTTAGCTTTGAGTTTGCAATAGCTATAGTAGCTCCCGGCTAAAGGCTAAAGGCTCTCTTGCTTTTTTGGGGTTGACGGGGGTGTGGCGGGTGTTGTAAATTTGTGGCATTATTTTTTATTGTGTAATCACTTTAAATCTATTTATCATGATGAAACACATTTCTATTCATCCTTCAGCCTCCACTTTCTATCACAATGAGGAGGCGGCTGCGGCGGGCGAAGCGCTCACTGCGGAAAATTTGCGTGGCAGATGCCAAAGTGTGGAAGCGACGGGGATGCCCCAAAAAGTGGGCGCCGTGAGTGCCGGTCATCG
The DNA here is from genome assembly GCA_051871435.1 of Sodaliphilus sp. Classification (GTDB taxonomy): domain Bacteria; phylum Bacteroidota; class Bacteroidia; order Bacteroidales; family Muribaculaceae; genus Sodaliphilus. The sequence continues at coordinate 2,743 of JBJECV010000030.1, read as the reverse complement.
GTTGATTTGCCTTTTTGAGGGTACTTATATCACAGAAAACGATGGATCGCTTTATGCCGACGGCAACGCTTTTCACCACACTTCCGCCAAGATTGTGGAAGCATATACCGTGGACCCTTTTTTGGTGGTGAACACCACGGGAGGATTGCTCATTTTCCGCCACCGGAACGGCGCATTCACACTGCTTCAGCAATCCGACGCTGTGCCGGAATTGCATCTGTCCACCATTGAAGTGGGCACTGTCGGTACCGATATCGATGCTTACACCTTTGCCTCGCCGCTGAGTGCGTGGCGCGCACCCTTGCCGGCAGAAGATGTAAAAAATCTTACATCAGCCATTGCTAATGCCTGCCGCCAAATTGCGAAAACCGCAGAAGAGAATGGCGAATACATCAGTCCGCTATTGGCACGCTACGCCTTGCGTATGACCAACGACCAATACCTGTGGATGAGTGCGCCGGTGCTGATAGGTCACCACTGCGTGAGCGGCAATTATCGATGCCAAAGCGAAGCCGTCACCTCGGGTAGCTCGTTTTCGGGCATCGCCGCCACCACATTCGCTTTGCCCTCGTTTAAATTGGGTGTGAGTGTGGTGAAAGGCATTGCGGAAGAATGGCGCGATTTGATTAAGTCGGTGGATATCCTCATCACGGAGCCAGCGGAGCAGATGCTCACTTCCGCACTCGATTATCGCATCGCCACCACCTCGGTAGGCTCGAAAAAATACATTGCGGAATTCGGACCGCAGCCGCGAAGCACCACTGCCATCATGAACGAACTGATGGAAGGAAAGTGGCACGTGGCGGCTTCGTGTACGCATCTCGCCGAACTTTCCAACCACCAATTCGCATCGTGGGACAGTACGCGATTGAGCACAGCGGTGCTGCCCGGCATCCCCGCTTTCGCGCTCGGACAAACCGCCTTCAGCCAAAGCCTCACCCATGAACAATGCAAAAGCATCGTGGAGCAATGTGGCGCAAAAGCCTTGCCAGAGCGCATCATCGCCCAAGGCGGGCGCCTGTTTGTGGGGAGCAATCGCAGTAGAGTGGTGGCGCCATGGCAACCGAGCATCCTATTTGAAGCGCCGTTCACCGCCACACCTTGCACTGTGCGCACCATTGAGCGCATTGCCGGCACCGAAGGCGAAATCACCCTTTGCGCTACACATTCCTACGATTTCACACCCTCGGCACTCAATCCACTACTGTGTACGGCACACCCCGGCGCCACCTCGCTGTGCATAGAAATTACCTCCTTAGGCACCACCACGGTGGTGGAACGCCCACTCACACCGCTACCGCATGCAGGCATAGCCGCCACCTTCGAAAGCGAAATGCAGTCCATCACTCCCGCCAGCGGCACCCCGCAAAGTGTGGACTCTTTCGGCACCGTGGTCAGCACACCCGGGCGCCTGATAGTGAGCCACATTGGAGATCCTCTCACCACTTTTAGCAGCCAAACCGTGACAGGCGCCCATATCACCGCATTGGTAGCCACCGAGCGGCCCATCTATTCCGGCGGATTCGGCCGGCATCCGCTCTACGTGTTCACCCGGCAAGGCATCTATGTGGTGCCGCAAGCCACCAACGGCAGTTTTGGCGAAGCCAAACTCATGAGCCGCAAAATCCTCGCTGAGGGCACCACGCCGGTGGCAGGTGGCGGCAAAATTTGGTTCAACAGTGCGCACCGCCGACTTTGCACCATCGAAGGCTCCGCCATTAAAATGATGAAGGGCACATTTCAATGCTCCGCTATGGCATGGAACGATGCCGAAGAAGAACTGTGGCTGATGCTGCCCGACGGCACCCTCTCCATTGTCCGCCCCGACGGCTTTCGCTCCACCCTCACCATCAGCGCATTGCACCTCTACGCCAACGGCACCGACACCCTGCTCATCACCCCCGAAGGCAATGTGCACAACATTTGCGAAAGCACGCCCTGCCAACAGCACATCACCTACTTGTCGCACCCTATAGTGGTGAACACCCGGTTGAGAGAGCGCATCGTGAAAATCGTATGGAATATTTTCGGCAGCAATCTGCATCTGCGTGCCACCCTTTGGGGTGAAACCGGCGCACGCCCACAGCGCTTCAGCATTTGCGCCATCACCCTCAACGGCGATGCCGACGCACCCATCGTGCTACCCGTGATGGCTCGCCCGTGCCACGCCATCCGCATCATGATCGAAGGCACGGCTCCTTCGGGCACCATCATCCGAAGCACCGAAATAGGCATTGATAAAGGCTAATTCTTTAGCAAAATTCGATTGAAAAATTAAAAATATCACATTTTTACGAGAAAATGTGATATTTTTTTACAAATTTGTTTGGAAATATAAAAACTTTATGTAACTTTGCATCAGAATTAAGGAAAGGTCGTTGATGACAACCAAATTTTCATCAAGACAACCGACGTAGGAGAGACTAAAAATATAGCTTTTTAGCAAGTGTTGACTGAGCACTTATATGTTACCAAACCCAAATTCACCATCACTTGCTTTTGCTTTTGCCATAACGTTAATGAAATATCATCGTTCTCTCTTTATAGAGCGAACCTTTCATTTTGATTCAAAATAGTTGTTTTATAGATAATTGTGTATTTAAGGAATTGGGACAGTCGGGAGACTTTCCCTCTTTTTTTTGTGTGAAAAGGGCTCAGTAGAAAAAGTGTGGGGGCAACCACACTAAGGCCGGCGAAAACGCTAACTGCCATCGGAGATGGCTTATTGTGGTTAACTCCATGC
>JBJECV010000029.1:0-14499 GCA_051871435.1 Sodaliphilus sp. | reverse complement strand
AAAATCGCCAAGCCACTTAAATATTACGTGGAATAATAGCTGAATTAAGGTTTAAGTCAACGAGTCAACGAGTTGGTGGACGGACCAGTCCGACACGTCAGACAAGTCAGAATGGGCCGACTCCCCCCCCCCAAAAAAAAGGAAATGATATACAAGTTGTCCCTGTGATTATTTAGTAATGATTGAAAAAAATCCCGTAGGGATTTCATCGCATCTTCTTCGGGACAACTTGTATCTCATTTCTTCAAAAAAATAGGACTCCATTCCTAAAACTTCCAAAAATCAAAAAGTCTTCGGATTACATTCCTAAATATCTCAATTTTTTCACACTTTTTGGATTACATTCCCAAAAATTTTGTATATTTGTGGCGAACAACCAAAATAGCACAAGACAATGGAGAGAATTGAACGCCAAGACTATCTCGACAAACTCATCGCTTTCAAAGATAAAAAGTTGATAAAGGTGATAACTGGAATACGCCGCTGCGGAAAATCCACTATTATGGAAATCTTTCGCGATTGGCTGTTGAACAATGGCGTAAGCCCCGAACAAATCCTGTATCTCAACTTCGAGGATTATGACAATATCGAGCTGCGCAATCCACTTGCCTTGCACCAATACATCAAACCGCTGATATTGCCCGACAAACCCACATACATTTTCTTTGATGAAATACAGCATGTGAAGGACTTCCCCGACATCATCAATAGTATCAACTTGAAACCTAACGTTGACCTATATGTTACGGGCTCAAACGCCTATATGCTATCAAACGAAATCGCCACTTTGCTTTCAGGAAGGTATGTGGAGATAGCCATGCTCCCATTGTCGTTTAAGGAGTATGTGCAAGGTTGTGGCGGAAGCGATAACCTTGAAAAAGCATACACGAATTATATCACCCAAAGCAGTTTTCCCTACACCTTGGCACTCAATCGCCTCAAAGACATTACCGACTATTTGAATGGAGTGTACAATACAGTGGTGATGAAAGACATCATCAGCAGAAAAACGATACAAGATGTGATGATGCTTGAAAGCGTGACTCGTTTTGTGGCCGACAACATAGGAAATATGCTGTCAACCAAACGAATTGCCGACATCATGACTGCCGACGGAAGAAAGATAGACCAAAAAACAGTGGAAAAATACCTCACATCGCTGTGTGAAACCTTTTTTGTGTACGAAGCCAAAAGATACAACGTGAAAGGAAAACAACTATTGAAAACCCTTGGCAAATACTACCTCGTGGATGTTGGGCTAAGGAGAATGTTGCTGGGCGGACGATCATTCGACGCTGGGCGATTGTTGGAAAACGTGGTATATCTCGAACTGCTGCGCCGACAGAAAAGTGTGTACATTGGAAAAATCGGCAACTTAGAGGTTGACTTCGTTGCTATCGATGTAAACGACATCGTATATTACCAAGTGGCAGCCACGGTAAGAGACGAAGCCACACTCAAGCGCGAACTATCATCACTGCAACAAATCAACGACCAATACCCAAAGTACATCTTAACGTTAGACGAAGACCCCGAAGCCGACTACGACGGCATCAAAAGAATCAACGCCCTAAAATGGCTAATGGGCGAATACAGCATCTAAACAAGGGTGACAGATTTTGAAAAAAAAACAGGATTCCATTTCCACAAAATCTTTTTGGGGGGCAATATGCCGTTTGCGACAAAAAAATCATAGCATTTTGCTCGCTAACTCGTCAATTCTTGCTACTTTTGTACTGTCATTTTAGAAAACGGAGACATCAAATGAAAGTAAAAGTTTTAATTCTATCTTGTGTGTGCGCATTGTGCTGTGCTTCCGCATGGGCACAAGATGTGTATCGCACCGTGTTGGTGACCACGGCTCAAGGCAATGTGATGCATTTCGACCTCGCTGAAGGGGTGAATGTGGCCTTCACCGACACCGAGATGAAAATCACCGCTTCGGCAAGTGAAGTGGCGCTACCGCTCACCGATTTCGCTCGCTTCGACTTTTCCACGGAGGCAAATGGCGTAGCTCAAGTGGCGGCTCCGGTGAATGTGTGCATCAGCAATGGCATTATCTCTGTGGGCGGATTGGCACCTCGCTCCCATGTCACGATCTATGCTATCGACGGACGCCAGGCTTGCACCGGGCAAACCGATGCCGCCGGCAAGTTCTCTTCCTCCACCCTCCATCAGGGCGTCTACGTGTTTAAATCAACTATTTCCACCTTTAAATTCCTCATCAAGTAATGAAACGCTTTGCTTCTTTTATCATAGCCGCCCTCGCCTTTGCTGCCGTGCAGGCGCAGTGTGTGGTGATTTACCCGAAATCGGGCGACTCTATCGTGTATAAAATCAGTGACATCGACCATATTGAATTCCTGCCCACCACTCCCGAAGGCCCTACTAACCCCGAAGGAGATGTGCTGGTGAGCGAGCTTCCTTGCATGCGCGACACATTGAATATCTATGGCAAACTCTATCGCCCTGCCTCGGTGGCAGCCGATGTGCCTCTGCCCACGGTTATCTTCTCTCACAGCGCCAACCTCACTGCCGATGCCATGAATGCCTACGCTATGGCAGTGGCAAAGGAGGGCTACTGCGCCTACGCCTTCGATTTTTGCGGGGCGTGCGACGAAAGCCGCAGCGATGGCGCCACTGCCGATATGACGCCTTTCACCGAAGTGGCCGACTTGAAGGCGGTGATTGCTGCCATGAAAGCAAATCCGGGCGTGAATGCCGATAAAATTTGTTTGCTTGGCTCGTCGCTCGGTGGATTGGTGTCGGCGCTCACTGCCGAAGACAGCACACTCTCCGTGGCTGGTTTGGTGCTCTTTTACCCGGCTTTCAATATCCCCGATTTGGTGGCACTGATGGACCAATATGGCGGCGGTAGCGGTGGCTTCGGCGGTTTTGGTGGTATGAGCTACAGCGAAGCCTTCTGCGCATCAATGCGAAACTACGATGTGTATGCCAATATCGGCACTTTTAGCAAAGATGTGCTCATTCTTCACGGCTCCAACGATATGATTGTGAAAATCTCCTATTCGGAAAAAGCCGTTCAAACCTATCCCCATGCCACCCTCATTACTGTGGATGGCGCCAACCACGGCTTCAATGCCGACAATCTTGGTAGCTTTGGCTCCATCATGGGCGGCAGCACCGACTACGACTCCGTGGTTATCCCCGAGGTAATCAACTACCTCAACACCCACTTTAAATAGCCGGCGGCAGATATTCCCCATAAAAATTATGCCACAAATTCCCCTTTTTCAAATATTTTAAGTGCTTGATGCTTTGAATCACGGGAATTTGTGGTTATCTTTGCAAAAAGCGACTGTGCTATGGGCGAGATGGAAGATAAATACAAGTTTACCCCGATTGAGTTCAAAGCCTACGAAGATAGCTGCAAAGCCTACCGAGACTTTAAAAACAGCCTTGTCACCGCCAAAAAAGAAGGCTTTAAGAAAGGTCACGCTGAAGGTTTGGCAGAAGGTCGTGCCGAGGGTTTGGCAGAAGGTCGTGCCGAGGGTGTTGTCGAGGGCGAGAAGAAGAAATCAATTGCCATTGCAAATAATTTGAAAGCTATGGGTTTGGATACCGAAGCCATCATACAAGCCACCGGGCTCTCTGCTGCCGACATAGCGGCACTTTAATTTCGTCAACCTCCCGCAAGTCACCATATTGCGCTTGCGATTTCTCTTATATGTTTTTTTGATTTAATACACCATTACGCGATGAAGAAATTACTTTTGATGCTGATGCTTCTGGTAGGGCTATCGGCAATGGCGAAAAACAGTGAAGCAATAGTGATGCCTCCTTTCTTGAAGGCAGGCGACAAAGTGGCGATTATCTCTCCGGGTAGCACGCCGAAAGATAGCGTGGTGCTCAATGCTATGGAGGTGCTCAAGGGCTGGGGATTGTGCCCGGTCAGAGGCAAGTATGTAACCGCAAAGCATCATGGTTGGGCAGGCACTGCCAAGGAGCGCGAACAAGATTTGATGTGGGCACTGCGCGACCCTTCTATCAAGGCCATTATTTGTTCGCGTGGTGGCTATGGCTCATCGCAGATATTATATAATGTGCCGCTCGACACCCTCCGTCGCTACAATAAGTGGCTGGTGGGCTACAGCGACATCACCGCCTTGCATAGCGCTATGGTGCGTGCCGGCCACATGAGTGTGCATGGCAATATGTGCGGGCGCCTTTCCGACACGGGTGGCACCGACGAGGCGAGCATTCGCCTGCGCCGCTTGCTTTTTGGCGAAGCTATGCCCGATGTGGAGGCTCCTGCCCACGCATTTAATCACCAAGGCATGGCAACCGGTGTGCTCATTGGCGGCAATCTGAGTGTGTTTGCTTTGGTGAGCGGTTCGCAGCAATACGATTTCCTTGACCGCGATTTCGTGAACGGCAAAGATGTGATTCTCTTTTTCGAAGATGTGAGCGAAAATGTGAACAGGGTGGCAAGTATGCTTTTCCAGATGAAACTCAAAGGCACCCTCAATCATGTGAAAGGCATCGTGGTGGGTCGCTTCACCGATGTGCCGAATCTGTCGGGCTACGAAAGTATGGATGCCATGCTCCACGAATTTTTGGATGAATACCAAATCCCCATTTGTTACGATTTCCCCGCCAGTCACGACGAAGAATGGAACACGCCCCTCATCGAAGGCTGCAAGGTGCAGCTCAATGTGCAAGCCGATAAGGTGAACCTCCGCTTCATCCCATAAGCAAATCTTATCCACAAAATAGGGTGGGGCTGCGCAATAGTGATTTTGCACAGCCCCACTTGCTATATCTCAAGGTGCACGTTAAATGCCGAGCATTTTTTGATTGCGCAAGGTGCGGAAATTGTTGAAGGTGTCGAATATGTCGTAGAGGGCAATGCTGGAGTTGGCTGCTTGCGATTGATAGAGCGAAGCGCTACCCGATGTGTTCACATTTTGCCCTTGCAGCGACCCGGTCACGCCCGACACGTTTTCCATCAGTTTCATTTGCAAATTTATCATTTCAAAGATGCCGATGTTGGTGTTGTCGTGGCTCACTTGTTCGGGCTTGGCAGGCGACCCGTCGGGCGAGTAGGGGAGCACACCGCCGGTTTCGTTCCAAATCCGCAATATGGTGCTCCAACTCAGTGAGCCGGGCTTGGCATTTTCGGGGTAAAGGAGCACCCCTTTGGCGCTGTTGCTCAGAATGCGGTCCACGATGGTGATGAGTCGGTTGATGTATTTTTGCTGGTCGATCACATCTTCTATAAATCCATGCACTTCGCCATCGGTGAGCGGATAAAATTTCACCACAAAGGGATGCGAACGGTGGCTATAGGGCGAATCGAAGGTGGTGAGCAAATCGCCCATAGGGGTGAACCAGCGGCATCGCCACACGGTGGCAATATCCCATTTATAACTTATGTGTGGGTCGGCTTTGATTTTCTTTTCTTGACTGGTGGGCATCACCGTCAGCTTGGCGGTGGTCTTGTCGTGGCAAAGCAGCACTTCTTGGCTCTCCAAGGTCCACACCTCTATCACGCGGCATTTATTCGAACGCGAAAACCAAAATTGACTTCCGCTTTGCGAGTCGGTGCCGATGGAGGTGCAAAATTGGAGCGTTCGTTCGTCGGGCGCATCGCTGTAGAGGCGGCGCACCCAAGCCGCTTTTTTCTTGTTGCCGGGTGCCACGCGCTTAATCAATTCGGCAATACTCAAATCGTGCAGCTGACCCACTATTTCGCAATCGCGGTTTAGCGGGTCGGTGGTGTGATTGATGAAGAAGTGCGCCAAATTCACATTGCTCACTTCCACATACTTCTCGCCCAGGTTTTCTTTTTCATCGATGCGCTGAATGCAGCATCCCGAAATCAAAAATTCTTCTAAAGCACGGCTGTCGAGCTCGTCGATAGCATTCTCCATGCCGATGGATTTCAGCTCTTTGGGCTCACTGATGCGCCTTAGGTGCTCGGCGCGAAATCTGCCCACTATGGTTTTCACCATTTGGCGGAGCACATTGTTGGTGATGGGCGCCGTGCCGTATTTGTGATAAATGAGCGCTTCTTCGGTGGTGGGATTGCCATCAGCGTCGGTGGTGACATCGCTCCACTGCTCACCGTAGGTGAAGCGCTTGTTGCGCAAGCGCCGGCTACGCAAGGCGTTGGCGGCACTCCAAGCCGAGTAGGCGGCTCTCAATATAGCATTGTTGTTGTTCATTATGGATATTAGTTTTGAGGGTTATCGAATTCAAGTTTCGCAAGTAAAAAAATGCGATTTGCAGATAGTCATCACCGCTTAGTTTATCGCAAAGTTATGACTATCGTCTTAACTTCTAACGAGCGAAGCGAGTGATAACTTCTTTAACTTCTTAACTTCAAAGATTAATACTTGTGACACTTGGGGTTATCGAATAGCAAAATATTGACGACGATGGCGCGGACCATACGACACGTGTATCCACGAAAAATCGTACTCGTTGATGGCTTGGTCCACAGGCAATTGCAGTGTGGACAGCAAGTGATACAGCCGACGATTATCTGCCGGATTGCCCACCGAAATGTCGGCGGCTTCGCCACGCATGTGCTGACTTGCCGGGGCGCCGCCCACCGCTTTGTTCAGTGCCGGGCAGCGATAGCCGCTACTCACGTGGATGGGTTTTCCCCAAGCCTCGCGCAAGGGGTCGAGCACATGCTCCACCAGCTTTTGCAAGCGTTCCACGGCTTCAGCCGGGGGCGTGTTGTCGATTCCTTGAAGTGTGGCGGTGGTGGAGCGTGTAAGCTCATGTAGTGTGAAATGTTTCATAGTAAAATTATTAATTTTTGTGATGTGAATATGTTAAGATTGCTATCGTGTGCAAAGTTACCGTGCTCTTCCGCCAAATCCTACCCCAAAATGGCCACTTGCCATAAAGCACCTCACTTTCGTGAAGTTAAGCCGATGTCGGCGGATGTAACAATTTGAAAAAATATTTCATTTTCACCGTAAAACTATTGCGAAATTCAAAAATTGTGTTTAATTTCGCAAAGGAATGGTAAGTCGGCATCTTGGCGCTAACTCATTTCCGCAAGATGCTGATTCACACATTCCAAGAGTGATAAACCATGTTTTTAGTTTGAAGATTTTAAACAACTAAATCCAACCAAAACCAATTAAACATTCTACACAATTATTTTTTTAATCACAGAGCTTTATTGTTAGCTATATATTTTATTTTTTCTTAAAAACTAAATTTGAAATCTTTATGATTAAAAAAATTCTGAACTTGGGAGCATTAGGCCTATTGGCTGTAGCATCCTTCTCGTCTTGCTCCGATGAACAGCAGTTCACGGACTTCAATACCAATGCAAAAAAAATTGATGTGCAAGTGCTGAATGCAGAACTCTCAAAGGTGCGCGATTATGTGCCTCTCTACGCAGTGATTGCACACCGTGGCTCCACTTTCTGGGCTCCGGAAGAAACCGAATCGAGTTGGCGCTGGGCGCGCGACATGGGTGCCGATTATTTGGAATCCGACCTCCAATGCACCAAAGATGGTGTGGTGCTTTCGCTCCACGACGACAATTTGAAGCGCACCACCAACATCCAATCCGTGTTTAGCGACCAAATTCCTGAAATCCGCAAGGCTTTCTATCGTACGCTCACCTGGGAAGATGGCACTCCCTGTAATTTCTCGGAAGAGGATATCGAAGCTTGCTATCAAGCCGAACTCACCGACTACTACAGCTACTATCCCCGCAACTACTACTATGCCGAACTGCTCATGCTCGACGCCGGCACTTGGTTTAATGAAGACAACATTGAGCAAGCTCGCTCCGCTTTTGGCCAGCAAGGCGACGGACAATACGATGCGCTTGAAAAAACGCTCGAATCGCTCCAAAGCGGCAAGGGTGTGGTCTACAGCAAAGGTCAATACATCTCTGCTTTGGCCGACCAAATCGCTTACGCCGAAGGCAAAATGCTTAACCGCGACGCTGAAGGACGCCGCATCCTGCCCTACCACGTGAAGAACCAATACAAGGGCAAAACCTTGAAGGAAATTTATGCCGCTTCTGAAGCTCAAACGGTGGAAGGCGTGGAATACACCCACCAAGGTCGCTACCACGATTTCATCGTCTACGACTTTAGCAATGCCTACGTGGATGACCCTCAAGATTCCGGCAACCGCCCCGGCATCTACATCGAATTTAAAGAAAGCTGGGCACAACCCAAAAATATGGAAGCTCGTGTCTACAACGAACTCGCTAAGTGGGGCTGGAACATCTGCACACAAGATTGCACCGGTCAGCCGTTCTACAAAGATGGCAAAGTGAATGTGGGCCGCACCAATGGCAAGGTGATTCTCCAAACCTTCTCTTTCGACTCTGTGGAACGCGTGTTTAAGGTGTTTAAAGGCCGCATTCCTATGTGCTATCTGCTCTGGACCGACTACCCCGGCGACTATGCTACCGACATCAAATACGACACCCCCGAAGGTGTAGCCGACTTCATTAAGTATATGCAAGACAAGGGTTGCCACATTATTGGTCCCGCTATCTCCGGAGCACCCAACAATTATCCCGAAATGAACTGCCCATGGCAAGCCTATATGGTGCGCAAAGCAGGGATGCTCAATCACCCCTATTCTTTCGACTCTCAAGCCCAAATCACCAAATACATGGGCTTATGGGTGAACATTTGGGACACCAACCCCACAGAATTCGACGACTTAACTCGTATCACCATTCCTAAAACCGACTATAGCGAAGGCGGCACTTGGAATATCTATATGGACGGATGCTTCACCAACCGCACCGAAATGAACCTTACCTATATGATTGACCACGGTATGCGATGCAACAAGGCGCTGCCCAACCCATTCCACCCCGGTCAAACTTTCGACAATAGCCAAGCTCCATCGGAAGTGCCCGATGCCGCTGCTTTGCTCACCAAATTAGGTTATCCGCGCAATTAATCATCTGTTTCATTAAATTTTGATATTTAGCAATATGAAAAAATATATTTTAGCAGCATGCGTTGCTGCACTGTCAATGTCGGCGTTTGCTCAAGATTTCGACGTAGACCCCACATTAAACATCTCTAACGAGGAGAAAAAAGTGAGCTTCACCGTAGGCGCACGCTTTATGGCCGACGCCGCATTATACCACACCGAATTCACCCCACTCAATAGCGGTGCTTGCATTTCCGATGCACGCATTCGCACATCGATGAAGTATGGCGAAAATTGGTATTTCTATGCCGACTTCGGTTTCGGCAATGGCGAATTTTCGCAAAAAAACATCTTCCTGGAATATTCCACTAAAGATGCTGCCAATGCCACCCACGCCGTGAAGGTGGGCTACTACAACGACCCCGCCGGCACCATGGCACGCCAAACTTCCCTCGGCAGCTACCACTTTATCTCGCGCCCCGGTAGCTCGGAAGCACTCGGCGAAGGTCGTGCTTTGGGCGTTACCTACAAATATTCCACTCCACAGCTCTTCCTTTATCAAGGCCTGTTCACCGAAAACCAATACAATAAGATTGACGCCGGATTCAATGGCGTTACGCTCTCCGGACGCTGGCTCTATCGCAACATCAGCAAGCACGGCGGCGGCCACGTGGGTGCAAGCGCTCGCTTCGCACACATCGGCGGCGGTGAAGAATACACCACCAAGGGTGCCACCATCTTGAAAAAGACGCTGAGCCTTTCTCAAAGTATGGAAACATACGTGGACGACGACTCGTTCGTGAACTGCGAACTCCCCTGGGCTAACAATGTGATCGACCTCGGCGGCGAAGCACTCTGGTTTGGCAACAACTACTTCATTCGCGGTGAATACAAACACAAAATCGTGACCAAAAAGCGCGATTCCTACAAGGTGTTTATCGCTGCACAAGACAATATCGACGGATGGGGCACCTACGACGCTTGGCTCACTGCCAACCCACTGCGCACCAATCATTTCAATGGAGCATACCTTGAAGCCGGCTACAAAATATTCGGTGGCGACTACAAATATGATATGCACGATGCAGTGCTCGGTGGCATGAACGGCAAATCGCTCGAAGTGGTGGGCCGTGTGAACTTCACCGACCTCAACGACATCGTGGACGGTGAATACTACTCCGCAGGTCGCGACCAATACTACCCCGATGGCTATATGGCCGACTGGCCCTACGCTTCTTCTTCTGTGGGTGGCGGACGCATCATCTCTGCCACTTTGGGCTTGAACTATTCTTTCAACAAATATGCACAAGTGATGCTCGACTACACCTACAGCAATTTGAAGAAAGACGCTCGCCCCTACGACAAAAACTTCCACCAAGTGCAAGCCCGCGTGCAATTCTCGTTCTAATGCACCACATTTCGCAAATCACTTGTTGATAAGCACCCTATAATATCAGCTCCGGCTACATTAAAAGATGCAGCCGGGGCAATTTTTGGGTCAGTAGAAAAAACAAGTGTAATGGATTGTAAATCGGTTAACTGTCGATTGCCGGGACATGCCTTTGGTATGTAATGGGTGCGAATCCACCACGGGGATAGTGGCTTATGTTGTTGATTTTCCTTTGATTACATGCCGGAGGCATGTCCCGCCGGGTGGAATTTTTACTCCTAACTTGAAACACTTGTTTGCTACAAGGTGGCGGGGTTGCATACCTACGGCATGCGTGACTGTTGGAGGCATCGGTTACCGGCATTTCGATGCGATTCCATTCCGCTGGCGCTCCATTCCATCGCATCTGCATACCGGCCTACACACATCGCATCCCTAACGGGATGCCAATCCTGCGAGCTCGTGCCAATCCTGAAACACTCGTTGGCTATTTTCAATTATGGGAAAAAGTGTAACCTGTTCATCCCCACTATTTTACTGCCCCGGCTTTTACCTCCCTATCTGCCGTAGGCGTTGCGCTTGCGGTAGTGGTTGGGCGAATCGCCAAGGTGCTTTTTAACGTACTTCCCGAAAAACGACAAGTTGTCGAAATTCATAGTTGTGGCTATCTCTTTAATGCTCTTATTGCTATATTCCAGCATCTGCTTAATGCGACTCACAATCGACGACGCTATCAAGTCGCTTGCAGTGCGCCCGCATTTTTCGTTGCAAACGCTCGTGAGATATTTCGGCGACACAAACAGCTTGTCGGCAAAGTATTGCACACTCCGCTCGTTGGTTTCGTTGTTGGCAAGAAGCAATAAGAATTTGTGAAACAATTTATCGCCCTGGCGCATCATATTGTTGTCGGTTTCACTCACATACTTGCTGATGCATGCCAGCAAATCCATCCCGAAACTCTTCAAAATGCCCATCTTGGAATCCCGACTGAAATCCAATTGCGAATGGCGGATTTTAAACATTAGCAAATCGTAGTATTTCAGCATCAATTCACTCTCGTTGGGAGTGAATGCCACCACCGGGTTGGTGCTAAACCGCATACCGGCCTCCACAATGCTCTTGCCAATGAAATTCAAGGTCACTGAGCTGGTGAGCACCACTATTTTGCAATCAAAATCATCAGTGTGCTCTATGTTGCTCACCACCGTGTTCGCCACAATGAAGAGCACCTCGTGCTCGTGCACCGTGTGCACCGTGCCGTTGAGCTTGATACTGAGCGTGCCTTTTTGGCAAAACACAAGTGCCAAAAAGGTAACCTTAAACACCTCCTTCAAATTCGGAATCGAACGAATGTTGTCGGCAAAAGCAATCTCGCCGTCAAAATAATTTAAGCCATTGTAAATCAGTGGCACATCTCCCATGCTAAATACGGCAATATCGCCAGCTTCCGCTTTTCTCTTTTTCATCACTATGTGGTTGAAATTCCTATTAATGATGCAAATTTACGCAATTTATCCACCCGTTGCACATCGCAAGTGGTAAAAATGTCCTAAAAAATCCAAAACAATTGTTCAAAATGTTGTAAATCCCAACCACCGACACAAAAAAGCGGCTACCGTAGACACACTCTCCACAGTAGCCGCTCATAGCCGTTAGCCGTTAGCCGTTAGCCATTAGCCGTTAGCCGTTAGCTTATTATCTATTATCTATAGGGGCTATTCTCTATTCTATTCTCTCATTTATATGAATCCTGATAAATGCCGCGAATTTCTTCTTTAGTGAGGAAGCGCGGGTCGAAGTCAAACATCTGACCTCCGGTGCTGATAGCGTTGTCCACAAATTTGTCGAAATCAGCCGGTGTGATACCGTAGTCGCTCAGCTTAATATTGTCCACACCACAGAGGCGTTGCATAGTGGCGAGCGCATCGAGGAAGTCGCTCGGGCGAGCTGCCTTTTGCTGAGTCATTTTCTCCGCCATCTTCATATAGCGCTTCATGCAATCGTTTTTAAAGGTTTTAAAATACGCCTTGCTGATGGCAATCAGTCCCGCGCCGTGAGGCAGTTTTGGATAGAATGCACTCAATGCGTGCTCCATAGCGTGCTCGCCGGTGCAGCAACTGGTGCTTTCCACCATGCCGGCAAGGGTGCTACCCCAAGCCACTTTAGCGCGAGCGTGCACATCTTTGCCATCTGCCACCACTTTGGGCAAATATTTGGCAAGCAAACGAATAGCTTCCAGCGCATAGAGGTCGCTAATGGGCGAAGCCACCTTGCTGTTGATATAGCCTTCTGCCGCATGGAAAAACGCGTCAAATCCTTGGTAAGCAGTGAGCTTTGGAGGAATCGACACCATCGTTTCCGGGTCCACGATGGCAAGCACCGGGTAAGTTTGCTCAAATCCAAATCCGATTTTCTCGTTCAATTCTTCATGGGTAATCACACCCCAAGGGTCAATCTCGGTGCCGGTGCCGGCTGTGGTGGGAATCGCCACAATCGGAAGCGCCTTGGTCACAGGCTCTCCCTTGCCATGGCCGCCGCTCACATAGTCCCAAAGGTCGCCACCCATAGCCACCACCACGGCAATCGCCTTAGCAGTGTCGATGGAGCTACCTCCTCCCAGTCCAACCACAAAGTCGCATCCCTCTGCCTTACACAGAGCGGCGCCTTCATCCACATGTGCCTTAGTGGGGTTGGGTTGTATTTTGTCGAAAATCACGCTCTCCACGCCGGCTTCTTTCAGCTGAGCCACCACCGTATCGAGGTAGCCGAATTGCTTCATCGAAGTGCCTGCAGAAATCACAATAAGTGCTTTTTTACCCGGCAATGGCAATTTTGCCATGCGTTTCAATTCTCCGATGCCAAACACCAATCGGGTGGGAATCGAAAGACGGAATTTCTTCATCATAGTCGTAAGTGTTTTTAGTTTTCTGTTTCTTTCGTCAGCCCGCCACACCGCACCCGCTGTGCAATAGCAAGGCTGAACCGAGGTTGATCATCTTATCAGTGTAAAATTACTAAATCAACCCCGAATGCGCAACATTTTTCCACAAAATTTTCGTCCTGTAGCCCACGTCCATATCCGCACGGTTTTTTTGTGGTGTGGAAAAGTTTGCGTAATTTTGCACCTGTTCCGCCTCCACAAGAGGCAATTATTCACACTTCATAATCTTTCTATCAATGGATACAATCTCAAAAGGAAAATATGTGGCGCTGGCATACAAAATTTTCGTGGTAGGTGCCGAGCAAGATGTCCCCGTTTATGAATTCGTGGAAAAGCACCCCGACATCTTCGTCTTTGGCTACGACTTTTTTATGATTGAAGGCTTCTCTAAGCACATCGAAGGCCTTAAGCAAGGCGATTCGTTCGATTTCACGCTCCCGCCCGAAGAAGCATTCGGCGAAAAAGACGCCGCACTGGTGATGCCACTCGACAAAGCCATCTTCCACAATGCCGACGGCGAATTCGATAGCGAACGCGTGGCTCTCGGACAATATGTGCCCATGAACCTCTCCAACGGTCAGCGCGCCGAAGGACTGGTGGTCGACATCACCGACACACAAGTTACGCTCGACTTCAACCACCAGCTCGCCGGCGAAACCGTACGCTACCAAGGAAAAGTGCTCCAAGTGCGCGACGCCACCGAGCAAGAACTCCCCCACACCGGATGTGGCTCCTGCTCAGGCTCCTGCGGCGAAGGTGGATGCTCCGGCTGCAGCGGTTGCCACTAACCACCAGCCCCCATTGCATCCCGCTTTTTAATGCCATTGCCCCAGATTTCTGCAAATTTTTAACATTTATTGCCCAGGATTTTCGCAAATAATGGCTCAGTAGAAAAATAGTGGAGCCAACATGAAAAAGCCATAACTCTTGAGGCGCGCTTCAGGAGGATGCCATTTTTTTCATCAACACAAAAATTTCCATCCCTCCACTTCCCTTCAGAGAGAGGGGGCGGGGGGGTAGGGTTTTTTACCCACCGGTAGGGACATGTCTTTGGCATGTAATGGACGCAAACCACTAAAATACAATCACTTAAACAATAATCGTAGGGGGCGCAATACTTTGCGCCCGCCCCACAAATCCACCGCCACTGTTCTGGGTATTTCAGAAGATGTAGGAACCTCACTCCCCTCCCTTCAAGGAGGGGCCGGGGGGTAGGCTTTCCCCACCGCCGTCGGAGACGGCTTATTGTGGTTAACTCCATGCAAGCGGA
>JBJECV010000028.1:0-14703 GCA_051871435.1 Sodaliphilus sp. | reverse complement strand
GAAACATTTGAAACACCGTTGTACAACTCGCTGCTGTTCATAATTTCAAAGAACTCGGGGGCAAAGATACGGTGGGAGGTGGGGTGTGGTCAATCCCAATACGGCAAGATGGCATCGGAAAAATTTTTGTGTTGATGATAGCAGAATATGGTATCCACCTGGAGTGCGCTTCAAGAGTTATGGCTTTGGCATATTGCCCCCACACTTTTTCTACTGAGCTGAAACCTTGGCATCAAGTTTGTGCCTATATTTGTGAATTAGCGCTTTTTTCTTACCTTTGTGCTCAAATAATGATTTTTATCAGATGAACACTCAGGAAGTGGCAGTAGTGGTGCCCATCTATCGTGATTATCTCGCTGATGATGAGCAAATTTCGCTGCAGAGCATTGTGGATGTGCTCGGTGGCTATCCCTTGGTGTGGGTGAAGCCTGAATCGCTCTCGCTTGATAGGGTGGGGGAGCGCTATCCCCAATTTCGTGAGGAGAATTTTAGCGATGCTTGCTTTACCGATATCCATGCCTACAACACGCTCATGCTTTCACCCGAATTCTACGAGCGCTTCGCCTCCTTTCGCTACATCCTTATCGCCCAACTCGACACCTACATTTTCCGCGACGAGCTACATGAGTGGTGCGCCCGTGGCTACGATTATGTGGGCGCACCGTGGATAGTGCGCGATTTCTATCACCATCCGCTTATGCGCCTTTGCTCGGGCATCAAAAAATGGTATTGCGAAGTCAGCGGAAAGCCCAATTCGCAAGTCACCGGCAATAAGGTGGGCAATGGCGGACTGTCGCTACGCAAAGTGGAATCGCATCTGCGCGCCACCCGACAGCTGCGCACCACCATCGCGCAATACCTCTCGCACCGCCATCACCTCTTCAATGAAGACGTGTTTTTTGCCCTTGAGCCCAATCGGCACGGTATGGATTTTCGTTATCCCTCTGCCGAAGAAGCCCTTCAATTCAGCTTCGACAAGCACCCGGCTTATTGCTTCAAGAAAAATGCCAATCGATTGCCCTTCGGCTGCCACGGCTGGAGCAAAAAGCGAATGCGAAAATTTTGGTGCCCCATCATCCTCGCCTCAAAATAGCCACGCCGCCAGAGCATTCGTTGGGAACTTCCAACGGACGTAGCGAGTGGTAAGTACTTAACTTCCAAAAGAATTCTTCTTAACTTCTATTTCTTTCCCGACCACATGGTGGGTTGTTGACAGGCTTGGATGTAGAAAGCGTCTTCCTCGCTGAGGTTCGATGAATTTTGATACCACGGCAAGTGCAGAATGCTGTAAGGTTCCGCCATACGATATGCTTCAAGCGACACGCGGCGGCTCAGCCCAATCCGGGGTCGGTAGAGGGCGAAAGTGGTGTCGATAGGTGCTCGATAGAGCGGAATATTCGCCACTGTGGTTTTCTTTGTAAAATATTTGCTTTCGAAATCCACCACCTGTTGCTTGTGCGCATAGTGGTCGGGCAAGTCGGAGATGCGAATCGACGGCCCGATTTTAAATGCCTTTCTCCGCTCGTGTTTCAGAATGTGGAACATGCGTTGCACCACATCGTCGGGACATTCCGGCGACAGCATCACATCAGCATCCGTGTAGATGTAATAGTCGGAGCAAAACCTACGGCGCACCGGGGCGTATCGCCACAAAGCCTTAAATCCATAATTTTTCGGCAAGTGGATCACCTCAAATGGGCAGGTGGCATACCATTCTATCAAGGGAGGGTAGGTGCTTTGGTTGTCGAGAATCACGATACGCGTGTAGCCACGCGAAGTGAGCGAATTGATGAGCTTCTTCAGCATGGTCAGTCGGTTGAAATTGTTGATAATGATAGGAATTTGATGTGCATCGGTGAAAACCGACGGGTGCAATCGCTCCCGAAGAAAAAAATAATGTGCGCGAATAGTATCTTTCGTATGCCCAAATAGTTCCATAACAAAGTCGATGATGTGATTTTTCGGCAAAATTACGTCTTTTCTGTCACATTTAAAAATGCCAAACGTGAGAAGCCATCGGCAGGAGGAATGTAACTTCGGCGTAGAATCATTGCAAGTGGCTATGCCATAAGCATATAAGCAATAGACGTGTGGACTCGATATTTGCACCCGCGCGCCATATTTTTTTCGTTTTAGTTTTCGTTTTCGTTTTTTTGTTTATCTTTGTTGTGTTAAAAACACTTACTACCACTATGAACACTTTTAAATCCCTCATTACTCTATTGGCTGCCATTGCTTGCTTGGCGGCATCGGCGCAAAAGCCACTCGTGGTGGCACATCGCGGCTATTGGAAAACGGCAGGCGCCACCTCAGGCGCCACCGCCACCGAATCGTCACAAAATTCCATCCGCAGCCTCTGCAAGGCAGATTCTATCGGCTGTTGGGGCTCGGAATTCGACCTGTGGATGTCGGCAGACGGCGTGCTGTTTGTCAACCACGACGCCACCATCAATGGCATCGAAATTCAGCGCTCGCTCGGCAAAGATGTGGCGGCGCAACGCCTTCCCAACGGCGAATATATCAGCACACTCGACCAATATCTGCTTGAATTTCAGCGTCACCCGGCTCTGCAAGTCGTGCTCGAAGTGAAGCCGCATGCCGACCTCATTCACGAATCACTTTGTGTGATGAAGACCCTCGCCTTAGTGCATCGCTACGGCCTGGAAAATCGCATCACCTACATCACTTTCTCGCCCAATGCCATGTGCGAACTCATCAAGTATGCCCCCAAAGGCACCGAGGTGTATTACCTGAATGGCGAAATGCCGCCGCAAAAACTCAAAGAAATAGGCGCAGCGGGAATGGACTACCATTACAGCGTGTTTCAGGCTTATCCCGAATGGATTCAAGAGTGCAAAAAGCTCGGCTTAAAAACCAACGCCTGGACCGTGAACAAAGCCGACGACTTGCGCTGGTGCATCAACCAAGGCATCGACTTCATCACCACCAACGAACCCGAACTCCTACAAACCCTGCTAAAAGAAAATTAACACATCACAAACATCTTTTCCCCCTTTGCTGCATGCCATAAGGGCACCTAATGGCTAAAAGCTAATGGCTAATTTTTTTTTGGGTGGATTGGGGGAAAATCGTTATCTTTGCACACTATATTATATATTAGCGATATGGAAAATAAGAAAACGAAAAAATTGAAGCCATTGGCAGGGATGACGCTCGACGAACTGCGCCGCGTTACCTCCTCTTTGGGTATGCCCAAATTCACTGCCACACAGTTGGCTCAATGGATATATGGCAAACGAGTGAACAGTTTCGATGAAATGCTCA
Organism: Sodaliphilus sp.; assembly: GCA_051871435.1. GTDB lineage: Bacteria > Bacteroidota > Bacteroidia > Bacteroidales > Muribaculaceae > Sodaliphilus. Next base: position 11,418 of record JBJECV010000028.1, on the reverse strand, counting down.
ACATCTCTAAAGCCAATCGCCAGCGCTTGGAAGCGGAATACTGCGTGGGCCTCGTGGCGCCCGACAGCGCCGTGGAAAGCGCCGACGGCACCGTGAAATACCTCTTTGAGGTGGGCGAGGGCAGAAAGGTGGAAAGTGTGTACATCCCCGAAGCCGACCGCGCCACGCTGTGCATCTCTTCGCAAAAAGGATGCCGTATGAACTGCTATTTTTGTATGACCGGGCGCCAAGGTTTTCACGGCAATCTCACTGCCAATCAAATCATCAACCAAGTGCTGAGCGTTCCGCAAACTCATTCGCTCACCAATATCGTGTTTATGGGCATGGGTGAGCCGCTCGACAACATCGACCCGGTGCTGAAGGTGATTGAAATTCTCACCGCCGATTGGGGCTTTGCATGGAGCCCGAAGCGCATCACCGTGTCGACCGTGGGTGTGAAGCCGGCGTTGCGCGAATTGGTGGAAAACACCCAAGTGCACATCGCCGTGAGCGTGCACAATGCCGTGAGCGAGGAGCGCCAGTCGATGATGCCGCTCGAAAAGGTGTATGGCATTCGCGATGTGATGGAGATGCTCGGCGAATACGATTTCGCACATCAGCGCCGCCTTTCGGTGGAATACATCATGTGGCAGTGGCTCAACGACGATATTAAGCACGCCGAAGCCCTGCGCGAAATCATTCCCAACGAGCATGTGCGTGTGAATTTGATTCGCTACCATCTCATTCCCGAAATTCCGAAATTGCGCACCAGCAGCGACGAACGTATGGCGCAATTCCGCGACTATCTCAATGCCAAGGGCATTACGTGCACCATTCGCCGGAGCCGTGGCGAAGACATCTCGGCGGCATGCGGTATGCTTGCCGGAAAAGTAAAAAATCCTGATAACCAAAAATAATAACTCAACCACAAAAACATTTTCCAACTATGAAACGCTTACACCTTGTGATAGGGTTGTGGCTGATGGCTGTTTCTGCCGGTTTTGCAGCCGAACAACCTGCCAACTATTATAAGAGCGCCGAAGGCTACAAGCAGAAGGAGCTCCTCACCAAATTGTGCTCCATCATTTCTGCCAACACCAGTGTGATTTCTTACAACAATCTTTTTGAGGATGCTTATCCCTACACCGATGCCGAAAATGGCTATCTCATTGATATGTACAGCAATGTGCAATATAGCATCAACGATAGCCGTATCAATAAAAGCTACAGCAATGTGGGGTAATCCATCAACCGCGAACACGCCTTCCCACAGAGCTGGTTTAAGGAAGCGTCGCCTATGAAGAGCGACATCTTCCATGTGTATCCCACCGATGGCTATGTGAATAATCAGCGCAGCAGTTACCCTTACGGCGAATGTGAAGGCGGCACCCGCATCACCAATGGCTCCTACTATGGCAAGGGACGCTTGGGCTATTGCACCGCATCGGGCTACTCCGGCAAGGTGTGGGAACCCGACGATGAATATAAGGGCGACTTTGCACGCACCTATTTCTATATGGCCACGCGCTACAACGACAAAATCGCTTCTTGGCAGGGCAATGGCACCGCCGGCGAAGTGCTCGATGGCACTTCCTATCCGGTGTATAAAGAGTGGTACCTGAATTTGATGCTGAAATGGCACCGCCAAGACCCCGTGAGCGAAAAAGAATTGAAGCGCAACAATGCCGTCTACGACCTCCAAAACAATCGCAACCCCTTCATCGACCACCCCGAATTGGTGGAATACATTTGGGGTACGATGCAAGATGTGGCATGGTTTGAAGGCGGTAGTGTGTCGCCGATTATCACCTCTCCCACCAATGGCTCCACCATCCACATTGGCAATGCCTATGTGGGAAGCAAGGTGTTCCAAGCGGTGACTGTGAAGGCGCTCAACATCTCCTCCGACCTCACCGTTACCCTCTCCGGCGAAGGATTTAGCACCAATGCCACCACCATTTCGGCGGCTGATGCGCTTGCAGGCACTTCCATCACCATCACCTACACCAGCGACCGCCACGCTAATGCCACCGGTTCGCTCACCATTGGCAACGCTGAAGCCTCTACCACCGTTACGCTCACCGCCACTGCCTCCGACGATATGGAAGGATTGGATGCCACCAATGTCACCGCCACTTCGTTTACCGCCAATTGGACCCCTGCCACCGATGTGCAAAGCTACACCCTCTATGTGGCGGGCAAGGGATTTGTGGCGCCCGGCACCTTCACATTGCTCCGCGACGATAACATTCGCGAAACCACCGAATGGACGCTCTCGGGCAATTATTATAAGGAAACCGGCTACCTGCGCTTGGGCACCGGTAGCGGACCCGGCGCTGTTACCAGTCCGGCGCTCGACCTCACTTCTTCAAAAGGTGTGGTAACGGCTTTGGTTACTTGCAAGGCTTACAAGAATGATACCGAAGTGCCCTTAGTGGTGGAAACGCTCTCAAAATCAGGCACCACATTAGATACCCAATCCCAAACCATCACCTCCGACGATGCCACCTATGCCTTTTTGCTCACCGGCGAAAACTCGGCAGAAGGATGTATTAGAATTTCGAACACGGCATCTAATAAGCGTGTGATGCTCCAAAATGTGAAAATCTACGCCGGCGATGCCCGTAGCGTGATTGCCTCAGCTCCGATGATGGCACCCGTGGAAAGCGGCGACTCGCTCACTCGCGAAATCATCGGTATCACCACCAATTCCTACACTGTGACCGGATTGGCTCGACAAGGCACTTTCTCTTATCAAGTGAAAGCCATCTACAACGATGGCACCGAATCGGCATTAACCGACCCTGTGGAGGTGGTGCTCTCCGGCGACGAACATATTAAAGGCGACGTGAACAGCGATGGCAAGGTGGACGTGAGCGATGTAACAGCACTCGTGAACACAATTCTCGCCATCACCGATTTTCCAAAAGAGGTATGCGACATTAATGCCGATGGCAATGTGGACGTGAGCGACGTAACCGCCCTCGTGAACCTCATCCTCAACTAACCCCTCCAACGAATCAACAAGTCAACAAGTCAACGAGTCAACGAGTCAACAAGTCAACGAGTCAACAAGTTAAGACCTCACACAGATCCCGGATTATTTTGGGGAGGAAAAATCATTCGTGAAATTCGTGTGATTCGTGGATTAAAAAATGCCGTAAGATTTGTGGAATCTTTGTGGGAGGCAAATTTCATTTCGCTTTTCCATATATTTCTTCTATAAATCTCGGCATTTTGCTGTTTTTTTTACTAACTTTGACACCAATTACGGAATTTTACCACAAAGGTTTATATGATGATGAGTGCATTACAGCCGAACACCACTTTGCAAAGCGGTAAATACCGCATTATTTCCACCCTCGGGCAAGGGGGCTTCGGGATTACGTATTTGGCTGAAAACACATATCTTGATGAGCGCGTGGCCATCAAGGAATTTTTCTACAGAGATTGTTGTGAGCGCGATGCCCACACGCGCCATATCACGGTGCCCACAGCGGGCAATCGGGAGATGGTGCAGCGCTTTAAGCAAAAATTTTTGAAGGAAGCCCGCACCATCTACAAATTGAAGCACCCCAATATCGTGGGGTTTATCGATATTTTTGAGGAAAACGATACCGCCTACTATGTGATGGACTACATTGAGGGCGAGTCGCTAAGCCAGTTGGTGAAGCGTCGTGGCGCTATTCCGGAGCATGAGGCGTTGGCTTACATCCGCGATGCAGCCGAGGCATTGAAATTTGTGCACAGCCATCAAATCAACCACCTCGATGTGAAGCCCGGCAACCTCATCAAGCGCAATGCTGATGGCAAGGTGCTGCTTATCGACTTTGGCGTGGCAAAGCAATACGATGCCGAGAGTATGCAAGGCACTACCACCACACCCGTGTGCTACACTCCGGGCTATTCCCCGGCGGAACAGTACCGAAAAAGCGGCGTGCAAAGTTTTTCGCCTCAAAGCGATGTGTATGCCTTGGCAGCCACCCTCTATAAATTGCTCACCGGCATCACTCCGCCCGAAGCCGTCGATGTGCAAGATGATGGGCTCCCCGTAGATGCTCTCCTCAATAAAAAAGTGTCCGAACCCGTGTGCCTCGCCATCGCCAAAGCTATGAAAGGCAGAAAAGAGCGCACACAAACGATTGACCTTTTCCTTAAAAGTCTTTTGCAGGCGCAAGTGAACGACGAGCAGACGGTCAGCATTCCTCCCGAACCGACGAAAAAACCGATTTCTGATGGAATAGTTACTTCATTTTCTGTAAACGGCGTGCGTTTCGAGATGGTCAGTGTGGAAGGCGGCACCTTCACTATGGGAGCCACTGCGGAGCAAGGCAGCGATGCATTCAATTGGGAAAAGCCCGCTCATCAAGTGACGCTATCCTCCTATATGATTGGCAAAACGGAGGTAACGCAAGCCCTTTGGGAAGCGGTAATGGACAGCAACCCAAGCGAATTTAAAGGTGCAGATTTGCCGGTTGAGAATGTGTCATGGGATGATTGCCAAGAATTTATCACCAAACTGAATGCTCTCACTGGCAAAAACTTCCGCCTGCCCACCGAGGCAGAATGGGAGTTCGCCGCCCGCGGTGGCAATAAGAGCTGTGGCTACAAATATTGCGGTAGCAATAACATTGACGAGGTAGCATGGTATGATGGCAACAGTTATGAAGGTAACTCTTCGTTCTTGTTTTTTAAAAAAAGAACCACACACCCGGTTGCTACCAAATCGCCCAACGAGTTAGGTATCTACGATATGAGCGGCAACGTGTGGGAATGGTGTAACGACTGGTATGACGATTATAGTAGTTCCTCTCAAACAAATCCAAAAGGTCCTAATAGTGGGTCGGTCCGCGTGTACCGTGGCGGTGGCTGGAACGACGACGCGTGGGGCTGCCGCGTGTCGTACCGTGACAACGACTACCCGACGTTCCGCTACGACAACCTCGGCCTCCGGCTCGCCCTCTGAGGTTAATCTCTCTTTTTCTGTAGGCTGACGTGCATCAAATCCTACATTATTTATTTCAATTTTAAGCTCTCCACGGGATTGGTGTTGTGCCCTCCCGTAAGGCGGTAGCGAGGGACGAGCACCGCCATCGAGGAGGGCATAACACCAATCCCTCTTTCCCCCGCCCTGCAATGCCCGGGATGTGGCACAAAAGCCGGGGAGAAAGTGGGCATCAGCATCTGTATCTGTATCTCCGTCGGACCCGTCAGACCAGTCCGACAAACCCATCAATCTCCCTGTGAGCCGTCTGCCATCGGAGATGGCTTATTGTGGTTAACTCCATGCAAGCGGAGGCGCAGCCGGAGCGCAGCTTGGAGAAAGCGAAAGAAGACGCATGAGCCTTGGAGAGGGTCGGTTGTGGCATCCCCATCCACCTGTTGTTATAAGTTTGGAGTAAAAATTCCACCCGCCGTAATCAACTGGAAATCAATGCTATGAGCCGTTTTTCCCGTGGTGGATTCGCACCCATTACACGCCAAAGGCATGTACCGGCGAACGACTCTTAACCAGCATGCAATCCGTTATACTTCTTTTTCTGTTATTTGAATTTCACCCCCAATCCACTATTTTTCTACAGACCCGCAATGGGGCGGATATTATCTGTGGGAGTAGGGTCTGTGAGGGGCAATATTCACTTGCCTTGTTGCGGAGGCTAAAAAATCGTGGGCGGTGGTGGGTGGAAGTTTGGTGGATTGCCGAAATTGTTGTATCTTTGGAGCTTGTAAGTGTGGCATGCGGCGCTCATTTTCTACTGTGCTAATTGCCAATTAATTAATGATTCTCAATGACAAACGAAAGAAAAATACGTATTGGCATCACCCATGGCGACACAAATGGCATCGGCTATGAGGTGATTTTAAAAATCTTTTCCAATCCTGCCATGCTCGAACTCTGCACTCCGGTGATTTATGGTTCGTCGAAAATTATGAGTTATCATCGCAAAGCGGTGGGCGTACAGGCTTTTCAAACCAACAATGTGAAGTCGGCTGATTACCTGAAAGAAAACCTGCCCAATGTGGTGGAGGTGTGCCCCGACGAGGTGAAGGTGGATTTGGGAAAAGCTGATAAGCAAGCCGGTAAAGCCGCTTTCCAAGCACTTGAGGCAGCCATCACCGACCTGAAAAATGGTAAAATCGACGCCATCGTCACTGCACCCATCAGCAAAGAAAACATTCAAAGTGCCGAATTCAATTTCCCCGGCCACACCGAGTATCTCGAAGCCAGCGTGGGCGAGGGCAGCAAGGCGCTGATGGTGCTTTTCAGCGAGAAAATCCGAGTGGCGTTGGTCACTACCCATTTACCCATCGCCGAAGTGCCAAAAGCCATCACCAAGGAGTTGATTAAAGAAAAATTGCAAATTTTCAACGATTCGCTCAAGCGCGATTTCAATATTCAAGGGCCGCGCATTGCCGTGCTCGCCCTCAATCCGCACGCAGGCGAAAACGGTTTGATTGGCAAAGAAGAAGCCGAAATCATTGCCCCTGCCATTCAGGAGGCTTACGATGAAAAAATTCTTTGCTTCGGTCCGTACGCTGCCGACGGCTTCTTCGGCAACGAAAAATACCGCCACTTCGATGGCGTGTTGGCTATGTATCACGACCAAGGTTTGGCGCCGTTTAAAACGCTCTCCATGGGTGAAGGCGTGAATTTTACCGCCGGATTGCCCATTGTGCGCACTAGCCCCGACCACGGCACCGGCTACGACATTGCCGGCCAAGGCGTGGCACAACCCGATTCCATGCGTCAAGCCATCTATGCCGCTATCGACATCGTGCGAAATCGCCAACGCTTCGACCAAGCCAATGCCAATCCCTTACGCAAGCAATACTTCGACCACAGCAAGGATAATGTGGTGCTCGACCTCACTAAAGACGAATAGCCAAGCCGAATTGTCCCTCGAAAGAATACAAAAACTCAAGGTTTGCAAGTATGAATCTTTGGAAGTTAAGAAGTTATCACTCGCTTTGCTCGTTGGAAGTTAAGACGATAGTCATTGGTTGATGATGCACTTCGTGGAGATTACCATCTTCAATCCCATATTTCACTTGCGAAACTTGAATACAATCAGAAAAAAAAGAAAATAGAATTTCGTTATGAATTATGCAATCATTGCCGCCGGCGAAGGCTCGCGACTCGCGCAAGAAGGAGTGGCAAAGCCCAAACCATTGGTAGAGCTCAATGGCGAACCCATGGTGCTCCGCTTGATGAACATTTTTTGCCGCTGTAATGCTGAGAGCATCAGCATTATCGTGAATGAGCACATGAAGGAAGTACGCGAATTTCTCTCCACGCTCGAATTGCCCGTGCCACTGAATGTGGTGGTGAAAACCACCCCGAGCTCTATGCACAGCTTTTGGGAATTGAGCAAGGTGATGAAAAAAGGCAAATTCTGCCTTACCACGGTGGATACCATTTTCCGCGAACAAGATTTTGCACGCTATATCAGCGCTTTCGAAGCGGATAATGCCCACGATGGCATGTGGGCGGTAACGCCTTTCATTGAAGACGAAAAACCGCTCTATGTGGAAGTAGACGAGCCCACGATGCGCATCAAGGCTTTCCGCGATGCCACTTTCGAGGGCGCCAAATATGTGTCGGGCGGCATCTACGCCATCACCGATAAGGCGTTCCCCGTGCTCGATAACTGCATTAGCCAAGGCATTTCGCGTATGCGCAATTTCCAGCGCGCGCTCGTGGAGCAAGGCTTCAACTTGCAAGCATTTAGCATCGATAAAATCATCGATGTGGACCACGCTTCCGACATCGCCGTAGCACAGCAATTCATCAACGAATAACCCCCAACGCAAACTCATAACTTTCCCATTTATGGCTGAAATTAAAATAGCAGCAATTATGCGCGCCGGCGCATATTCACCCAACCACATCGGCAACGATGCCGCCATCCTCAATGCAGCGGCTGAACAGTTGCGCAAGCGTGGCTGCTTGGTTAATATCTACAGTGAAGAGCAATTCAATTCCACCGGGGTGGAAGAGCAAATCATCCTCAACATGTGTCGCGAACAGCGCTCTATCGCCAATCTGCAAAAGGCGGAAGATGCCGGAAAAATCGTGATTAATTCGGGCTTCGGCATCGAAAACTGTACGCGCGAGCGCATGACGCGTATCCTTCTCGGCAACGGTATTCCCTATCCCGATAGCTTGATTGTGGACACCGACGAAGCCGTGAAGCCCAAACTCAAGAAAAAGGGTTTCCAGAGTTGCTGGATTAAGCGTGGCGATTTCCATGCCATGCACAAAGAGGATGTATCGTTTGTGCGCCATGCCGAGGAAGCGCAAGAGGTGCTCCAAGAGTATTTCCTCCGTGGCATTAAGCGTGCCGTCATTAATGTGCACCTCGAGGGCGACTTGGTGAAATTCTATGGTGTGAACGGCACCCCGTTTTTCTATTGGTTCTATCCCTTCGACCTCGGACACAGCAAATATGGCTGGGAAGAAGTGAACGGAAAAAGCCGTGGCATCAAATTCGATGAAGCGCAATTCAAGCAAATCTGCCAAAAAGCTGCCCACGAACTTAATGTGGAAGTGTATGGCGGCGACTGCATCGTCTCGCCCGAAGGCGAAATCCGCATCATCGACTTCAACGATTGGCCCAGCTTCGCACCATGCCGCAACGAAGCCGCTCCCCACATCGCCAAACGCGTGCTCGCCATCATCAAAGCAATAAAAAGAGATTAGAAGTTAGAAATTAGAGATTAGAAGTTAGAGATTAGAAGTTAGAAATTAGAGATTAGAAGTTAGAAATTAGAGATTAGAAATTAGAGATTAGAAATTAGAGATTAGAGATTAGAAATTGGAAGTTAGAAATTAGAGATTAGAAGGGTAGGGCAGAATGAAAAGAAGCAACAAGACATTTGTCTTAACTTCTTAACTTCTTTAACTTCTTAACTTTCAAATAATCTTCTTAACTTCCAAATAATCAATAACACTCCCCTTCAGCATTAGGAAATGAATTTTAAAGAGATTAAATCATTATATAAGCAGTCGCTCAAGTCGATGGACACAGAAGAGCATATCGACCTCTTCTTCTATCGACCCATGGGCTTCGCTTGGGCTTATTTGTTTTCAAAACTTGGTGTCACACCCAATGTGGTGACCATCGCTTCCATCTTTTTGGGTGTGGGTGGTGGCATTTTGCTCTATTTCGGCGACGCTGCCCATATTTGGCTCAATTACCTGGGTATTTTCTTCATTATCTGGGCAAACACCTACGATAGTGCCGACGGTCAATTGGCACGCCTCACCAAGCAATATTCCCGCATTGGGCGCATACTCGACGGCTTGAGCGGCGATTTGTGGTTCTTTGCCATCTACTTCGCACTGGTGTTCCGCGAAATTAATTTCGGCGATGCCTGGCCCGGAGCCACCTTCTTTGCCGACCATCAGTGGCTTATTTGGGTGCTTGCCGTGGCTGCCGGAATGTGTCACGCCAAGCAAGCGGCTATGGCCGACTATTATCGCCAATTCCACCTCTATTTCCTCAAAGGAAAAGAGGGTAGTGAGCTCGACAGCACCGAAGCACTCGATAAAGAAAACGCCCAACTCTCTTGGAGCCAAAACTTTATGAAGAAGCTCACCCTCACGTTCTATCGCAACTACACCGCCAATCAGGAAGTGCTCACGCCCAATATGCAGCGCTTGCGCAAAGCACTCAAGCAGCGCTACGCCGACGAGGAAATCCCGCAAACATTCCGCGATGCGTTCCGCGCCAAGTCGTTGCCGCTGATGAAATACACCAACATGCTGTCGTTTAACACCCGCATCATAGCCATGTTTATCTCAGTCATCATTCAAATGCCATGGCTCTACTTTGCATTCGAATTGGTGGTGCTCAACGCCATGATGGTCTACATGATTCTCACCCACGAGCATCGCTGCAAAACCCTCCTCGCCACCCTCTAACCCTCCCCTCGCAAACCCTCACACAGATCCCACTCCCACAGATTAATGTTAGGATTTATATGACTGAGAATGAATTGACATATAAAATTATTCATTGTGCAATGGAGGTGTACAATCATCTTGGACCCGGGTTACTTGAGGAAGTATATGAGATGGCGATGATGTATGAGCTTGCGAATGTTGGTTTGAAAGCTAAAAATCAAGTATCGCTCCCCGTTGTTTACAAAGGAGTAGATTTGGAGAAGCAATATAGGATTGATATTTTGGTTGAAGACAAAATTATCCTTGAGCTTAAATCCGTGACTCAGCTTGAATCAGTCCATTCTAAGCAATTATTGTCATATTTGAGGTTGTCGAAACTAAGAATAGGATACCTCATCAATTTTAACGAAAAAGATTTTAAAAACGGCTATCACCGGATAGTGAACGGCTACTAATTGGTATATGAATAAAAATAAACTCCCACACCTCATAAATAAAAGATCTGTGTGGGGCATACATAATAGAAGCGATATGATTAATGGTGTGATTTTTGATTATGGCGGCACGATCGACAGCCGCGGCGTGCATTGGAGTTGGATTATTTGGGACGGCTACCAAAAAGCCGGCGTCGACGTCACTTTGGAGCAGTTTCGCGATGCCTACGTGATGGCTGAACGCGAATTGGCAAAGGTGCGCCACATCCTTCCCAACGATAATTTCCACGATTTGCTCGTGAAGAAAATGCAAATTGAATTTGCCCACTTGGTGCAGCAAGGCGTGCTCTCCGCTGAAGCGGCTGCCGAAAAAAGTCCTGCGGTGGCACAATACTGCTATGAGCATGCCCGCCAATGCGTGGAAGAAGCGCGCCCCGTGCTCGAAGCGCTCAGCGCCAAATATCCCATGATGCTGGTGAGCAATTTTTATGGCAATGTGGATAGCGTGCTCCGCGATTTCGACATCCGTCGGTATTTTAAAGGCGTGATTGAAAGCGCAGTGGTGGGTGTGCGCAAACCCAATCCCACCCTCTTCCGCCTCGGTGTTGATGCCCTCGAATTGCCCGCAGAAGAAGTGCTGGTGGTGGGCGACAGTCTTACCAAAGACATCCTCCCCGCTGAAAGCCTCGGCTGCAAAACCCTCTGGCTCAAAGCCAAAGGTTGGACCGATAAAGAAGACACCACCATCCGCCCCGACATCATCACCGCCCTCCCGGAAGTGCTGAGAGCTGTTAGCCTATAGCCATTAGCCTTTAGCCGTCAGCCTCTAGCCTCTATAGCCTCTATAGCTTCTATAGCTTCTATAGCTAACGGCTAATGGCGGATCAGTAGAAAAAATGTGGGGGCAACCACACTAAAGTCGGCGAAAACGCCAACCGCCATCGGAGATGGCCCTCTGCACCTGAAACACCTGAAACACCACGATGAACGAAAACCAAAACGAAAACGAAAACCTTTTTCCTTTGTGAAACACTTGAAACACGTGAAACACCCGGATTTTGGTCTAAATCGGAACAAAAACACCCTCTTTTTTGGTCC
>JBJECV010000027.1:0-3205 GCA_051871435.1 Sodaliphilus sp. | reverse complement strand
TAAGACGATAGTCATTGCTCGGCGATGAGCAAAGTGATGGTTACACCGCTGCAAAGCCATAATTTCCTTCCGAAACTTAAGTACTTATAGTGCAAAGACGTAATGCCGTGCAGCAGTCGCCGCACGGCATTACGTCTTTGCCCGCCCCCTACAATCTCCCTCCCCCGAAACGACTATTTCGTTTTGAAGTATTCGGTTTTGAGCCAATAGGCGTAGATAGGGTCTTGGAAATAGATGTTGTTGCCAATTTTGTCGAGAATATCGTTTTTAATGAGTGCTGCCTTAGAGCGCGCAATTGATGTGGCAGATGTGATGTGGTAGCGGTTCATCACCTCTGTGCTGCTGATGGCTTTCTCGCCGGCAGTTAGTGCTTTGAGATAATGCAATTGCTGGGTGGTGAGTGCTTCGGTAATGGTAACAAATAGAAGGCTCATTTGCTCCACGAGTGCTTGATGCGCTTCTTTCACCACCTCTACAGTGCACACAGCGCTCGTTCTGAGCCATGATTGTTGGGCAAGTTGCTGAGCATAATAGGGATGATTATCCACAAGTGTAGCAATCAATTGACAGGCGTCGTCGGTAATTCTTTTTCCCGTTTCTTCAAATCTACTCCTGAAAAAAGCCACCAAATCCGGAGTGCTTATCTTATTGAGAAACATAAGGTTGCCAAATTTATAGAACGGCTTTGAAGCATTGGTAAACACTTCGAGCATCATGTGCCGCTTGCTCCCATACAAGCAGTAGCCCACATGCTGATGCATTTGCCAATGCGAGCGAAGTTTCTTTTGGAAATAATCGGGGTCGGAAAATTCCGCAATAATCTGAAATTCATCAATGCACACCATGATTTTCAGTCCTTTTTTCGCGGCAATTTTCTCGGCAAGATTTAGCACTTCATCGGGATTACGTTGCACATCTTCCCAATCAAAATCAATCGAAATCTCGTTGGAAGGGTCGGTTCCGAATGAAATTTTTGGCACAAGATGGGAGAAGAACGACTTTGCATTGTCCACCGCTTCTTCCCATCGCGAAGATGTGGCGGCAATCACTTCACGCGCAAGCAATGCATAAAAATGTGCCTCGCTACGCACATTAAATAGGTCGATGTGGCAAATGCGTAATTGCTTATCACGCTCAACCGCCAGCTCCGAAGCCTTGCTCACAAGCGAACTTTTGCCCCAGCGGCGCGGTGAAATAATGATGGTGTTGATGAGCGAAGTGAAGCTATTCACCAACTGCTCGGTTTCTAACACCCTATCGGTGAAATTGCGCTCTTTGGCAATCTTACCAAACACAAACGGGGTTTCCATATCTCTTAATTTACGATTCAGAATTGATTATCGGCAAAGTTAGTTACAAAAAATGTAATTACAAAAAATGTAATTACATTTTTTGTGTAACATCGCCCCGTGCCAAGCGATAATTATTGTCAAATTTGTTGAATTTCACTAATTTCGGCTCCAATTTTTCAGTATTATTACTACCTTTGCGGTTGGAAACCAAAGAAGAAAACCAAATGACTCGATTTATTCTTACAATAATTGCCGCTTTATCGCTCTCTATCAGCGCAGTCGCAGCAGGCGAAATGAAAACCCACGAACGCATTGCCCCAAACGGCTATCCTTTCTGGATTTACACCCCCGAAGACTACAACGGCAAGCAGGCACAGCCCATCGTGGTGTTTTTGCACGGACGCTCGCTCTGCGGGCACAACCTCAACCAAGTGCTCCGCTACGGCACGCTCGACGCCATCAAAAAAGGAATGAACATGCCTGCCTTTGTGGTGGCTCCGCAAAATCCCGGCGAAGCCTGGAAGCCGTCGAAACTGATGGATATCATTGAATGGATGGAAGATAACTACTGCATCGACGCCTCGCGCATCTATGTGCTGGGCATGAGCCTGGGCGGATACGGCACCATGGATTTCGCCGGCACATATCCCGACAAAATTGCCGCCGGAATGGCGCTGTGTGGCGGTTGCTATTTGAAAGACCAAACCGGATTGGGCGAACTTCCCTTCTGGATTATTCACGGCACTGCCGACCGAGCAGTGGGCATCAGCGAATCGAAAAAAGTGGTGACAGGGCTGCAAGAGCAAAACCTCACCTCACGCCTCCGATTCGATTGGCTACAAGGCGCATCGCACGGCGCACTGGCACGCGCATTCTATCTGAAAGACACCTACGACTGGCTCTTCGCACACACCCTCAACGATGAAGGACGACCCGTGGAAGAATACATCAGCATCGACAACGACATCCTCAAACTCGCCTACAGCGAACTCCGCATCCTCCGCGACCTCGTAGGCGAAGACGACTAACCTCCCCCCTTGCAACCCAAAAAACACCACCCCACAGCCATCCCATATGAAATAAAACCTACAAACCCCTAAGAGCAAATAGCCACCCGCCAATAGGGACATGCCTCAGGCATGTAATTGTTGTAAACAACTGGCACACGATAATATACACGCAATCTCTTGTAGGGGCGCAATACTTTGCACCCGCCCCTCAATGGAGTACAACCATCGAGCAGACGCAAAATATTGCCCCCCCACAATCACATGATATTCTGTATATTGTAAATATCTCCCATCCCTTCAGGGAGGAGCCGGGAGTAGGCTTTTTTCTTCAAGGAGGGCCCGGGTGCTTTATTTCTTCAGGGAGGGCCCGGGTGCTTTTTTCTTTAGGGAGGGCCCGGGGGGCTTTCCACACCGCCGTCGGAGACGGCTTATTGTGGTTAACTCCATGCAAGCGAAGGCGCAGCCGGAGCGCAGCTTGGAGACTGGCTCAGTGTTCCACCCACCGCCGTCGGAGACGGCTTATTGTGGTTAACTCCATGCAAGCGAAGGCGCAGCCGGAGCGCAGCTTGGAGAAAGCAAACCGGATGGTATGAGCCTCGAAGAGGGTCGGTTGTGGCAAATCCCCACAAAGGTATTTCGCCCCTTACATGATGCCCTATGTAATCGTGTAAGCAAGGGGGATGCGGGTGGTTATGCTCTGGTGATGAAGCACTTGAAAGCCGCGCACACCTCCGTGGTGAGGGTTGCACACCTACGGCATGCATCTGGGTGAGGCGGCATTGGTTACCGGCATTTTGATGAGCCCTCCGCTACGCTCCGAGTTCATCTCATACCGGCCTACACACATCCCGGCCATCATCCGGATAGCTATGCATTAGCATTTGACACAGCTTGATGATAATT
>JBJECV010000026.1:0-3254 GCA_051871435.1 Sodaliphilus sp. | reverse complement strand
CGCTGAAAGAAATCACGCCTTTTTCAATGGGAATGGATTTGTCGGAAAGTGTCAACTTGCAGCCATAGATGGGCAATTCCACCGTGGCGCTATCACCTTTTACGAAACCGTTGATTTCGGGCGCATCAGCGCTTCCGCCCACCTTTACATCACCATTCACAAAACCGCCGAGGCGCACAAAACCGCCCGGAATAAATGCCGTGGCTTTTGCCAAGGGGAATTGATTGAGCCGGAGATTCACATCCATATTGCCGGTGGAGGTGCTATCGTTGAGCGAACCGTAAGCCAACGCCACTTTCGCCCCATCGAGGTTCATCACCGCATCCAAGCGTGTGCTGTTGGTTTGGGGTTCGAATGCCAAATTGGTATTGAATTTTACATCGCCCACGAGTTGTCCGTCGTAGATGAGTTTGCTGATTGCCAAATCAGCGTTGCCATCAAAGTTTTTGCCATCATATAGCAAATCTATATCCGCATCCACCGTTCCCTTGATGGTGGGCAAAGTGGGGATGCCCGTGAGCCAATCCTCAATCTTCAAATTGTCGACATTGAGCAATATCTTTTCTTTGCCCGGCACATCAGTAGGCTCGGTGTGGAGCGCCACAGCACTCTCCTCGCTCTTGAGCAGTAAGTTGGCATCGAGCAAGAGGGTTTGATAATTGAAGTTGAGATAGTTATCCTCATTAATCTCCCAATTCTTATAGGCAATAATAGGTTTGGTGGGGAAGAATCGAGTTTTGATAAAGTCGCCGCACAGCATGGCGTGCGCACCCAAGCGATAACCCATTTCCTTTTTAATATTGCGCTGTTCCACCAAGAAGTCCACTATCGAATCCTTGGCTCCGCCTCTGATATCCACTTGTGCAAAATCGTCCCAAGTGCCGGGTCGGTTGCCCATGTGCAAATCAAAGCGCAAATACTTATTGGTGAGTTCGTGGGCTTGGAAAGTGATGGTGTCGATGGCGGTGGTGCCCACACTCAATTGATGGATGGAGCCATCCATATTGAGGGTGCTATCGTTTTTGATTTCGCACTCCATGCGGCGCACATCCACATCGTAGCGTGCCAAGAAGCGCGGCACCAAACCGCTCGGTCCCACCTTCATATTGAGCTGGAATTGTGGCAATTTCTGCTGGAGCGAACTCACTTTCAGGGCGCGAGCGGCTATTTGCTGATTCACTTCGTCGAGGCTGGCATTTAAGCTGGCAATGAAGGCATCCAAACTTTCATCCGCCTTGAAATCAATGTAGGTGTCTTCGTTTTTCACGAAGGCTTCGATGGTGGAATCGTTCGACACAAACCTCAGCCCGGTGTTTTCGCTCTGCAATTGGGTGCCGTCGTAGTTCCAATTCAGATGATTGAGGTCGGCTTCCATCTTGCAATGCCGAGTGCGCGTGTCGTAGTCGATAGATGCAGTGAGTGCACCGGTGCCATTCATAGCAAAATCGGTAAAACCAAGCGCTTGAGCATCAAAGTCGCTCACATCGCCCGTCACGTCGAATACATATCGGCTGCCGGCTATCATGCCTTGCGCATCAAGCCACAAATTGCAGTGTGGATTGTGCGAATCAATTCTTGCCGTCACGTCACCGGCGTTCATCTTCACGGTGGCAGTGATGTCTTTATAATTCACGCCATTATACGTGATGCCGCCCAAATTCACATCGGCATTTATCGAGGTGCTCGGTTTCAAGAAATCGAAGCCTTGCCCCGAGGCTTTCACCCGAGCAGTAAGGTGGTCGGCGGGGGCGAGGGGCAAGATGGCGCGAATGGGGAAATTGGTGAAGTCAGCATCCACTTCATAGCGCTCTTTATTGCCGGAAAAACTCCCCTTTCCCACCAGTGAGCCACCTGCCACGCGCATATCCACATGGCCGGAGTAGGTGTTCGGAGCAAAGCTGGCTTGTCCTTTCACCGTCATCGGGGGCAAATTGATTTGCTTGGCGGTAACGGCATCAAGCACCAGGGGTTTCGCAAAATTCAAATTCGGGAAATTACCGGCAAAGGTAAGGTTGCCCGAAAGGCGCTCGGCACGCAGCGGCTCATTCACCACGCCGCTCACAGAGGCATCTAAATAGCGAGGAATGGATGCTGTGAAATGCTTGATGTTCACGCGATTCACGCTTCCTTCCACCCTTCCTTTGAGCGCAAGTGGCTGATATTGCGGAATATAGTGGAAGGTGCGTTTCAATGCCGGATGGAGCATCGCTATTTCTTGCAGGGCTATCTTATTGTCGGTGTCCACCACAAATGCGCCTGAGGGCTTGTCGGCAAGCAGGGAGAAGGGCACATGGGCATCCACATAAATTTGGCTCATAAAGGTGCGAATGCGCAATTTATTCACGTCCAACTTCTTATCGTCGACATACAGATTGCCTGCGGCTTGTTCTATTTCCAATCCGCAACGCTCTTTCGCACTGATTTGGTCCACATTTACCGACACCACCGATGCCCGATTGAAGAGATTGCTCAGCATCACATTGGTATGGGTCAGCTCTATATAATCTGGATCAAGCCCTGCCGCCGGCTGATAATTGCGTAGCGCATAAATGGCATGACTTTGCCTCAAGCGCAAAGAATCCACTTTCACGGTCCACACTGCGGTGTCGCCGGGATTCACGATGGTGTCAGGCGGCAATGGATGTTGTTTGTTGTAGATTTCTGCATCTTGTGCGCTCATCGTATAGTAGCGCACATCGGCGCTATCCACAGCTATGGTGCGTAAATCCACGGTATGTTCGCCCGTATCCACTATACCATTGCGCAACTCTGCTTTGGCGATAAATGCGTGCAACTTGTCGATAGTTGGCAACATTTGCATCGTGAAATCGATATTGGTCAAAGTCAGATGATAGGCATTGATTCGCCAAGGAGTGGATGCTGCGGTATCAGGTTTTTCCACCGCTTTGTAGGGATAGGAGGTGAAGTTGATTTTTCCGCCGCGCAGTTCGCCGTCAGCCAAATTCACGATATTATGCTTAAGGTCCACATCCGTGCCTTGCAGTCGGCAAAAATCCACTCGGGCGGTCACCACAGTCGACGAATCTTCCGTGAGCAAGTGGTAGTAGCCACTGGTCATCGTCATGTCGCCTATCTTCAAATCCAAGTCGAAGAGGGGCTCAAGTTCCACCCCGCCCACAAAAGTTTGCACCCGTGCCATCGTGTCGCCCGATTGCTCCACCACGCTCAGTCCTTCCACCTCTAAATCAAGCGGAAATTTGAGTAAAATGCGGTTGAGCCGGATGGTCATGCCG
>JBJECV010000025.1:0-47236 GCA_051871435.1 Sodaliphilus sp. | reverse complement strand
AACAGCATCCCCACAATCAGTGCGCCCATATTATTGCATAGCTGAATAGTTACTGGGGCAAATCCGATTTCGCTTTTGGACCAAAAAATTGGTCCAAATCGGAATAAAATCCGGGTGTTCAGGTGTTTCAGGTGTTTCAAGTGTTTCACAAATGGGTTTTCGTTTTCGTTTTCGTTCGATTGGTGTTTCAAGTGTTCCGCATCCTTACTCCCTTCCCTTCAGGGAGGGGCCGGGGGTAGGCTTTCCCCTAACCAAGTGCGAAGCACGACTAACCTTCAATTTGGTGTTTCAAATATTTCCGAAAATGTTTTCGTTTTCGTTTTCGTTTTCGTTGAAAATGCATTATCTTTGCGAGATTAATACGAACATTAAATATTAATATCCAATCGATAATGAGAAAATTTGTAATTGCACTGTGTGCTTCAGTTTTAGCCTTTGGCACCACGATGGCTGTCCCTGCCAAGCCGGGCAGAACCATTACCCATACACAAAGCGATGGGACTACAATTGAAGTGAAAATGGTGGGCGATGAGTTTCACCATAGTTTCGTAACCTCCGACGGCATTACCGTAGCATTGGGCGATGATGGCGATTTCTATTATCGCAACGCTAATGGCATCACCACCGTGAAAGCCCATTCTGCCGACAATCGCTCTGCCGACGAAATGAGCTGGATTGCTTCGCAAGCCGATGCGCTTTCGCTGCAAGCAGGCGCACGTGCCAAGGCAAAAAAGAAATCTGCTATCCGCAAGTCGCCTCAAGTGCCCGGCACCGGAAGCCCGAAAATCCCCATCATTCTGGTGCAATACACCGACAAGAAGATGAGCAACAGTGTGGAAAGTTTTCAAAACATCTACACCAATAGCAATAAGAGTGTGAAGCAATATTTCATCGACCAGTCGGGAGGAAAATTCTCTCCGCAATTCGACCTCTATGGCATCTACACCCTTAGCAGCACCCGAGCCACCTACGGCGGCAACGACCGCTATGGCGACGACGTGGGCGTGGGCAAGATGGTGGGCGAAGCCTGTCAATTGGCTGAAGCCGACGGCATCAATTGGAAAGACTACGACAACGACGGCGACGGCGAATGCGACGTGGTGATTGTGGTGTATGCCGGCGTGGGCGAAGCTCAAGCCTATGGCGTGGTGTCAAATGCAGTGTGGCCTTGCCAATGGGAATTGAGCAGCGCGGCATATTATGGCGACGGACCGGGTGCACTCACCTACGACAATACGTATATCAATAAGTTTGCCGTGTTTAATGAAGTGCGTGGCTCTTCCGATAGCGGCATAAAATTGGATGGTATAGGCACATTCTGCCACGAATTTTCGCACTGCCTCGGTTTGCCCGACTTCTACGATACTCAATATTCAGGCTCGTATTTCGGTATGGGCAACTGGAGCTTGATGGACGGAGGTAGCTACAACGACGATAGCGACACTCCTTGCGGCTACACCGCCTACGAGAAGGACTTTATGGGATGGATGAACTTGAGCACTCCTTCCCCCAATACCCAATATTCTCTCTCGGCCATCACATCTGCCAATCCGGTGGCTTACAAGGTGGTGAATGATGCCGACGCCAATGAATACTATGTGCTCGAAAATCGCCAGTTGAGCGGTTGGGACGCTTACCTGCCTTCACATGGCTTGCAAGTGACCCACGTCACCTACGATGCCAATGCGTGGGACACCAATGTGGTGAACAATTATGCACTCCAGCGTATGACCATCATTCCTGCCGACAACTTGCTGAAAATGTCGAGCGGTATGGCCGACGAAACCAATATGGCGGGCGACCTTTATCCCTATAATGGCAACAATGCCCTCACCGATGAATCCACGCCGGCTGCCAAGGTGAATACGGGCAACTATATGAGCAAACCTATCACCCAAATCACCGACGAAAATGGCGTGGTGAGTTTCTGGTTTATGAAGGATGCCATTGCTAAAACAGAGCCCGTGCTCACCGAACCCACCGACGTGACTTCCAACTCATTCACTGCACATTGGACCGCTGCCGAAAATGCAGCTTCCTACACGCTTTATGTGAATAACGCCGACCTTGTGCCGCCCACTGTATTGCTCAATGAGGCTGATTTCAGTAGCGGTCTGCCCGAAGGATGGACCAAGAGCAGCAGCGGCACTTACGTGGATACCGGCTACTTCCGCTTGGACACCAATAAAGCCAATGGCTCGGTAATAAGCCCGGCAGTGGACATCACCGACGCCAATGGAAACACCACCGTTAAAATCACGGCTAAGCCATATAGCTCCGACACCGGTGTGGAAATGAAGGTGAGCGTGCTCAATAGCGCCGGCACTGCCGTGAGCTCCCAAAGCATCACACTCGATAGCAACGAAAAGGAATATGTGCTCTTGCTGAGCGGTGGCGCCGAAGGTAGCCAAATTAAAATTGAAAACACCACCACCAAAAAGCGCATCATGCTCGCTGCCGCAAAAATCTACTCTGGCGATGCCACCGACGCTGCCAATGCGCGCCGCAAAGCCGAAGAATCCGGCGATGCCGACCGACGCACCATCACCGGCATCACCGACACGCTCTACACCATTTCCGGACTTAACCCGGGTGCCAACTACACCTACAAGGTGAAAGCCATCTACATTGATGACTCTGAAAGCGATTGGAGCGAAAGCAAATCCGTGAAGCTCTCTGAAGCCTCTATCGTGGGCGATATCAATGCCGACGGCAAAGTGGATGTGAGCGACGTGACCGCACTGGTGAATGCTATCCTCAATTCCATTACCGATAGCGTTTGCGATGTGAACGCCGATGGAGAAGTGAATGTGAGCGACGTGACCGCGCTGGTCAACATTATCCTGCAATAAATGAACGCTCGCTGCAAAATTTCCGACCTTACCGCCTTTCTCCACCGCTTGGAACAGAACAACGATAGAACGTGGTTTAAGGCTCACAAGGCGGAATACGATGCTATCCGAAAGGATTGGGAATCCGATATCGAACGCCTCATCATGCTCGTGAGCGAGTATGATGAGGGTTCGCGCGGACTCCAAGTGAAAAATGCCGTTTACCGCATTTATCGCGACATCCGCTTCCGCAAGGATAAGAGTCCGTACAAAAATTATTTCTCTGCCGTGATTGGCAAGGGCGGGCGCCACACCAAAATTTCGTGCAATTATGTGCATTTTCAGCCGGGTAAACTGATGATTGGCGGAGGAATTTGGTGGCCGGAAAAACCCGTGCTCGACCAATTGCGTAGCCTCATCGATGCCGAAGCCGAGGAATTTCTGAAAATCATCAACCACCCTTCTATCCGCAATTTCTACCACTGGGACTGCGACACACTGAAAAAAATGCCTAAGCCCTACGAAGCGTCGAATCCGATGGCGGAATACCTGAAAATGAAGGAATACATCATGCTTGCCGACCTCGATGAAGCCTATTTCGATTGCCCCGACTGGGTGGAAAAAGTGGCTACCGACCTGCGCCGACTTCAGCCAATGCACGATTTTCTTAACTATGTTTTTGACATCGATTAGCCGAGAATGCACCTGCATATAAAAAATAATGCGTATCTTTGCACTTATTCTAAATGCAGACACTCGGAAATGAAGCATTCTCTATTGAAATATAGCATCTTGGCTCTTTTGGTATGGGTAGCGATTGGCGCCTTTGCCAAAAAGAAGGAAAATGTGCAGGTACCGGCTCCTTATGCTTGGACCATGAGCAATCCGCTCGGCTTGCGATATGCCGCCGATATGGACACGCTCTACGAAAATTATCACGATGCAGCCATCCCCTCGTTCCGAAGCAGGGCTTATGCCACCACCGGCAACTACGGCAGCCCGGGGCAAGACCAAGTTTTCTTCGACCGCAAGCCCACAAGTGCCTTTTTCCACGAAGATGCTCTCAGCACATGGCTCCCGAAGGTTGAAAACCATCGGTTCTACAATTCGCGCATTCCTATCACCCTGCTTTCTCACACCACCGGCGGCGACAAATATAGCAACCAAGACCGCACCACCGTGGATTTTAGCGGCAATGTGAATAAGCGGTTGGCGATTGGCGCTTGCTTAGACTATATCTACAGCAAGGGTAGCTACGAAAATCAAGCCCACAAAGATTTTGTGTGGAAGGGCTCGGCTTCCTATTTGGGCGACCGCTACGAATTGCAAGCCGTGATGATGAACTACAACCTCACCAACAAGGAAAACGGCGGCATAGTGGACGACCGCTATATCACCGACCCGGCAGAAGTGCAAGGCGGCGACACAAAGGTGAACCCAAAGGATATCCTCACGCGCCTCACCGCTGCACAATCCGGACTCACCGGACACCAATTGGTGATGAACCACCGCTACAAAGTGGGTTACTACAAATATAATCGCGATTCCATTGCCGACACTATCGTGAGCAAAACCTACATCCCGGTCACGAGTTTTATCTGGAATCTCGACTATAAAATCAATTCCCATAAGTTTATCAACGAATCGGGCACACAAGGCAAAGAATTTTTCCCCAACACCTACCTCAGCGCTGAGGGTACCGACGAATTCAATCGCTATTGGCATCTGCGCAACACGCTGGGCATTTCCCTATTAGAGGGCTTTAATAAGTATGCCAAATTCGGTTTTGCCCTGTATGCCCAACACGAAATCCGCCGCTACACTCAGGTGGCCGACTCTGTGTCGGCTTCCGGCTCGCTACCCGAAGGACTGGATCCGCTGCCCTGCACAGTGGAGCCTCGCACCACCGAGAATTTGATGTATGTGGGCGGCTCGCTCACCAAGCAGCAGGGCACGGTGCTCACCTACAATGCCGAAGCTAAATTCGGCGTGCTGGGTGATGTGGCAGGCGATGTGGAGGCTGTGGGCGATATCGCCACCCGTATCCGCCTCTTTGGCGACACCGTGGTGGTGAAAGGCTACGGCTATTTCAAAAATGTGGAAGCACCATTCTTGATGAAGCATTTCATCAGCAACCACTACGCTTGGAGCAATGATTTTGGGAAGGAAACGCGGTTCCGTGTGGGCGGCGAGCTCTCGATTCCTTGGACCGCTACCACGGTGAATGTGGGCTACGAAACGCTTAAAAATTACCTCTATTTTGGCGAAAGCGGCAGCCCGGAGCAATGCTCCTCGCCGGTGCATGTGCTCAGCGCCACACTCAAGCAGCATTTGCGCTTCGGTATCCTCACTTGGGATAATGAGTGCACCTACCAAACCAGCAGCAACGAGCAAGTGCTCGCCTTGCCAAAATTTGCCATCTACAGCAATTTGTTTATCAAATTCGCCGTGGCAAAAGTGCTGAAAGTGCAACTCGGTGCCGACGCCAACTACTACACCCGGTATTATGCACCCGCCTACAATCCGGCGCTCATGAATTTCCACAATCAGCACGAAGTGAAGTGCGGCAATTTTGCCTTCATCAATGTGTATGCCAATTTCCGCATGAAGCAAGCGCGCTTCTATGTGGCTTACACCCATGCCAATAAAGGCTCATTTGGCGGCAACGACTATTTTTCCACACCCCATTATCCCCTCAATCCCGCTCGCTTCCAAATTGGCGTGAGCGTGAATTTCGCCAACTAAAAACCGGACAAAACAATCCCCCTATCCTTTGTGGGAGGGCAGGGGGAATATGTGATTTTTATATTTTCGCTACCGGGGCTATTCGGCCACCAAACTCATGCCTTTTTTCAGGGCTTCTTCGTTCATGGGGAGCAGATTCCAGTGGCGCTCAGGGAGTGTTTTTTTTAAGCCTTTGAGCACATTTTCAATGCTCACCACGGGTTTGATTTTCAAGTAAGCGCCCAGCACAATCATATTGAAAGCCTTGCCGTTTTTCATTTCAAACGACGCCTCCATCGCATTGATGCAATACGATTTGATGTCGGTGCGAGTGGGCGGTTGGTGAATACCGTAGCTGTCGTAAATCAGCACGCCCCCCGGTTTTACTTGCTTTTCGAAGCGGTCGAGGCTTTGCTGATTGAGCACAATCACCGTGTCGTAGGTGTTGAGAATGGGCGAGCTGATGCGTTCGTCGCTCAAAATCACGGTCACATTGGCGGTGCCGCCACGCTGTTCAGGGCCATACGACGGCATCCAAGTCACTTCTTTATTGTCCATCAAACCGGAATAAGCCAAAATCTTACCCATAGAAAGTACGCCTTGGCCGCCAAATCCGGCAATAATCAATTCTTCTGTCATGGCTTATTCCTCCTTTTTCTTATCGTCAATATTTTTCAAATCGCCCAATGGATATTTGGCAAACATGTGCTCAGCCATCCATTCATTGGCTTTTTCGGGACTCATTTTCCAGCCCGAATTACAAGTGCTCACAATTTCCACCACCGAAGTGCCCTTGCCCGCCATACTATTTTCGAAGGCTTTGCGAATGGCAGCTTTAGCTTTGCGCACGGCAGCCGGCGTGTGCACACTTTGGCGGGTCACATAGCAAGTGCCATCCAATTGCGCCAGCAGCGGCGTGATTGAAAGCGGGTAGCCATTGAGGTCCACGCGGCGTCCGTAGGGGCAGGTGGATGTTTTCTGCCCGATAAGTGTGGTGGGCGCCATTTGCCCTCCGGTCATACCATAAATGGCATTATTGATAAAAATAATGGCAATATTTTCGCCACGATTGCACGAATGGATAGATTCGCATGTGCCGATGGCGGCAAAGTCGCCGTCGCCTTGGTAGGTAAACACCAATTTGTCGGGCATCAATCGCTTCACGGCGGTAGCCATAGCGGTGGCACGCCCGTGAGCGGCTTCAAGCCAATCAATGTCGATATAATTGTAGGCAAACACCGCGCAACCCACCGGCGAAATGCCGATAGCATATTCTGCAGCGCCCATTTCTTCTATAATTTCAGCCACCAATTTGTGCACCACGCCATGGCTGCAACCCGGGCAATAGTGCATGTGGTTATCATTGAGCAGAGCGGGTTTTTTATACACCTGATTCTGCGGTTGAATAATATCTTTAGTATCCATAACCATTACTTCTTATTGATGAATTTTTCTTTCAAAGCGGCAAGCACTTCATCAGGCGTAGGCACATTGCCACCGAGGCGACCGTAATGCTCCACCGGCTTGCTACATTCAATAGCCAATTTCACGTCTTCAATCATTTGCCCGGCATCGAGTTCCACCACAAGCAGAGCTTTGGCATGAGCCGCCGCCTTGCGGATTTGCTCCACCGGGAAAGGCCACAGCGTGATAGGGCGAGCCAATCCCACCTTAATGCCCTCATTTCGTGCTTCTTCCATCGCCTTCATAGCGATGCGCGCTTGGCTACCGAACGCCACAATCAGATAGTCGCAATCGTCGGTATCGACCAATTCACAGCGGGTTTCATTCTTTTCAATCTCGCGATAGGTGGCTTGGAAGCGCAGATTGTTGGCTTCCATTTTATCGTCGTCGAGTTCGAGCGAAGTGATGATGTTGGGTTTGCGCATTCCTTTTCGTCCAAGCACCGCCCAAGGACAGAGCTTGCGAATCTCCTCCTCAGTGCGACGCGGGCGTTGCGGAGGCAGCACCACCTTTTCCATCATTTGTCCCACCACACCGTCGGCAAGTATAATCGATACACAGCGATATTTAAACGCCAAGTCCCAGCCCAGTGCCACGAAATCCGCCATTTCTTGCACACTGCTCGGCGCCAGCACAATCATGTGGTAGTCGCCGTGGCCGCCGCCTTTGGTGGCTTGAAAATAATCGGCTTGCGAAGGGTGGATGGTGCCCAATCCCGGGCCGCCACGCATCACATTCACCAGCAATGCCGGCACCTCGCTGGCAGCCATAAAGGAAACTCCCTCTTGCATCAAACTAAAGCCCGGACTTGAGGTGGAAGTCATCACCACCTTGCCGCATGATGCTCCGGCATACACCATATTAATTGCAGCCACTTCGCTTTCAGCTTGGAGCACCACCATGCCGGTGGTTTCCCACGGCATTTCAGCCTCCAAACATTCCAGCACTTCCGACTGCGGAGTAATCGGGTAACCGAAATAGCCGTCGGCGCCATAGCGGATGGCAGCCAAAGCCAGCGCCTCGTTACCCTTCATCAATTTCACTTCTTCATTCATAGTATGTAAAAATTCTTTAGATGCTTCTACGTTATTTTTCAATCACCCGATACACTTCGATGCATGCATCAGGGCACACCAAAGCACAACTTTGGCAACCGATACACTTATCCGGCTGAGCCATATAGGCGAAATGATAGCCGCGATTGTTTACTTCTTTTTGTTGCAGTGAGAGCACATCTGTGGGGCATGCCACCACACACAGGTTGCATCCCTTGCATCGCTCAGTGTTCACCACCACTGCTCCTTGTATTTTTGCCATGATAAAAATAGTTTAAAAATAGATAAATTCAATTTTGTATCACAAATGTACAAATTTATCTGCGGATAGCAACCTTTTTGCGCACACTTTTTTCGGATAATTTATGTGAAAGGGAGCCAAGCATCACACAAAACACCAATTTGAAGGTTAGCCGTGCTTCGCACTTGGTTAGCCACTCGCAAGCTCGCTCGGTTAGTCGCGCTTCGCGCTTGGTTAGAGATTTCTTGTTTACCTGAAACACCTGAAACACTTGAAACACTTGAAACACTTGAAACACCTGAAACATTTGAAACACCAATTGAACGAAAACGAAAACCAAAACCTATTTGTGAAACATTTGAAACCGTTGTACTACTCGCTGCTGATCATAATTTCAAAGAACTTGGTTGCAAAGGTAATGTGGATGATGCGGTGATGTCAATCCCAATAGGGCT
The DNA here is from genome assembly GCA_051871435.1 of Sodaliphilus sp. GTDB lineage: Bacteria > Bacteroidota > Bacteroidia > Bacteroidales > Muribaculaceae > Sodaliphilus. Next base: position 38,466 of record JBJECV010000025.1, on the reverse strand, counting down.
GTTTGCAAAAAAGGCTAAAAGCCATTTGTAGCCTTTAGCCTTTGTTATTCTATTGCTCTGTGCAAACTTTTCTTAGAGCACGCCTTGTGCCATCATGGCGCGTGCCACCTTCATGAATCCCGCCACGTTGGCGCCTTTCACATAGTTGATGGTGCCGTCGGGGTTTTTGCCATATTTGCAGCATTGCTCGTGGATATTTGCCATGATTTGCTTCAGTCGTTGGTCCACTTCCTCGGCAGTCCAGGTAAGTTTTTGCGAATTTTGTGCCATTTCCAATCCGGATACCGACACGCCACCGGCATTAGCCGCCTTGCCCGGCGCATACAAGATGCCTGCTTTCAAGAAAGCGTGCACTGCTTCGGGCGTGGAAGGCATATTGGCACCCTCGCTCACGGCAATCACGCCATTGGCAAGCAGCGTGCGTGCATCGTCGCCATTGAGTTCGTTTTGAGTGGCGGAAGGCATAGCGATGTCGCAAGGCACGCCCCATGGTTTGCCGCCTTCAAAGTATTCGCAGCCATATTCTTCGGCAAATTCCCGAATGCGCCCGCGATAGTAGTTCTTCAATTCAAAAATGTAGCGCATTTGCTCCTCGCTCAATCCCTCCGGCACATAAATTGTGCCATCGCTGTCGCTCATTGTCACCACCTTAGCGCCGAGTTGGATTAGTTTTTCAGCCGTGTAGGTAGCCACATTGCCCGAGCCTGAAATGGCCACGCGTTTGCCTTTAATGTCGATGCCTCGAGTGGCGAGCATATTGAGCAAAAAATACACATTGCCATAGCCGGTGGCTTCGGGGCGAATGAGCGAACCGCCAAATTCCAGTCCTTTTCCGGTGAAAGTACCGGTGTTTTCGCGAGCCATTTTCTTGTATTGTCCATACATAAATCCCACTTCGCGGCCGCCCACACCGATATCGCCGGCGGGCACATCGGTGTCCGGTCCGATATGGCGCCATAGTTCCGAGACAAATGCTTGGCAAAAACGCATGATTTCCATATTGCTTTTCCCCTTGGGATTGAAGTCGCTACCGCCTTTTGCTCCACCCATTGCCAATGTGGTGAGCGAATTTTTAAAGGTTTGCTCAAAAGCTAAAAATTTCAGAATGGATTGGTTCACTGAAGAGTGAAAGCGCACACCGCCTTTGTAGGGGCCGATGGCATTGTTGTGCTGAATGCGGTAGCCCATATTGTTTTGCACGCGTCCTTTATCATCTACCCACGACACACGGAAAGAGAAAATGCGGTCGGGAATGCACAAGCGCTCAATGAGGTTATACTGCTCAAACTCGGGGTTTTGGTTGTAGACGTCTTCAATGGTGGTCACCACTTCTTCCACAGCCTGCAAATATTCCGGCTCGTGGGGGAAACGACGGCGAAGGTCGTTGATTACTTCTGCTGCTTTCATCCTAATGTACTTGAATTTAATTACAAAATGTTATGAAAATCTAAATTTCCGTTGCAAAATTACAAAATTTTCAGCAATTTACCTAATGTTTTGTGAAGAAATAATGGATTATTTGTTTCGGCTCTTTTATTTAACTGATGCTTGCCGAATTTTCCTTTGTGGCATGAAACGAGAAAAAAAGTCGTGACTGCATAGCCGATAGCCATTAGCCGTTAGCCATTAGCCGTTAGCCATTAGCCAATTATTGTTAGCTATTAGCTGTTAGCCATTAGTTGTTAGCTATTAGCCTTTATTTAATCTCCAATCTCCAATATCTAATTTCTAATTCTCTTTAGTTTCTTTTTTAGTTTCACTGCTGTTCTGACCAATGGAAGGAGGCGGGGGTGGGCTAAGGCGGCGAAATAAAGGCGCTCGGTGCGCCATGGTGAGGTGAGTGGGAATACCTTCATTCCTATCAGTCGGTCGCGAATTTGCCGAACCTCCCGCACACCAAAATCACCCCGCATTAAATGCGACGCAATATTCAGAACAAATAATTTCACCCAATTGAAGGCTGAATAATCAGAATTTGATAACTTCTGAACTTCCTGGATACAATACATTAATCCATTAACACTTCGTTGAATTATTGACTTATTCGTGGTGTGAGAAACTGATTTAGAACGCTGTATATAGCAATAGCACACCGTATCCAGAAATCTTATTTTCACGCCTTTTGAGAGCAATATAGCATTAAATAAGGCATCTTCTCCAAAGGTAGCTTCCAAATCAAATTTGACACCAATTGCCTGAACTACCTTATTGCGATACAAATATGCCCACACATTGGGCGTAATATTTTCGTTTCTATTGATAGAGATGCCTTCCCAAATTATGTTGGTTGACAAATGGTAATGAGTATTAAATTCGTCATTCTCGTTGACTGTTTGAAATTTAAATGATAGCACATCAATTTTGTCGTCCAAACACTTGCTCATTAGCAAACAATAGCCACCCTCCGCAAGCAAATCATCGGGGTCGGCGAAGGCAATCCATTCGCCTCGAGCCACTTCCATACCGGTATTGCGCGCGGCGGAAACACCTTGGTTATCTTGGTTCACGAGCACGCGGTGGTGTGTGTCGGCTGCCACATATTGATGCAATAGGGCTTGCGTGCGGTCGGTGCTGCCATCGTTCACGAAAATCACCTCATAGTCGGTGCGTTCGCCCCACTGCTTATCAAGGCAAACAAAAAATCCTTCCAAATACGACTCTACATTATAGCAAGGCACAATCACCGACAGCTTCATGATTCAATCATTTCGTTAAAAAGGTTCATCCATCGCAGAGCCAATGCTTCCGGATAATATTCTTGAACAGTTTCCTTGGCGTGCTTACCCATTTCTCGGCGCAAGGATTCGTTTTCTATCATGGCACAAAGTTTTTCAGCAAAAGCATTTTCATCGCCCACCGGCGTCAGCCAACCGTTATAGCCATCTACAATGATATCGCGTGGCCCATATCTGCAATCACACGACACCACCGGCAAACCACATTCCATAGCCTCTAAGATTACCATAGGAAGACCTTCCATTTTCGACGAAAGCGCAAAAATTGACGAGCGCAACAGCCATTCAGCCACATCTGCGCTGCGTCCTTCAAGCCGAATACAGCCGGTAAGGTTTTCCTCAATAATAATCTTTTGAAGCCTACTTTTCTGCTCGCCATCGCCCACAATGTGCAATGTCCAATCCGGGAATCGGAGATGCACAATGGCAAATGCACGAATCAGCATATCGAAGGACTTGACTTCTGCGAGCCGCCCGATAGAAACGATGCCTTTTCCATTAAATCAGAGGTATGCTCACAGTGAAAGGTTACCGGATTGGGCATCACCACCACATTTTTGGCTTTGCTCCAATTCTCCGCTTTGTCCCACTGTGTGAGGGTGACCACCTTGTGATATTTCGGGTAATAAAATTTGTCTTTGATGGTGCCATACCACGCTGTGAGATGACGGAATTTGCTCTCGCCTTTGCTGAGTGTGATTCTGTAGTTGGCAGGCAAGTGTAATTCTCTTACCAATTTCCATGTTCCACGAATTTTTGGTAAGTGATAAAATTCGGTATGACCCACCGAAACCACCACATCGGGATTTACACGATGCAGAAAATCCGCCAGTTTGCGCCTGTATACCTTACCCTGTTTGAGCGATTGCCACACATAGGCAATTCTGCTCCCCGGATGCCCATTGGGGAAAAATTCCGCATCTAAATCCACCACTTTCACCCTTGGTGAAGGGGCTTCGGTGTAGGTTCCCTTTTTGTCGGACAGCACTGCAATATACACCTCATTGCCTGGCACCTCAGCAAGGGCGTTAGCTTTCACTACCGTTATTCGTTCGATGCCGCCCAGCACTCGGATGCTATTGATGCAATACACTATCTTCATACGCAATCAAAATCCTATCACTTTTCAAGCATTCCTTTGATGGTTTGGAAATCTTTCATGGTTGCCATTTGCTCGGGGGTGAAATCCATGCCGAATGCTTCTTCCAACTCCGACATCAGCATCAAATGGTGGAGCGAATCCCAGTTTTCGCAGTTTTCACTGGTGGTTCCGAGATGCACATTTGCGTCGTCGAGCACTTCTCTCATAATGGTTAGAATTTTATTCTCCATTGGTTAGTAGTATTTTATAATAAGATTGAATTTTAAAATTTCGGTCTAATCGGATGCTATAGTGCGAGGCAGAGGGTGAGGCGGATACCAATTTGCCACCCACCTTTTCCCAGAAATCTTTCACTTGGCCATTCTTTTTGGTGGGAATATACTCAGCCATCATCTCGCTAAATCTTTGTTTAGAAAGCAAATTGAACACATAGCAAACGAAAGCGAACTCTAATCCTTTGCCCAGCACTCTACAACTGAGCATCAACGTGTCGGCCTTCACCTTACCCGGAGCGTAGGGCTCCACAATCATGGCACCGGTGATGCCATAATCGCCGAATTTGTCGCTCACACTCATGGTGTACACCTTAGCTCCATTGGCTAGTTTGGCAGTGATATCCGCTTCAGTGTAGCGGCGAGTGGTGAGATTAAATTGGTTGGTTTTTTGAGATAATTGCGCTATTCTGGGTATGGTGAACGGGGTGGCCTCTTCCACCTTCAACACCAATTCAAGGCTCTGCAAAAAATCTTCAAACCGAGAAAAATGCTGTTCGGCAGCTTTCCTTTGGGCATTGGCTTGATATTGTGCCGCCTTGTGGCGGTCGTCGTCGGTGAGGGCATAAATGCGGAAATAGCGGTCTACCAATTGCTTGGCAAAAGTCGGCAAGAGGTAAGGCTGTTCCGGAAAATCGGGCACCTCCACTTCGGGAAGCATTTGCTTCACCCACGCCCGCTCCGTGGGGTTATCGTCAACAAATACCATGCTGTCGAGTCCGATATTGAGTTCGGTTGCCAATTCGCGGATGTTGGTAGCTTTGTCGGTCCAATTGATGCGGCAGGCGCTGAAATCCTCGCCGCGGAGCGCCAAACCCGGATGTTTCACCCAAGCCTCTTCCACATCGGCGGCATTATTTTTGCTACACACGGCAAGTATCACGCCGTGGCGCTTCAGCTCCAGCAACGCCTGCTGCCAGCAGAGGAACGCATTGCCCGGATAGTCGCCGCCAATTTTGATACCCTCAATGCCGGCTTCGCCCAGCACACCACCCCAAAGCGTGTTGTCGAGGTCGAGCACCAAGCACTTCTTGCGGCTTCCGGCAATTTCTTTTTCAATTCGCTGCCACCACAGTTTAAAATCTTTAGCAATTTTGGGGCTAAGGAGCGATTGCGAGATGAAATAAAATTTCCAATTCACCAATTGCTCCACGGCATATTGCGAGGTAAATTCGCTAAAATCCACCACATTCACCATCGGGTGGCTCTGCGCCAATTCTCGCGCAGCGGCATTAAACCTATCGATAGCCGCTTGCACGCGGTGGTCGCCGGTGGAGAATTTCATCGGGTGCAAATTCACCATCGTAAAAATCACGAATGGCTTGTTGGCGATACGGGCGCTCACATAGCGGAGTTTATCGCAGAAACTGTCGATTTCTTGCGCGAGTACTTCGGCATTGAATTTTACCGGCACTTGGAAGAACCAGATATAGCCGGCATGCTCCTCCGGAACCACGCTTACATCGTCGTAGCCGGAATAGGCGGTGAGGCTTGTATCAAAGAGTGCCTCCACCGTGTGATTTCGAAACACAAACCATCTCATATTGCTTCAACTATTTCAATCAGTCCTACGTCTTTATGGAAGAAAAATTGCACGTTCCTTCCACCAAATGCTACTGCTGCAGCTCTCTTTCCAACGGGCAAAAATTTGTTCTGCCTCAATGTGGCAGTGGCTTCGTCCATATTCTCCACTTCATAGCAAGTGTGATAAGGAGTTACACCGCTTTTCTTCAGGGTTGCCACCACCGGCGAATGTTCGTCGACCGGCTCCAGTAATTCCACTGTGGGCATATTTTCTTTGTGCAAAAAGCAGATATTCACGTTTTGAATGGGATCGAACACGGTTACCGATGCTGTGTAGCCGCCGACGGCATACACTTTAGCGGTTTTCTCTATTGAGAATACTGCTACGCCAATGTGATGAAACTTAAAATTCGGGAACATATCGCTTTCGTTTTCCGTTTTAAAAAATCTTCTTGGCAGGGCAACCCAAATAGGTGGCTCCGTCTTTGGGGTTGGTCATTAATGTGGAACCTGCTCCTATGGTTATCTCATTTCCTATGGATAGCCCCTGCAAAATGATAGCACCCGATCCCATCATATTCTCATTGCCCACGGTCACATTTCCGGATACCCGCACTCCGGGCATCAAGCAATTGAAATCGCCCAACGTGGCATCGTGGCCAATGGTGGAAAATCCCACCAGCATATTGAAATTGCCGATGTGCACATTGCAAGAAAAATAGTTGCCCATTGCCACCACATTTCCCTTTCCCATCGTCACACTTTGCTCATCGAGCCATTTTGCGTCGGGCGAAATGATGTTAGGGAAATCGATATAGGGATTGTGGATTTGTTCCACCACATGCTTTATGCTCTTGGGCGAGCCCATTGCCACCACCACGCTGAGCGGATAGCCCACGGCATTGAGTTCAGCCATGCCACCGAGCACATGTCCGTAATCAATGGCGGAGCCTATCTCCATTCCGTCGTCGTAAAATCCCACGAAATCCCATGTGGGCTTTACCTCATTAATCTTCCGAAGCAGGCAAGCCACTTCTCTGCCGAATCCACCGGCACCATAAATTGCTATTCTATTCTTCATCTATATATAAGTGTGTAAATCATTCCTAAAAATCGGGTGAGTGCCGGGCAATTAAACAAGAGGCGGAGCAGCGTCCATTTCACGCTCGGGAAATCTCTTTTGTCGAGCGGCTTAAGCGGCATCATTTCTTCGGCATTGAGCTCGAAGTAGAATTCTTTCAATGTGCCCGCCTTGAGCGCGCGGAAAATACCGAAGTACAAAAAGCTGTCGCGCCGAGCGCAAAGTCGCGACAGAGCCGATGCATCCATCTTAGAGCGATGCTTTTCAATCACCTGATTCACTGATTTGTAGGAAAATATGTAATCGTTGAGCATTGCCAAACAGTGGGCTTTGTCGTTGCTGTGCATCGTGCTGGTGGCACGGTTCACATAAAAGTAGCACACATCATCCACTTGAGCCATGCGCTCAGCGGAAAGAATCACGTCAGGCGTGAAGGGCGAATCTTCTAATTTGCGGTTCTGAGCAAAGCGCAGCTGTTCGCGCTCAATCAATTCGCGCCGAGTGAAAAACCACCACACGGGGCCTTGCATCGTGTTTTCCGACAAATACTGCGCTCCGGTGAGCACTTTCGTCACTTCTCCTTCAAATGCGGGCAGTATCGGTGCTTCGTTGTGTTCCACCACATCGGCAGAATGAAAGCCAAGCACATCTAATTGGTGCTTTTCGGCGATGCGTACCAAAGCGCCAAAGCGGTTTTCCGGCACGAAATCATCGCTGTCCACAAAAAAGATGTAGGAGCCTTTTGCGAGGTCGAGCCCTGTGTTGCGTGCTGCGCCTTGCCCGCTGTTAGTTTGGTGAATGGCACTCACATGGGTGTGCTCTGCCGCATAGCGGTCGCAAATAGCGGCGGTGGCATCGGTGGAGCCATCGTCGATGAGCAATATTTCATACTCGTTTTCCGCTAAATCTTGATGCAATAATGAGTCGACACATCGCGGTAAATATCCTTCCACATTATAGCACGGCACTATCACAGAGAGCTTCATTCTGTTGAGTTTTGGTAATGAAAAATATGTTCAGATGACAAAATTAACACTTTTTTGTCAATCTGCACACATTTATGCTAAGAAAAATGCTTTTTTATTTCAGCCAGAGGTAAGTGGAGAGAGATTCGTGGCCTAAATGATAGGCTTTCACTTTAATCAATTTCACCGATGCGTCCACTGCCACGGGGCCGTTCCACACGGGTGAAGCGGTGGTGGGTTCGCTACCGTCGAGGGTGTAGCGCACCACCTCGCCGGGGTATTGGGTATTCACCAGCAGTTTGCCGCCTTCCACCTTCGCGCCGGGCAAACCTAAGCGGAAGTTGTAGCCTTTGGTGTGGAGCACTTGCAATTCTTTATGCACCTTGGCATTATAGGCAGCTCGGGCAGCGATGAACGAGGCTTCGCTGGCATCGTCCCATTCGGGCTTTGCGTCCCATCCGCGGAGTGCCAAACCCATCATTTTGGGCAACATGAAATATTGCACTTGGTCGAAATTGCGGATGGTTTCCGCCCAAATTTGTCCTTGCACACCGATAATGTTGGCAGGTTTTTCGAGTGCGAGTTTGCCGTCGGCGGCCTTGGTTACGTCGAGCGGTTCGCCATTATAGTTGTAGCGTTCGGAGCGATACACATCGTAGGGCTGTGCAAACCAAGAGGCATATTCGTCGCAATAGCCACCCCAGTGCAAACCTTGGTCGTACTGGTGCCAGCTGTATGCCATATCGAGATAGAAATTGCTCACATTCGACAAAATGGTGGGGTAGCCGGCATTAGCCAAGCGATATGGCACATTGGCGCGACTGCCAATCGTGCTCCAAGCATTCACCATGGCAAAGCGCGGTGCCACGATGGCATTGTGTTCGTCGAAATGTTCCAAGCCCACTTCTTGCCAACCGCCGGCTTTGATGCCTTTTTGTGCCAAATATTCGGTCACGCGGCGAATGTAGTATTCGCTCACTTCGTGTGCATTCTTCAGTCCTTTTTCTTTCATCAGGGCTTGAATGTCGGGCGAACCGTCCCACGAGCCTTTGGGCACTTCGTCGCCGCCGAGATGCACCACTTCGAGTTTCAACCCGGCTTCGTTCCAGATTTTTTCTAATTCGTCCACCACCTTAAACACGAAGCGGAACACGCCTTCGTGTGCCACATTCATCACATTGTCGTGATAGGATTGAGCGGAGGTGTAGACACTGGTGTCGTGGTCGTCCCACATTTTGTATTCTTCGGCTTTGGCTTTGTCGGAGTCGATATATTTTTTGTAGCGTGCCTTCATTGCCACCAATGCGGCGCGGGCGTGTGCGGGTGTTTCAATTTCGGGAATCACTTTTATGCCGCGCGCTGTAGCGTATTTCAGCACATCAATCATTTCGCCGCGGGTGTAGAAGCCGTTGGCGCTTTGGCTTAGGTCGTTGGGGTTGCCGTTGCCGCAGTAAATGGAAGCAATAAAATTGTCTTCGGTGAGTGTGCACCCGCGGCGCGAAGCCACCTCGGTGAGCTCTGGCAATCCGGGAATTTCCAATCGCCAAGCCTCATCGTCGCTAAAGTGGAAGTGCAGCGTGTTGAGCTTGTAGTAGGCGAGCAAATCAATCACTCGTTTCAGATTTTCGGGTGTGGTGAAATTGCGCGAAATGTCGAGCATCAAGCCTCTATAGCCAAAGTCGGGTGCATCGCTGATGTTAGCGTTTTCCAATTGGCGTGCGGTGCTGTGGTCGAGGGCTGCCACCAAGGTTTTTACACCGTTCATAGCGCCGATTTCCGTACTGGCAGTAATCACGATAGTGCCGTTGGCCACCGTCATTTCGTAGGCTTCACCTGCAATGGCAGCCGATTTTTTCAGTTCAATGGTGGTTTGCGGATTGCCGGTGGCATAGATGCCGCGTTTTGCCAATTCGTCGGTGAGGTAGCGCTTGGCATCTTTCAAATTGCCTTTCACTTTCACCACATTGCCCACTTTAGTGAAGCCACCGGTAAGGTTCACGCTTTTGGGCGTGGGGAAAATGTCGTAGCAATGTGCCGGTGCCGGGGCGTCTTTCAGGGTTTCGTTGAATGCCCACATACGGTTGCCGTCGGGGTAATCGTTGGGTCGGCTTTGGAATTGTTCAGGGTTGTCGAGCGGTGCAATTGCTATGTTCACCGCTATGGGTTTGGCTTGGTTGCCGTCCATCACCACGTGTCCTCCGGTGGGCACGTAGCAGCTGTTCACCATGGTGCCGCGCATCAGCATGTCCACCACCATCGAATCGCCGGGGGCGAGGTTGCGGTAGCGGCTGTTGGGGGTCACTTGATAGTAGGTGGTGCTCACTTCTTTTATGTCCACGGGTAGCATATCGCTCAGCTTCAAGCGGCGCGAAAATTGGTTGAAATAGAATTGCCAATTTTTGCCCAAGGGTGCTGTGCTCACATTTTTAATAATGAAACGCGAACTGTAGTAGCCTTTTTCGGCGCCGTTGCGTCCCATTTCCCAGCGCACGGCGATGGGTGATGCTTGCGCCAATGCGCTCAGTGCCATTGTCATAATCGTCACAATCAGGAGTAATTTTCTCATTTCAAATAGATTTTTATGTTAATAGTTGTTTTCTTTGCGTTGGTCAATCAGTTGCTCAATGTGGTCGAGCAGATGGGCGCAGGCGTCTTCTAAAAGGTCGAGCACCAATTCAAAGCCCTCTGCGCCTTCGTAGTAGGGGTCGGGCACGTAGTCGTAGTGCGGAAACTGCGTAATGTAGCGTCCCATCATATCCACCTTAGCCGCTTCTTCGGTGGTGGCAGCCATTTGGCGAAGGTCCGCCACATTGCTGCCATCCATACCCACGATAAGATTGAAATCGCTGAAATCGGTACGCGTCACGCGCCGCGCACGATGCGTGAGCCGGTAGCCGCGCTTGGCTGCCGCACGACGCATCCGGTGGTCGGGCAAGTCGCCCGCGTGGCCGCCGTAGGTGCCGGCTGAATCCACTTCTATCACATCGCACAGATGGCGCTGCGCAATGAGGTGCTCCAGCACATGATGGGCGGCCGGCGAACGGCATATATTGCCCAAACACACCATCAGCACCCTGAATTTGCGCTCTCTATCCGTATGAATATCAAAAGTTGTCATATTTCTTCTACAAATATAACACTTTTTGCCGATATACACCCATTTAATCTTGCCGATTTTAAGAATCTTAATAGGATTTTTAAAGTAATTAACAAGACAACCGCCTTGCACCGGTTGTGGCTGATTCTTTACTTCAATTCTTTTTTTTGCAGAAATAAATTTTTTGTATATATTTGCATCATATTCACCTTATTAAACCCTTCTATTATGAAAAAAATATTATTTAGTCTTACCCTTATGATGGTGGCTATATTCACCGCCAATGCCCAACTGAAAGATGATGTGAATGACGACGGCACGGTGGATTTAACAGATGCCACCACGCTCATCGACCATGTGCTCAACGGAGTTAACAATGGCTCCTCCCACTTTTTTATTGCCAACAATGTGGTGATTGAAATGGTGCGAGTGGAGGGCGGCACCTTCACCATGGGCGCCACTGCAGAGCAGGCGAGCGATGCTTTCAGCGATGAACTTCCCACCCACAAAGTGACCCTGTCGTCGTTTTTGATTGGAAAATACGAGGTGTCGCAAACGCTATGGCTTGCGGTGATGGGCGAAAATCCCAGTGAGAACTCCGGATTCAACCTGCCGGTGAATAATGTTACGTGGAACGATTGTCAAACCTTTATCACCAAGCTCAACGAACTCAGCGGTAAGAATTTCCGCTTGCTTACCGAAGCAGAATGGGAGTACGCCGCTCGCGGGGGTAACAAAAGTAAAGGCTACAAATATAGCGGTAGCAACACTCTTGGCGATGTGGCGTGGTACCAAGATAATAGCAACAACACCGTACAAGCCATGGGCACGAAAGCTCCCAACGAGCTGGGTATCTACGATATGACCGGCAATGTGATGGAATGGGTCAGCGACTGGAAGGACAATTACTCTTCCGGAGCTCAAACCAATCCCACCGGACCCGATACCGGCACCAAAAAGGTGATCCGAGGTGGCTCCGCCGGCAATGTGGAACGACTCAGTCGCATAACAAACCGCAACTCAATGTACCCCGACATGTCCTCCCAATACTTGGGCCTTCGCCTCTGCCTGTCGGAATAATCGCCAATCATTCACACAAAACCCACTTGCGGGAACAAAGGGACCGGTTCTTTTGTTCCCGCAAGTGGTCTCTTCAACCAAAAACAACCTTGGTTGCCATACTGCTAAAAATTACATATTATATTTGCATTTATGGATATTTAAATGTAAATTTGCACAGTAAGTACCCATATAGTGAAATATGATTGACATAGATTATACATCGAATTTCGACATTCTGCAGTTGCTCGCCCGGCGGATGAAAGAATATCGCCTGGCGGCCAGATTAAGCCAACGTGAATTAGCCGAGAAGTCAGGAGTTAGTTATACCACCATTTGCCGTTTTGAGCAAGGAAAGCATCCCAATATCTCGCTAAGCAACTTCATTTTGCTCCTTCGACCGGTGGGAATGCAATCTCGTATGGAAGAAGTGCTACCGGAATTGCCGATGCCACCTATGGCACTGCGAGAAATCAACAAACTCATACCTAAAAGAGTAAGGCGTCATGGTTCCATCGATTAAAGTAATGCTTTGGGGAAAACAAGTTGGCACACTTGTTGAAACCGGTAGCGCACATAATAGCCGAATCTGTTTCTATTTCGATTCTGCTTTTGTTCGTAGTGGGCTCGATATAGCCCCTTTAAGAGCTCCTATCAAAGGAATTGTTGCTCAAAAAGGAATGCCGATTTATCCTGAAACGGACAGGCTGTATGGGGGGGTACCATCTTTCATAGCCGATTCATTGCCCGACAATTGGGGGCATTTAGTATTTAGCCAATGGGCGAAGGCTCATCATATCAGTATGAAGAATATTACGGCTCTTGACCGTTTAGCTTACATCGGCCGTCGTGGTATGGGTGCACTGGAGTTCCTGCCGCCCACTTCAGCAAAGATAGAAACTTCTTTCAAAGTAGAAATAGACAGCTTATCCGCTCTTGCGCAGAAAATGCTGAAAGATGCTCAGGATTTCAAGGCTCAATTAAGCTCTGACCTAATAGTAGAAAGCCTTTTTAGAATCGGAACATCTGCAGGAGGTCGTAGGCCCAAGGCTTTAATTAATGTCAATCCTGAATCCGGAGATTGCTATTCCGGACAGGTTGAAACCCAACTGCCGGGATTTATACCGATGATATTAAAGTTTGATGAGCATATTGATTTGCCTACAACCCGAATTGAATATGCTTATTACCTTATGGCACAGCAAGCTGGCTTGAGAATGATGCCTTCTCAACTTTTTGAGAGGAAAAATGAAGTTCATTTCCTGACACAGCGATTTGACCGCAACGGGAATCAGAAACTTCATGTTCAAACACTTGCTGCCATGAGCCCACTATCAACAACCTATGAGGATTTGTTTTTGGTTGCACGCAAATTGGATTTACCGCCCGACGACTTTGAGCAGTTATTCCTCTTAACAATACTGAATTTCATAGCGGCTAATGTAGATGACCATAACAAGAATTTTAGTTTTGTGATGGATTGTCAAGGCATTTGGCGTTTGGCACCCGCCTACGATTTCACCTTTACAGTCGACCCTTCGGCACCATCTTATGTCAACCGACATTGTATGACCATTAATGGCAAGAATCATCAGGTGTCGACTCAGGACTTGCTCGAGCTGGCTACTTCGTTTGATATTAAAGGAGCTCGGAAAATATTAGACACAGCATGCGATGCTGTTGCAAATTTTCCGGAGCATGCCAAAATAGCCGGTCTCACACCTTCGGTTACCAACTTAATCACACATAACCATCAGCTTGGATAATCATTATTACAATTGTTGTTTTTACCACATAAATAATATGTCAGTAATCAGTGACAGGCTTGTGCAAATAAATAATGTGATAAATTCCTGGAATTTGTGACTAAAATTGAATTTGGGAGAAAAAGTGGGGATAAATGCTTGAAATTTTGTGGATTTTTGTTATTTTTGCGGAAAATAATTGTTCTTTTTGATTTTGACTTTGTATTTATTAATGACAAAAAATTTTGCAATATGATTCTGAGAATAGCTTTTTTATTGCGGAAAATCGGCATGGCTATTGGCTTGCTAATTATAACCTCGGCTCTGCCCGCTCGTGCCCAGAGTGAGTTTTATGATGAGTTTTATGAAGATGACTCGGATTATCAGGAGTGGCTGTTAAAGTTCGAATACAGCAATGACCTAAACGGTTACATTGTAAGCCCTAACAAGAGTGGGGTTGGTGAGAATCAAGATTGGGATCATGCGAATGTGCTTCACGTGCCGTCAATACGCCTACTGGATGGCAAGCCTGTTGTAGCCTTGTCTGGATTTGGCTCCCTCAAGTGGCTCTTCGATATAACTTTCCCTGAGGACTGCCATGTGAAATACATCTGCGATGGATGCTTCGAATATTGTACAGGACTTGGGCTTAATTACGAAGCACTCAACCTTCCCGAAAGTGTCGAAACCATCGGTGATTACGCATTCTATGGCTGCTCCGGTCTCAAGGTATTGACCCTATCCTCCAACCTTAACACCATAGGCCAGTATGCATTTTGTGGTTGCTCCAGTCTCACGGAATTGACTCTGCCCCCCAACCTTAACACCATAGGCAAGTGTGCCTTCAATGGCTGCACTGGTCTCTGCTCAATTGTGTTGCCAAAAAGTTTGAAAGTATTACGAAGTTTTGCATTTCAAAATTGCACTGCTCTCGAAAGTGTAGTGTTTGAAGACAGTATAAATTTCTATGCTGATAATGGATTCTACGGCTTTGAGAATAGTGTTTTCGCGGGCTGCACAAGTCTCAAATCGGTAAAGCTGCCAAAAAACACTCCCGGTAATTTTGAGATCCCCGGGTTCACATTCTATGAATGTTCAAGTCTCAAGTCGATTGAGTTCCCTGCCAACACTTTCCGTTTGAATTACGCTTCTTTCAGTCATACCGGGCTTGAAAGTCTTGACTTTACCACTATTACATCTCCAGTATGTTGGTTAAGCTATTATTATACATTCTCTTCTTGTCCAAATCTGAAAACCGTAGTAGCCAATAGTAATTTGAAGTTTGACTCATCTGCTCTCTACACCTTCCAAAACTGCCAAGCTCTCGAATCCGTTACGATTAACGGCTCCGGCGATGATTATACAGTGATTTGTCCCGATGCATTTAGATTTTGCCCCAACTTGGAATCTGTCAAAGTTTATCGCCTCAAGGGTTCGGGTTTAGATAATGAGATGGATAGTGTTTTCGTTGGTTGTACAAAACTAAGGGAGTTTATTTCCGTTTGTAGCCCTGAAATATCAAGATTTGGCTACTCCTGCTTCGACGGTTGTACAAGCCTCGAAACAGTAACTCTCCCGGAGCAAGAGTATGTGGTTTGCGAGACCGCTTTCCGCGACTGTGCTGCTTTGAAGAGCTTTGATTTTACGAATGTTACCTCCATTGGCAAAGGGAGTTTCAAAGGTTGTGTGGCGCTTGATTCCGTGCCCAATATCTCTGAAGTGGGCATCATTAATGAGAGCGCGTTTGAGGGGTGTTCGAGTTTGCCGAGCTTGAAATTTGGCAATCTCACCTCCATTGGCTCTAAGGCTTTTACCGGGTGTAATGCGTTGGCTTCTATCAGTTTTAAGCCTTCGCCCAACGACCCGCCTGCTGTGGCAAACGCAGATGCTTTCGATGCGTGGCACTATCAAAACACCGAATTGACGGTGCCCGATGAAAAATACAGCCTTTTTGCCACCGATACCATTTGGAGCAAGTTCCTCGGCTTGAAGCACCCGGCCATGTTTGCCTACAGTGAAGTGCCCGGCGGCTACGCTATCA
Organism: Sodaliphilus sp.; assembly: GCA_051871435.1. Classification (GTDB taxonomy): domain Bacteria; phylum Bacteroidota; class Bacteroidia; order Bacteroidales; family Muribaculaceae; genus Sodaliphilus. The sequence continues at coordinate 22,845 of JBJECV010000025.1, read as the reverse complement.
CCAAAGCGCCCTACGCACTCGACAGCGACTTCGCCGGTATGCTCGAAATTCCCGCACAATACAATGCTGCCAACGTGGTGGCTATCGCAGATAGCGCCTTCACCGACCTCACCGACCTCACCGGCGTTACGTTCCCGAAGAATTTGGCATCCATCGGCGCCAATGCCTTTTCCGGTTGTTCGAGCATCCAAACCGTTATCAATCAGCGCCCCGACCCCATCTCCGGCGACGCCTGCCCGGACAACATTTTCGACACCGAAATTTATGGATTGGGCACCCTCTATGTGCCATTCGGAAGTTATGATGCGTATGCACTCCCGGCGCCGTGGGCGAATTTCAACCAAAACATCAAGCAAGGCTTCGGCGAGCGCACACTCCTCGCTCCGGAGGCATCACGCGAGCCGGGCGTATTTACCAAGTCTTTCGAGTTGGCCTTCACCAATCCCAACGAAAGCGGCACGATTTATTACTACATCGTGGGCGAAGGCGATGCCGAAAATGCGGTCCGCGAGGTGAGTACCTACAGCGCCCCAATCGCCATCGATGCCACCTGCAAAGTGGTGGCTTATGTGAGCGACAGCACCGCCTGCTGCGAACCGGTGCCATTTGAATACACCTACACCGTGCCCACCGGCATCACCGACGTGGCGCCCGCCGCACGCATCTACGCCGCCCCAGGCAGCATCCAAGTGTCCGCCGACGCCCCAACCCCAATCGCCGTGTACGCCATCAACGGCCAACTCATCACCAAATTAGAGGCCACCACAGCCACCATCCCCGTAGCCCCCGGCTTCTACATCATCAAAGCCGGCCCCCAAACCCAAAAAATCGCAGTAAAATAAACGACGCAAAATAATCTCCCCAAAGGGGCTGCCATACCAGGCAGCCCCTTCATTTGTTGTAACCCATTGATTTGGGGAAAAAGCCTACCCCCGGCCCCTCCCTGAAGGGAAGGGAGTGAGGTTTCGGAACAGTTGAAACACCGTCTTCGTTCAGAGCACTCGGAGCACTCGGAATTGGCTCGCTGACGCTCGCCTATGGGAATGCGTGACATACCATTGGGAGGGGTTGCATACCTGACGGCATGCACCAGGGTGGGGCGGCGGTTATCGGCATTTCAATGACCACTCCGCTGCGCTCCGTGCTCATCTCATACCGGCCTACACACACATCGCATCCCCACGGGATGCCAAGACCGGTCCGACTGGTCTGGCTGGTTCGGGGAGGGGGAGTGGGGGGAATGGTGGTTAAAAAGTGAAAAACAGTGGTAAAAACTACGAAAACTTTTTAAGTTTTGAAAGTTTTCATATAATTTTGCACTCGGTTATAAAGGCACGATGAAGATTTAGAGTGATGAAGGTTTACGGTATTCAATATTTTTGAAAGCGTGTCCCGCAATTATTATTATATATGGATTAGAAACAAAGGATATTACAGGAATCGAAACAAATGCTGTTTTCAATCGGCGTTTCGTCGATGACGATGGATATGGTGGCTCGGAGTTGCGGCATATCGAAGCGCACACTCTATGAGCAATTCCCCGACAAGAAATCGCTGGTGAAAGAGTGCCTCACTGCCGATTGTTCGGAAGTGGGCGAATCTCTGAAATTGATTTTTGAGCGCTCGAGCAATTGCTTTTCGGCCTTGTTTGGCACCTTTTATTATATGCGCAAGAAGTGGAGCATGATTCATATCAATTTTGTGGCAGAGCTGCGGCGCATGTATCCCGATTTGTATGAAAAATTCTACACCGAAGACGACCATAAGCGTGTGGATGAATTTGCTTCCGTGCTGAGCGAAGCCCAAAATCAAGGCTTAGTGGTGGGAAGCATCAACACGAAAGTGGCAGCTTTCTTGTTTTTTGTAACCATTCGGAGCTTAAACGGCTCGAATCAAAACACGGAATTCGGCTTCGATCAACTTTCGGAATATGGTTTAAACCAAGTGGAAGTGCTGGATGGCGCTTTCGTGAACTTTTTGCGCGGTGTAGCCACCCCGAAAGGATTGGAATTGATAGATGCCTATTTGCAGAAGAATAATCAACAATAACACATTATATTAGAAAAAGACTATGAACAAGAAAACCCTTATCGTGGCAACGGTGCTAATGGCAGTAGCCACATTTTTGGGAAAAGCGCAGGCAGCAATGAATTTGTCGCTCGACGAATGTATCAGAATTGCGCTCAACGAAAACCCCACGGTGAAAATCGACAGCATGGAATTGCTTCGCGTGGATTATTCCAAGCGCGAAACGCTGGGTCAATTGTTGCCGGAGGTGAGTTTTGCCGGGCAGTATAGCCGCACTTTGATGAAGCAAACCATGTATATGGACACCGGCAATGGCGTGGCAGCCATCAAAATGGGGCGCGACAACACCTATTCCACAGCCCTGTCGGCATCCATTCCTATCTATGTGCCGCAATTGTGGAAGTCGCTGAAGCTGAGCGATACCCAAATTTTGCAAAATTTGGAAACCGCTCGCGCTTCAAAATTGGCATTGGTAAATCAGGTGAAAAATGCTTACTATGCGTTGCTGCTTGCCTACGATTCGTATAACGTGCTGATGGCGAATTACGAAACATCGAAAATGAACGCCGAGGTGTTTGCCAAAAAATATGAACTGGGTGTGGCTTCCGAATACGATATGCTGCGTGCCAATGTGGCAGTCACCAATTTAGAGCCATCCATTATTGATGCCGAAAATTCTATCAATAAATTGAAACTCCAACTCAAGCTCTTGATGGCAATGGATGCCAATTTAGACTTTACTCCGGCAGAAACTCTCGATAATTATAAACAAACGATTTATGGCAATGCCATGGCTGTTGACACCTCCTTAGTGAACAACACCAGCCTCAAGCAACTGGATTTGCAAACCGATATGCTGCGCCAATCGCTTGAAGTGCAAAAGGCGTCGTGGTTGCCTACCGTGGCAGCAAGTGCCAATTTGAGCTACTCCTCGATGAGCAACGGCAATCCGCTCACCAATTTCCAATGGATGGGCTCATCGTCGGTGGGCATTTCCGTGTCGATACCCCTATTCCAGGGCGGTCGCCGACTCTACAAGCAAAAGCAAGCCGAAATTCAGGTGCGCGAAATGAAGTGGCAGCGTGAAAACCTTACCCGCTCGCTCAATATTCAAGTGCAAAACGAGCTCGACAACCTTACCAAGAGCCTCAAGCAAGTGGATGCCAACACCAAGGGTGTGCAACAAGCTGAAAAAGCACACGAAATTATGCAAAACTCGTTTAAAATTGGTTCGGGCACATTCCTGCAATTGCGCGACACCGAAGATGCGCTGATGGCAGCCCGCTTGAGCTACTACCAATCCATCTACAACTATTTGGTGGCTGAAAGCGACTTGGAATATGTGCTGGGTAATGCCCCGATTTATAAGTATACGAGAAATTAGAGATTAGAAATTAGATTTTTTCGCGAGTGGCTTCGTGAAAACAAATGGTGAAACAATTAATAAAAAGAAATATACGTATATGAAAACTACATTCAACTACTTGATGGTGGGAGCTTTAGCCACTTTGATGCTTGCTTCCTGCTCAAAGAAAGATGGTGGAGAAAGCTCTACACAAGCGGAAGAATTGCCCTTGGTGGAAGTGGAAACCGCCAACAATGAAATCGTGGACCAAATCAGTGAATATTCTGCCACTGTGGAGCCCTATAAGAGCAACGATATTATGTCGAACAATGGTTGCCGCATTAAGCGATTGCTCGTGGATGTGGGTAGCCATGTGAGTGCCGGACAAACCGTGGTGATTCTCGACGATGTGAATATTGCCACCCAAAAATCCGCCATCGACCAACAACAAATTCAATTGGCCAACGCAAAGCGCGATTTGGAACGCGCCAAGCAATTGGTGAAAGTGGGTGGCGGCACCCAACAGAGTGTGGACCAGCTCCAAGCTGCCTACGACACGCAGGTGAGAGCCATTGAAAGTAGCCGTCGCACCTTGAGCACTATGGGCGAAAACACTGTGCTCACCAGCCCTATCAGCGGCGTGGTGACCGTGCGCAATTATCAAGCCGGCGACCTTCCTTCAGGATTGCCCATCTTGGTGATTGAACAGCAAAATCCACTCAAAGTGGTGGTGGCAGTCAACGAAACCGAGATGGCAAATGTGAAGCAAGGCATGAGCGTGAGCGTGACGTTCGACACCTACCCGGGTGAAACCTTCAACGGCCACGTGAGCCTCATTCACCCCACAGTGGATGTGAACACCCGCACCTTCCAAGTGGAAGTAACCATTGAAAATCGTGATAATAAAGTGCACAGCGGTATGTTTGCCCGCGTGAGTTTCAACTTCGGTCGCAACACCGGCGTGGTGGTCAACGATTTGGCAGTGCAAAAGCAAATCGGCTCAGGTGTGCGCTATGTCTACACCCTCGAAAGCGACGGCACCGTGAAATATCGCGAAGTGGAAGTGGGTCGCCGCATGGGCAAGCGCTACGAAATCAAATCCGGCTTGTCGGCAGGTATGCGCGTGGTGACCAAGGGTCAAAGCCGCTTAACCAACGGCACAAAGGTGAAATTAGCGAAATAAGCCACACCTTCCTTCAGAGCAATAATCATCTATTTCATAGAAAACAGAAATTAATCATCAGTTATGAGTATATATTCAAGTGCAGTAAAAAAACCGGTAACCACAATCTTGGTGTTTGTGGCTGTGGTGATTATCGGTTTGTTTTCGCTGCTAAAACTGCCAATCGACCTCTATCCTGATATCGATACCAACACCATTATGGTGATGACCACTTATTCAGGTGCGAGCTCGCAAGATATTGAACAAAATGTGACTCGACCGCTTGAAAACTCCCTCAACTCGGTGGAGCACTTGAAGCATATCACGAGTAATTCAAAGGAAAACATATCCATTATCACTCTCGAATTTGAGTATGGCTACGACATCGACGTGCTCACCAACAACGTGCGTGATAAATTGGATATGGTGTCGAACTATCTGCCGGATAATGCCGAAACGCCGATTATCTTCAAGTTTAGTACCGACATGATTCCTATCGTGCTACTCTCCGCCGAAGCCGAGGAGAGTTTGCCCGGCTTGTATAAAATTCTCGACGAAAGCGTGGCCAACCCCTTGGCACGTGTGGATGGCGTGGGCTCCGTGTCGGTGACCGGTGCGCCCAAGCGCGAAATTCACATCTACCTCGACCCCGCTCGCTTGGAAGCCTACAATTTGAGCGTGGAATCGGTGAACCAACTCATTGCCAACGAAAACAAAAACGTGCCCGGTGGTACGTTCGACATTGGCTCCGACACCTATTCACTTCGTGTGCAAGGCGAATTTAAAGATCCGCAAGAAATGCGCAACTTGGTGGTGGGCACCAAAGATGGCGCCGTGGTGCGCTTGAGCGATGTGGCTCGCATCGACGATTCCACTGAAGAACGCGCGCAAGAAACCTACACCAATGCCAAGAAAGGTGCTATGATTGTGGTGCAAAAGCAATCCGGTGCCAACTCGGTGGAGATTTCCAATAAAATCAAGAAAGCGCTGCCCGGTATTCAGAAAAACCTGCCTTCCGACGTGAAGCTCGACTACATTGTGGATACCAGCGACAACATTCGCAACACCATTGCTTCGCTTGAAGAAACGGTGATGTATGCGTTGATATTCGTGGTGCTCGTGGTGTTTGTGTTCTTGGGACGCTGGCGTGCCACCATCATCATCGCCATCACCATCCCTATTTCATTGATTGCCTCGTTTATCTACCTCTTTGCCACCGGCAACACGCTCAACATTGTGTCGCTCTCCGCATTGTCCATCTCTATCGGTATGGTGGTGGACGACGCCATTGTGGTGCTCGAAAACGTAACCACCCACATTGAGCGCGGCTCCGATCCGAAGCAAGCCGCCGTGCACGGCACCAACGAAGTGGCAATTTCGGTAGTGGCATCCACCCTCACCCTGATTGCGGTGTTCTTCCCGTTGACCTTGGTGACCGGTATGACCGGTGTGCTCTTCCGCCAGCTCGGTTGGATGGTAACCATTATGATGGTGATTTCCACCACAGCAGCCCTTTCGCTCACCCCGATGCTCTGTAGCCAAATGCTGCGCTTAAATCCGGAAAAAGGCAAATGGTTCACCAAATTGTATGGCCCCATTGAGCACGCCCTCGATAAGCTCGACGACGGCTTCCACACCCTGCTCTCCGTGGTGGTGAAGCACCGCTGGATTACCACTGTGAGCGCCTTGGCAATATTCTTTGCCTCTATGCAGCTCACATCGTTCATTGGTTCGGAATTCTTCCCCGTGAGCGATAACGGCCGCTTGGGTGTGACCTTGGAATTGCCCATTGGCACCCGTGTGGATATCGCTAAAGATGTGGCAGAGCGCTTATTTAAAGAATGGAAAGAGAAATATCCGGAAATTAATAAATTCAACTATACCGTAGGTCAAGCCAGCACCGACAACACCTTCGCATCCATGCAGAGCAATGGTTCGCACATTATCACCATGAACATCAAGCTCTCTTCGGTGGAAAATCGCGAACGTGGCATTGTGGAAATTGCCGGCTTGATGCGTAAAGACCTCGACAACTATCCCGAACTGGTGAAATATCAGGTGAATGTGGGTGGTAACCGTGGCGGTAGCATGAGCGGTCAGTCGACCCTCGACTACGAAATCTACGGCTACGACTTGGAAAAAACCGACAGTGTGGCTCAGCGCTTGAAACGCGTGCTCGCATCGGTGGAAGGAACGGCAGATATTCGTATCAGCCGCGAAGACTATCAACCGGAATATCAGGTGGACTTCGATCGAGAGAAACTCGCCATCTATGGCTTGAACCTCAACACCGCCGCCTCGGCATTGCGTAATCGCATCAATGGCTCCACCGCTTCCTATTTCCGCGAAGATGGCGACGAATACGACATCAAGGTGATGTACACCCCCGAGCATCGCGAATCGATTGAAGATATTGAAAACATTCTCATTTTCAACAATCAAGGCAAGGGTATCCGCTTGAAAGAAGTGGGCACCGTGGTAGAGCGCTTCAATCCGCCTACCATCGAGCGCAAAGACCGTGAGCGTATCGTTACCGTGTCGGCAGTGGTGCAAGACCGCCCGATGAGTGAGATTGTGGCAGATGTGCAACCTCAGCTCGACAAGATGGACATCCCCGCCGGTATTACCGTGAACTTGAGTGGTTCGTTTGAAGACCAACAGGATTCATTCTCCGACTTGGGTATGCTGGCAGTGCTTATCATCATCTTGGTGTACATTGTGATGGCATCGCAATTTGAATCCTTCACCTATCCCGGCATTATCATGACCTCCATCATGTTTGCATTCTCGGGTGTGGTGCTGATATTGTGGATCACTGGCACCAACCTCAACATCATGTCGATGATTGGTGGTATTATGTTGATTGGAATTGTGGTGAAAAACGGTATCGTGCTCATCGACTACATTACCCTCAACCGCGAACGCGGCTTGAGCATCACAAAATCGGTGCTCAATGCAGGTAAGAGCCGTATGCGCCCTGTGTTGATGACCTCGCTCACCACCATCTTGGGTATGGTGCCAATGGCAGTGGGCACCGGCGAAGGTGCCGAAATGTGGCGTCCGATGGGTGTGGCAGTGATTGGTGGTCTCACCTTCTCCACCATCCTTACCTTGCTCTTTGTGCCTACCCTCTACACTATCTTTGCCTTCAATGGCGTGCGACGTCAGCGCCGCAAGCACCAAAAGGCACTTAAGTTGAACTCTCAAAAACAAGCAGAAGCATGAAAGCAATATTTATAGCATTCGACCAAGCCTACTATGAGCGAATAGTGGAAAAACTGAAGCAATTGGGTTGCCGTGGCTTCACGGCATGGGAGCAGGTGTTTGGCCGCGGCAGTGTGGACGGCGACCCGCACTATGGCACCCACGCTTGGCCCTCCATGTGCTCCGCCATGATGGTGATGGTGGAAGACGACCACTTGCAGCGCGTGCTCGATTATTTGCACGAAGAAGACTTGAAAACCCCCAAATTAGGTCTCCGCGCCTTTGTGTGGGACATCATCCAATCCATTTGATGTAGACTTTTCATTATACTTTTCTTTGCTAAGGCTGTGTGGCAGTTGATTGCCGCGCAGCCTTTTTAGCGTTCGGTAATAGGGTGATTGTGGAAAAATTGTGTATAAAATATAAGGGTGGATAATGGTTTTTTCGCTGTAAAAGTTTTAACTTTGCACCCAACAATGCTTTTTGCACTCATTAACCCCATTTATTCGCGCTATGGAATTTGAATTAGCAAAACAATCGGCACATCGGCAGCATTATCGGCAAAAGCCCGTTCACCAAAGCGAGCCGGGCACGGAATTAGGCAAAACCCAACCGCAAGACATTGAATTTGAAGAAGCGGTGCTCGGAGCTATTATGCTTGAAAAAGATGCCTACGCTGCTGTGAGCGAATTGCTCATACCGGAAAGTTTTTATTTGAGAGCCAACCAATTGATATATGCTGCTATTCGCGATTTGAGCATCCAACAGCAACCCATCGACTTGCTCACCGTTACCCAGCAGCTTCGCTCCTCCGGCAATTTGGAAGAAGCCGGCGGCGCTGTCCACATCTCCGAACTCACCACCCGTGTGGCGTCGGCTGCCAATATTGAATACCATGCCCAAATTGTGGCACAAAAATATTTGGCACGCGAATTAATCAGTTTTAGCTCGCAAATTGGCACGCTGGCTTTCGATGAATCGCTCGATGTGTACGATTTGATGCAAGAAGCCGAAGGCAAACTCTTTGAGCTTTCGCGCAACACGCTCAAGCGCGAGGTGGTGCAAATCGACCCCATCATCAATGAGGCGCTCAATAAAATGCAAGAAGCCGGACAGCAAAATAATGGCTTGAGCGGCTTGCCCTCGGGATTCCGCGACCTCGACAAAATCACCTCGGGATGGCAACGCAGCGACTTGATTATCATTGCGGCGCGCCCGGCAATGGGTAAAACGGCGCTCGTGCTGTCGATGGCGAAAAACATGACCGTGGACTTTAATGTGCCGGTGGCTATTTTCTCGCTCGAAATGTCGAACCTCCAGTTGGTGAACCGCTTGATTAGTAATGTGTGTAATGTAAGGAGCGAAAAAATAAAAAACGGCGATTTCCGCGACGATGAATGGCAAGATTTAATGAAGCGTATCCGCGCACTCTACAGCGCACCGCTCTATGTGGACGACACGCCGTCGCTCTCCGTATTTGAACTCCGCACCAAAGCGCGCCGATTGGTGAAGGAACACAATGTGCAAATGATTATCATCGACTATTTGCAGCTGATGAATGCGTCGGGTATGAAGTTCGGTAGTCGTGAGCAGGAAGTGAGCACCATTTCGCGTTCGCTCAAGCAGTTGGCTAAGGAATTGAATATCCCCATTATTGCCCTTTCGCAGCTCAATCGAAATGTGGAATCGCGTGGCAACGACGACAAGAATGGCAAGCGTCCGCAATTGAGCGACCTTCGTGAATCGGGCTCCATTGAGCAAGACGCCGACATTGTGTGCTTTATCCACCGTCCCGCCTACTACACCAAGTCGGCGTTCGACAAAGACAACAAGGATATTCGCGATTTAGCCGAATTTATCATTGCCAAGCACAGAAGTGGCTCGGTGGGTGATGTGAATTTGCGCTTTGTGGGACAATATGCACGATTTGAAAATCGCGACGATAATGCCAACTTTGGCTCCCAAACCTACGAATCGAAAATCACCGGCGACGACGATGGCGCCACGCCCAAACCCGTAACCGACATCAGCTCCGATGGCTTTACTCCGCCACCACCCAATGCCGAATTTTTGGCTCCGACATCCGAAGAAAAGCCGCCATTCTAAGGCGCCCTCCGTGGCTATAGGCGCCCGTTGTCGACGTAGCTGTAGTAGTTGCCGCCTTGGCACACGATAATGTGGTCGAGGAAGTTCACATCCACGGCTTTGCAGGCGGTTTTTACGCGTTCCGTAAGGCTGTCGTCCTGCGGGCTGGGACGAGTGTTGTTGCTGGGATGATTGTGTGCCAAAATCACGCTATCGGCAAGGTTCTCAATCAATTCGCGCAAAATCAATTTCACGTCGCCCACCGCCGAAGTGGTGCCGCCTATGCTCATTCGCTTGGCGCTAATCACTTTTTTGGCGCGATTGAGCATCAAAATCCAAATTTCTTCGTGCTCCAGCCGGCCCATTCTGTCGCGCAAATAATTGTAAGCATCTGAACTGGTGCGAATCGGTTTTTGATCCACATCTTCTATATGGCAGCGGTGCGACAGTTCGAGCGACGCCATCAGCTCAATAGCTTTCACCGGCCCGATGCCCTTGTATTTAGTAAGTCCCTTCACCCCGCCTTTAATGATGCGATTGAGCTTTTGGTCGTAGTCGTTGAGGATGCGTTGACACAAGTCCACCACGCTCTCGCCCGGCGTACCGCTCCCAATCACTATTGCCATCAACTCGGCATCGCTCAGCGCCTCAAAGCCTAAGCGCATCGCCTTTTCGCGCGGGCGGTCTTCTTGATTGATGTGCAACTTCAGTGTGCGCGTACCTGCCAAATTCTGTTTTTCTTCTTCCATCATCAAACCATTTCTCTAACTTCCTGAAGCAAACAGACATTCGTCTTAACTTCTTAACTTCTTTAACTTCTTAACTTCCGGAAACTTCTAAAATAACGACTCATTTCCCCTTGCGAATGGCTATCTCCTCCTCAATATTGCGCCCGTGGCGGAGCAAAATCTTCCACACAAACGCCTTGATAAAGCCGCAGCCATAACTGCCTAACTGAATAAAACTCGTGAGAATCGCCAAGCAGGCTATCGGCACACTCCGTGTCGATACCAATGCGCTCAGCCACAGCAGCACCACATAGAGTGCTAAGGGCAGAATAGCCCACCAGTGCCAAAATATGGCGAGCAAAATGAGCCCCACGCAGCCTATCACAAACACTGCCGGAAGGGTATGCACCAATTTCAGTGAATCGGGGTAGAGCAATTTCAGGGTGATGCGCGACATGCCGAACACGTAGGTTTGGCGCGAAAACGACCGCAAGGTGTTGCGCCGCTTGTGAAACACGTATGCCTCGCGGAAAAGCGTGATACTGAAGCCCGCTTTGCGAATGCGCGTGCTCATGTCGATATCTTCGCTAAACATTTCGCGGAAGCCGCCCACCGTTTCCCACACACGTCGGCTGTAGCCCATATTAAATGAGCGTGGCACAAATTTTTCCAATTGCACTTTACCGCCGCGAATACCGCCGGTGGTGAGGAAGGCGGTCATGGAGAAGGAGATGGCTTTTTGCGTGCGGTTGAAATCGTCGCTCGCCGCATCGGGGCCGCCAAAGCAGTCCACCGGATGCTCTTTTAGCGCCTTTTTCAGCACCTCGAAATAGCGCGAAGGTATCACACAATCGCTATCAAAGAAAATGAAATAAGCACCTTGCGCGCGCTCAATGCCGTAGTTGCGGGCAATGCTTCGTCCCTCATTTTCTTTCCAAAAATATTTCACACGGAGTTTGTCGGCGTAGGCGTCGGCAATATCTTCGCAGCGCTCGGTGGAGCCATCTTCCACCAAAAGCAACTCAAAATCGTGGTCGGTTTGCTTCGCCAAACTCTCCAACAAATCACGCACTTCGCCGCGCCGATTATACACCGGCACAATCACCGAAAAATAAGGAGCACCGTTATCAGTAGCCATCATAATCAGAATATCGTAAAGAAATTTTATTTGCAAATATAGCAATTATTCCCCATCCATCCAACACACAATCTGCTCCCTCACACAGATTATACCACTGTAGCGCGATTTTTTTTACGGCAGTAGCTCGGCTCTTCATTTAAAAGTGTTATCTTTGCGCATAGAATTTAAGTTTTTTTTCCAACGATGAAGAATTTGCGTATTTGGCTTTATTTGGTGCTTTTGGTGGGCGCTGTGGGTGCAATGGTGGCGCTGCGTCATTGCGATGGCGACACGATTCCGCTCCAGCCTCAAGCCGATGCTCCCCAAAAAAGCGGCGGCGACACGCTCGATGTGGCAATTGAATATTCGCCCGGCAGCTACTATACCTACGACGATACCTTGGGAGGGCTTAACTACGATTTGCTACGCATAGTGGCTCAGCGTATGCACCGCCCGGTCAAATTCCATTCGGTGGTAACCCTCTCCAAGGCGCTTTCGCAACTCAATGCAGGCACCTACGATTTGCTCGCAGGCCAATTCCCGCTCACTGCCGAAGCGCAGAAGCAATATCTTTTCACCGATGAGGTAACGCTCGACAAACAAGTGCTCGTGCAGCGCATCGATGCTAAAGGCAACGTGAAAGTGCGCACTCAGCTCGATTTGGCGAAAAAAACGGTGTGGATAGTAAATGGTTCGCCGATGCGCCAGCGCGTGGAAGCGCTGAGCCGAGAAATAGGCGACACTATCTTTATCAAAACAGAAAACAGCTACGGACCCGAACAACTTTTCCTTAAGGTGGTGACCGGCGATATAGAATATGCCGTTATCAATAGCCACATCGCGCGCGAACTTGCCAAAAAATATAAAGGAAAAGTGGACGTGAGCCGCGACATCAGTTTCTCACAATTCCAAACTTGGGTACTCAAGAAATCCAACACTCATCTCTGCCGCCAAATCAACACCCAAATCCGCGCCATCAAAGCCGACACCCTCACCTACAAAGCACTCCTCCGCCGCTACTCATAACCCAGCCCCTCACTGGGAATGGTGGGAAGCAATAAAGGCCTTTAGAGTGTTTAAAGTCCTTAAGGCCCTTAAAGATGCTTTATTGGGCTTGACATCCCCACATCATTCACACTACTTTTGCCCCCGAGTTCTTTGAAATTATGATCAGCAGCGAGTAGTGTGTCAAGTGTGTCAAGTGTTTCAAGTGTTTCAAGTGTTTCAGGTGTTTCAGGTGTTTCAGGTGTTTCAAGTGTTTCAAGTGTTTCAGGCATTCAAACCATCCGAAAAAATTTTTCGTTTTCGTTTTTTTTTTGGGCGGTTTGGAATTATTTCGCTAAATTTGTAGATTATCCGGGAAATGGGCTCCTTTTCCCTGTGCCACATTCTTAAAATCACAATATGATGAAACATTTATTTAGATATATTCTGCTCTCTTTGTTATTGACCGCTGTGGCGATGCCCGCGAGCGCTGCAAAAAAAACGTCGAAAACGGATGCTGCCCTCAGTAAAAAAGTGGAAGCCACTTTAGCGAAAATGACCCTTGAGGAGAAAATGGATTTGCTCGGCGAGTATAAAGGCGGATTTAGCACTTATCCCATTAAGCGCTTGGGTATTCCTTCGGTGAAAATGGCAGATGCCTCTATCGGGGTGCGCAACTACGGACCCTCTACCCAATATCCGGCGTCGGTGGTGGTGGCGTCTACTTGGAGTCGCCGCATGATGGCTGCCCTTGCCACATCGCTTGCCATCGACTGCAAGGCTCGTGGAGTGGGCATTCTGCTGGGGCCGGGTGTAAACATTATGCGTTCGCCGCTGTGTGGCAGAAATTTCGAATACTATAGCGAGGACCCTTATCTCACGGCAGAAATGGCGGAGCCTTTTATTAAAGGTGTGCAAGCCAATGGCGTGGCTACTGTGGTAAAGCATTTTGCGCTCAATAACATGGAGTGGGGCAGAACCACCATCGATTCACGTGCCGATGAACGCACCTGCCACGAAATCTATTTCCCGGCATTTCGTGCTGCTGTGGAGCAAGCCGAGGTGGCGGGCGTGATGGATGCCTACAATTTGGTGAATGGCTATTATGCCACCGAAAATTCGTGGCTCAATACCCGCGTGCTTCGTCAAATGTGGGGCTTTGATGGCGTGGTAATGAGCGATTGGGGCGCTACCCACCAAACCGGCAGGGCTATGCGCGGTGGTTTGGACTTGGATATGGACGGCGCCGACCGCTCGAAGCATTTCAATCGCGATAGCCTGAAAGCGGCGCTTTCGAATGAAGGCATCACCCTGAAAATGATTGATGAAAAGGTGCGCCATATATTGCGCCTCATTTATCGCTTCAATTTCGATAAGCAACGCAGTGCCGAAGATGCCCCGTTGGAAAACGAAAATAATGCCCTCGTGGCGCAAAAAGTGGCTGAAGAGGGTATCGTGCTGCTCAAGAATCAAGGCAGTCTTTTGCCTCTCGATAAAGCCAAATCGGTGATGGTGCTGGGACCGTTTGCCGACCGTATTCCTTGCGGTGGCGGCAGTTCGCAGGTTACGCCTTTCCGTAGCACTTCGCTCACCGGCGGACTGAAAGTGGTGAAAAAAGATATCGACATCAAAGGACACGAAGTCTACGACGAGGAGCCGTGCACCCACCTCTATCGCGAAAGAGGTGGCAGAAAGGAGGGACTGAAGGCTGAATACTTCAATAATCCGAATTTGGGTGGCTTGCCGCTGATGAGCGATGAGGTGGATGGCTTGAATTTCTATTGGGGCACGGGCACGCCGCATCCCGAATTTTTGGGCACTGACAATTTTTCGGTGCGCTACACGGGCTATCTCCGCGTGCCGGCTTCGGGTGAATACACGCTGGTGCTCTCCAGCGACGATGCCTCGCGTATGTGGATAGATGATGCCATGGTGCTCGATAACTGGGGCGACCATTCTTTTAAGGGCAATGAGCTCACCATCAATCTGCAAGCCAATCGCGATTATGCCATCCGTATCGACTACACCGAGTCGGAGGGCGAAGCGGGCATCCGCTTGGGCTATCGCATTGCGCAGGTGGATAATCTTGCCACCGATGCCGCCCTCTGCGATGCACTGATTGTGACGGCCGGATTTGGAGAAGACATTGAAAAAGAAGGCGCCGACCGCCCTTGGCAGTTGCCCGACGAACAAATAAAAATGATTAAGGATGCTGCAGCAGCCAATGCCAATGTGGTGGTGGTGCTCTTCACCGGTGGCGCCGTGGATGTGAGCACTTGGGCCAACGATGTGCGTAGCATCATTTGGGCAGGCTATCCCGGACAAGGCGGTGGCACAGCTCTCGCCAGCATCATCACCGGTAAGGTGAATCCGAGCGGCAAACTTACCGCCACCTGGGCAAAACAGTGGGACGACTATTCGTGCAGCAACAATTTCTTTGAAAAGAAGGGCGAAAAGCATTTGGATTATGAAGAAGGACTCTTTGTGGGCTATCGCTCTTTTGATAAAGATAATGTGGAACCGGCTTTCCCATTCGGTTTTGGCATGAGCTACACGCGCTTTTCTTACAGCAATTTGAAGGTGAAGCGCACCGGCAAGCAATGCCAAGTGAAGGTGGATGTAACCAACACCGGCAAGGTGGCAGGAGCTGAAGTGGTGCAAGTGTATGTGGAGCCGCTCAATGTGCCCGACACCGACCCCGTGCAAACCCTCCGCGGCTTCGAAAAAGTGAATATCAAGCCGGGCGAAAAGCGCACCGTCACCATTATGCTCGACGAAAACGCTTTCTCTACCTATAAATTGCCCAAAAAAGAATTTACCATCGACCCGGGGCAGTACAAAATTAAGGTGGGAACCTCTTCGCGCGACATCCGCCAATCCTTCCTCCTGAAAGTAGACCGCACATCTGCGCGCAACTAATCCCCTCACCACCGCACAGAAAATAAAGAAGCACCGATTTCCTTTGCGAAATCGGTGCTTTCAAAAATGCCTTATTGTAAGCAGCAAATACCTCTTATCTCACGCGGCCCACATAGCTGCCGTCGCGAGTGTCGATTTCAATTTTTTCGCCCACGTTGATAAACAAAGGCACACGCACTTCAGCGCCCGATTCCACGGTGGCAGGCTTGAGCGTGTTGGTAGCTGTGTCGCCCTTCACACCGGGTTCGGTGTAAGTCACCTCAAGCACGGTTTTGATAGGCATTTCAGCATAGAGCACCGATTCGGTGGAAGCATCGGTCACCACGTCCACCACGTCGCCTTCCTTCATGAAAGCCGAGCCGCTCACGATTTCCTTATTGATGGGCACTTGGTCGAATGTTTCTTGATTCATAAAAATGGCATCGGTGCCGTCCATGTAGAGGAACTGATACGGACGACGCTCCACGCGCACGTCTTCCAATTTTTCACCAATGTTGAAGCGGCGTTCAATCACGCGACCATCCACCACATTTTTCAGTTTGGTGCGCATAAAGGTGTTGCCCTTACCGGGTTTTACATGCAAGAATTCAATGCAAAAATAAAGTTGATTGTCTAAACGGATGCAAACCCCGTTTTTAATGTCTTGAGCGTTGATCATAAAAAATTAAATTGTCTATTTTTAGTTTGAAAATTTTTGTTCTTTTCGAAATTCTCTGCAAAATTACGCTAATTGTGTAAAAAGTGCAAAAAGTTTGCATTAAAAATCACTCACTTATTTGTTTATTTTCAAAAAAGTGACTAATTTTGCACTCGCAATTCTAATAACGATAATAAATTAATTTAAATACAACGATGAAAAGAACATTCCAACCATCAAACCGTAAGAAAGCTAACAAGCATGGTTTCCGTCACCGTATGAAAACTGCTGATGGCCGCAAGGTCCTCGCACGTCGTCGTGCCAAAGGACGCTACAGCCTCACCGTTAGCGACAGCGTTTACAAGTAATCGCTTGTAAGAAGCGCAATTGATTTTACAAACAACGCATAGCCGTTATCTCCACCCCCGGAGCTGACGGCATTTGTTGTATATACCCCCCCCCCACAATTTTCTCACCTCATACCTATATGAATGGAATCGCAATGCTTATACGATTTCAGTGGTATCTTCTTCGGGGTCGGGGGCGGTGTAGGGGGTGCCGGTGAGGAGTGTCATGTAGGTGGAGTAGGGGATGTGGGTGCCTCCCATGGCTTTGAGGTGGGGTGTTTCGAATTGGCAGTCGATGATTTTTATGCCTTCGGCTTCCATTTTTCGGGCGAGGAAGATGAGTGCCAATTTGGAGGCGGAGGGCGCGTTCGAAAACATACTTTCGCCGCAGAAGGCATGCCCGGTTTTCACGCCGTAGAGTCCGCCCACGAGTGTGTTGCCGTCCCACACTTCCACACTGTGTGCCACGCCCATGGCGTGTAGCTCGGAATATGCCTTTATCATATCGGGTCCGAGCCATGCGCCTTCCTCATAATCGCGGTCATCCACGGTGGCGCATCTGTGGATTACCCCGGTGAAATCCTTGTCCCAAGTGAGGCGATAGCGCTGCTTATTCATGAGCGTGCGCATGGAGTGGGAAATGTGGATGTCGTGAGGGAAAATCACGAAGCGCTCCATCGGGCAATACCATTGGATGATTGCTTCGCCAAAGGGGAAGATGTTTTCGCGAAAGGGATACCAAGGGAAAATGCCATTGCTGTATGCCATGAGCAATCTTTCGGCCGACAAATCGCCGCCCACAGCCAATAGTCCATCTTCTTCGCCCGATTCCGGGGTAGGGAACCACAATTCTTCGTCGAGTTCGTAAACCATAGTTTTATTGTATGATAGTGAGTTTTTCGTTTATCAAATCAATAGTAGCATTTCCGCCCTTTTTCAGGCGTCCGAATAGGATTTCTCGGCTGAGCATAGTTTTGAGTTGCTGCTGTATCACGCGGTCCATTTCGCGTGCGCCGTATTGCTTGGAGAATCCCTCTTTGAGCAAATGCTGATGGGCGGCTTTGGAGAGCGTGATGGTCACGGCTTTGGCTTGGAGCTTGACTTGGAGTTCGCGCAATTTCTTGTTGAGAATGAGTTCTGCCATAGTTTGGTCCATGTCGTTGAACACCACAATCTCGTTGAGGCGGTTGATAAACTCCGGCTTAAAGGTGCTCTTCACTTGCTTGAGCATTGCTCCGCCTGCAGTGGCGGTGGATGCAAATCCCAATCGAGCTTGCTCGGCGAATTGTGCGCCGGCATTGCTCGTCATAATCAGCACCACATTTTTGAAATACGCCTTTTTGCCCTTGTTGTCGGTGAGCACGCCATAGTCCATCACTTGGAGAAGAATGTTGAAAATGTCGGAGTGTGCCTTTTCGATTTCGTCGAGCAAGAGTACGCAGTCGGGGCTATTGAGCACAGCATCGGTGAGCAGTCCGCCCTCATCGTAGCCCACATAGCCAGCGGGTGCGCCGATGAGTTTTGCCACGGTGTGTTTTTCCACATATTCGCTCATGTCGAAGCGCACGAGTTTCACACCCAGTTCGTTGGCAAGCGTTTTTGCCACTTCGGTTTTACCTACGCCTGTGGGGCCCACAAAGAGCAAACTTGCCAAAGGCTTGTTTTCGTCGTTGAGTCCTGCTTTTGCCAATTGCACGGCTTCTACCACGGTTTGCACGGCACGGTCCTGGCCGTAAATCACCGCCTTGATGTTGCGCTCTAAGTTTGCCAAATTCTTGTTGTCGTTTTGTCGGATGGCGAGGGCATTGATATTGGTGACCTTCGCCAGCATATTGGCAATATCCTTTTTTGATATTTTCTTATATTTTTTGTGCTCCAATTCGGCTTGTGCTCCCGCCTCATCAATCAGGTCAATAGCTTTGTCGGGCAGGAAACGCTGTGTGATGAATTTTTGGCTCACCTCCACGGCGTATTCCAGTGTGGGGTCGGGATATTTTACGTGGTGGTATTTTTCATATACGTGCTTGATGCTTTTGAGAATGTGGAGCGTTTCTTCGGGGGAAGGTTCCTTGATGTCGATGGTTTGGAATCGACGAATCATCCCTTTGCGGTTGGCGAGCTGTCGGTTGTATTCCTCGTAGGTGGTGGCACCAATCACCCGCACATCGCCCCCGTCGAGAAACGGCTTCATCAGGTTCGACACATCGTTGGCATTGCCACCGCTTGCGCCTGCCCCCACAATGTTGTGGATTTCGTCGATGTAGAGGATGGCTTTTCCCTCCTGAATTACACCGTCCATAATGAGTTTGAGTCGTTTTTCCATATCGCCGCGGAATTGGCTACCTGCCAAAAGCGTGCCCATATCAAGTTGGTAGATACGGCAGCCCTTCAATCGCTCGGGCACATCGCCCGATTCAATGCGTGCCGCCACACCATACACCAGCGCCGTTTTTCCCACGCCCGGTTCGCCGAGGTGGAGCGGATTGTTTTTCTCCTTGCGGCAGAGCACTTGAATGGTGCGGCTGATTTCTTCTTCGCGCCCGATGAGTGGATTACGCTGGTGCAAGTGGTCGTTGATACACGTTACATAGCTCTTCCACTGTGCTTTATCGCGTTTTGGCTCACCCATTTCGGGGAATGGGTCTTCCATATCGCAGATATCGCCGAAGCCTTCGGGGATGCCATCCGGTAGTTCGATATCCAAATCATCTTCCTTGTCGTAGTCCATATCATCAGATTGTTTGAGAAAGAGGACAAAATCGCTCACCAGCATATCGTCGTCCATCTCACAGTGCTTTCGGATGATGTAGGCAGCCCACGAATCCTTTTGGCGAAGGATAGCTTCGAGCACCATGTGGATTTCCACTTCCAGTTTACCGGAATGAATGGCGGTGGCCACGGCATAATTCATCACACTTTCAAATTGTGATGAAGGTGTGGGTGCCGGAAACTTCTCATTCGGCGCTCCGCCTCCGCCACCTGTTTTGCTCATGGCTTCTTCCAAATCTTGTAAAAACAATATTTCATCAAACATGCCGCAATCACAATCTTCCATTGTTTGTATAAACTCTTTACATTTTGCAAGTCCCCACACCAAGTGCTCGGGTGTTACAAATTCGTGATTGCATGCCATAGCATGGTTGGTGGCATTAATCATTACGGATTGCAATCTGTCGCTTAAATGCAATTGATTTTTTCCCATATAAGATATAAATTTTTGTGTGTGTTGTTATTCGGGTTTGATAGTGATTTTTAGAGGAAAACCTTCGGCTCGAGCCATTTCAGTGGCTTTTTGCTGCCGGGTGCGAGCCACATCGTAGGTGTAAGTGCCCACCACGGCGGCACCTTTTATATGCACGGTGAGCATAATGGTATTGGCTTCGGCTGGCGATTTTCGAAACACGTTGATAAGCACCTGCACCACAAATTCCATGGTGGTGACATCGTCGTTGTGAAAAATCACACGATACATTTTGGGCAATTTTACACGGGTTCGGGTGATTTCCATTACCGAAGAGCCGCCGGAGTTGTCGGGCATAAAAGTGGAATTTTTTAGATTAAAGAAAAATAATGAATTAGTGATTCACATACCAATTGAAGAGCGCTTTCACGCCGTCCTCGATTTCCATTTTGTGCCTCCAGCCGAGGCGATGCAATTTTTCCACATCGCACAGCTTGCGCGGTGTGCCGTCGGGCTTGGAAGCGTCGAAGGCAATGGTGCCGGTAAATCCCACCGCTTTTGCCACCAGCTCTGCCAGTTGCTTAATGGTGATTTCCTTGCCGGTGCCCACATTGATGTGGCAGTTGCGAATTTCGCCTAACGAGGGGATTGCTCCGCCGCGTCGTTCGCTGTTATTGCGGTCCACCTTGCCATCGGCAGTGGCGCCATAGTGCACCGACGAATATTTCTCAATGCCAATGATGTCGCTGAAATTCACGTTGAGCAGCACATGCACGCTGGCATCAGCCATATCTTCGCTCCAGAGAAATTCGCGTAGTGGTGTGCCGGTGCCCCAAAGGTTCACCCGGTTTCTTTCAATGCCGTAGTGCTTAAGCACCTCCAATATTTCGGCTTCCAATGCTTTCCCGTCCACACCGTTCACCGGACGCTTATCCATATCGGCACGAATGGCGGTCCAATCGTTTTCGGCAATCAGTCGAGCAAGATACACCTTGCGCATCATAGCCGGCATCACGTGACTGTTTTCGAGGTGGAAATTATCGTTGGGGCCGTAGAGGTTGGTAGGCATCACGGCGATATAGTTGGTGCCATATTGCAGATTATAGCTTTCGCACATTTTCAAGCCCGAAATCTTCGCCAAGGCATATTCCTCGTTGGTGTACTCCAAGGGCGAGGTGAGCAAGGCATCTTCTTTGATGGGTTGCGGGGCATTTTTGGGATAGATGCATGTAGAGCCCAAGAAAAGGAGTTTTTTCACCCCGTGGGCATAACTTTCGCTAATCACATTGCACTGCATCATCATGTTTTGCATAATGAAGTCGGCGCGATATAGCGAGTTTGCCATAATGCCGCCCACGTAGGCAGCGGCGAGCACCACAGCATCGGGGCGTTCTTCGTCGAAGAATTTTTTCACCGCCTGTTGGTTGGTAAGGTCGAGTTCGGCATGAGTGCGTCCCACGAGATTGTGGTAACCTCTTTGTTCCAAATTTTTCCAAATGGCAGAACCCACCAATCCACGGTGCCCTGCAATATAAATTTTATCAGTTTTCTCCATCTTTATTTTTTTGGGTCAACGAGTCCGACTTGTTGACTTCTTATTTTACGATTCCTTTTTCGAGGTATTCGGCAAGATTTACGCGGATGTTGTCGCCGGCTTTTTCGATAGCCACTTTAGCCACATCGTGCTCCACCATAATTTTTACCAACTGTTCAAACGAAGTGCTTTGCGGGTTCCAACCCAGTTCTTTTTTCGCTTTGGAGGGATCGCCCCAAAGGTTTACCACATCGGTGGGGCGGTAGAAATCAGGGCTCACTTCCACAAGCACCTTGCCGGTGGCTTTGTCGATACCCTTTTCGTGTTCGCCTTCGCCTACCCATTCCAGCTCAATGCCCACATACCGGAACGCTAAGGTGCAAAATTCGCGCACACTGTGTTGCACACCGGTGGCAATCACGAAGTCTTCCGGGGTGTGATGTTGGAGAATGAGCCACATACACTCCACATAGTCGGGGGCATAACCCCAGTCGCGCAAGCTGGAGAGGTTGCCCAAGTAGAGTTTTTCTTGTTTGCCGGCTTTAATTCTGGCAGCGGCGAGAGTAATTTTACGCGTTACGAAGGTTTCGCCGCGGCGTTCGCTCTCGTGGTTGAACAAAATGCCCGAGCAGCAAAACATATTGTAGGCTTCGCGATATTCTTTCACAATCCAGTAGCCGTAGAGTTTAGCCACTGCGTATGGGCTATAGGGGTGGAAGGGCGTGTTTTCGTTTTGCGGCACTTCCTCCACCTTGCCATAGAGTTCGCTGGTGCTGGCTTGGTAAATTCTACACTCTTCAGCGAGTCCGCACTGGCGCACTGCTTCCAGCACCCTCAGCACGCCGGTGGCATCCACATCGGCGGTAAATTCCGGCGAGTCGAAGCTCACTTGCACATGGCTTTGTGCCGCCAAATTGTAGATTTCGGTAGGGCGTACTTTTTGCACCACTTGAATGATGCTCATAGAGTCGCTCATGTCGGCGTAATGAAGATGGAAATGCGGTTTGCCTTCCAGATGGGCGATGCGCTCGCGGAAATCCACCGACGAGCGGCGGATGGTGCCGTGCACATCGTAGCCTTTTCCCAGCAAAAATTCAGCCAAGAACGAGCCGTCTTGTCCGGTGATGCCCGTAATCAGGGCCACTTTGCGATTATTGGTGTTCATATATATAAAGTGATAAGATTTTTCAATAACCTACAAAGATACAAAAAATAACGAAAACGAAAACGAAAACGAAAACTTTTTCCCTTCGTTTGAACACCTTTCTTTATAGGTCTTTAAAGGTTAGCCGTGCTTCGCACTTGGTTAGAGGAAAGCCTACCCCCCCGGCCCCTCCCTAAAAAAAGCCTACCCCCCGGTCCCTCCCTAAAGGGAAGGGTGTGAAGTTTCCTCATCTTCTGAAACACCTGAAACACTTGACGCACTTGAAACACCTGAAACACTTGAAGCACTTGAAACACTTGAAACACTTGAAGCACTTGAAACACCTGAAACACTTGAAACACCTATTTGATAATTTTTTGGGATTGGGTGGTGCCGTCGGTGAAGTGGGTTACTTCGATGTTGAAGC
>JBJECV010000024.1:0-15158 GCA_051871435.1 Sodaliphilus sp. | reverse complement strand
GATTGATGATGACTTGCCACAACCGACCCTCTCCCGAGGCTCATACCATCCCGTTCGCTATCTCCAAGCTGCGCTCGGCTGCGCCTTCGCTTGCATGGAGTTAACCACAATAAGCCGTCTCCGATGGCGGTTAGCGTTTTCGCCGGCTTTAGTGTGGTTGCCCCCACACTATTTCTACTGATCCTAAATTTATGGGCTATGCCCTGTAACCACCAAAAGAAAAGGGTCCAGCTTTCAAGCATATTATGCTTACTCACAAAACCCTTTCATTGCCACACCGACGGTGGCGTGTTTTCGAATGTGAATCACATTCAAGATGCACTCCGGTTTACAGCATTTCACCTTTGGATGCAGAAATCCATCTTGCTCCGTTTCTTGGTGTTGTGTTCTAAGCTTAGAGGGCAAGCCGGAGCCCGAGGTTGTTGTTGCGGTTCGATGGGGTGTTGTTGTTACGATTCGAAACGCGGCAGTTCCTCGCATTGTTGTTCCAGCTACCGCCACGGTTCACGCGGTTCGACCCACTTATGGAGTACACCTTTAATAAGAAGAATATTCTTGTTTAAAGCAATCCATTCTAAAACCTCTACTTTTGGCATGACGCACAAATGCAAGCAAAGGCAGTAATCTCAATTGATATTCGCGCTGGTTGATGATTTGATTTTCAAATAATTTTTTGTTGTGGTTATACTTCTTACGGAATCGTCTTTTGCTACGAGCGGACAAAATATAATAATGTGGAAATATCCTGTAACCTAAAAAAGTAATTCCATTTTGGCAACCAGCAAACACCGGTAACTTCAACCGCAAATTCAGTTTTTCTTCTGCAAAATATCGAAGCCTTTGCTCCACTTCTTTCATTTCATTCTTAGAGTGAAAAGCCATAAGTATATCATCCATATATCGAGCATATACCTTCACTTTAAGCACTTCTTTTGCATATCTATCAAATCCCGACAAATACATATTCGCAAAATACTGGCTGGTGAGATTGCCAATTGGAAGTCCCTTACCGGGTGTACACTCATAGCTATCTATAATGCCATATAGAATTTGTAGCAATAGCTTGTCTTTGAATTTATTCGCCAGCATAGTTTTTAAAATATTGTGGTCGATACTGTCGAAATATTTACGCACATCCAATTTACAAAGCCATTGACAATCTGAAATATGGTTTTTCAAATAATCAAGTGCAGCATATACGCCTTTTCCCGGCCGTGTGGCATAAGTATGGTCGATAAGCCAACTATCAAAATAAGGGTGGCAAATGTTCATAATGGCATGATGCAACACCCGCTCGGGGAAACTTGCAGCACAAATAACACGTTCCTTAGGGTCAAAAATAGTGAAATAATGATAATGACCTACTGCCGGATTTCCATTCAGTATGCCTTCACGAATCTCAGATATATGCCTATCGAAATGAGCAGAAAAAGCCGTTACTTCACACTTCATTTGCTTACCTCTGCATGCTTTCGAGTAAGCAAGACACAAATTATCAAGGTCTGCAATTTTTTCAATCAGATAGCCTGCCCTTTTCATCTGCACTTTCTTCTATAAAATATTTTGCATATTTTTCAATTTTTTTCTTACCCACACCTTCCACACTTTGCATAGAAGAAAGAGTGAGCTTGGGCAATTTTGCTAATTCCGCCAATTCTGCATCAGTGAAGATTGCATAAGCAGGCACCGCTTCTTCTTTTGCTAAATCGGCTCGCACTCTTCGCATGCTCGAAAACCTTTCAAATGAATCCGGTGCCAATAGCGACCGATAGTCTACCTTTTGGTTTCCTACATTTTGTTTACCCATCTTTGCATCATCAAGATAAGTGATGCAAAACGACCAAAATTGAGTATCGTTATGAGCTACCAATTCCTTGCGCACATCCACAATTTTGTGTGCTCGCAAGAATAAATTCAGCTCATCAATCAATGCATCTGAATCAAAAAGTGGTATTGTAAATACTTTAATTTGCATATCTGTGAGAATTGTGACGGGCAGGGAGCGACACTTAACCTCCTGTGGCGGTGCTCGTCCCTCGCTTACCGCTTCAGGAGGTTAAGAGTCGCTCCCATAAGAGCTTAGAACACAAACCAAGAAACGGAGCAAGACGGATCTCTGCCCAAAGGTGAAACACTGTAAACTTAGAGGGCAAGCCGGAGCCCGTGGTAGTAGTTGCGGCGCGATGGGGTGCTGCCGTAACGAAACGAAACGCGGCAGCCCCCCGCATTGCCGTTCCAGCCACCGCCACGGTCCACGCGGATCGACCCACCATTAGGGCCGGTAGGATTAGATTGAGAGGAACTACTGTAATCGCCAAACCAATCACTGCACCATTCCCACACATTGCCGCTCATATCGTAGATACCTAACTCGTTGGGCGACTTGGAGCCTACGGGGTGGGTTGTGCCGTCGCTGGTGTCATCATACCATGCAACATTGCTGAGGGTGTTGCTACCGCTGTATTTATAGCCACGGCTGTTGTTGCCCCCTCGGGCGGCGAACTCCCATTCAGCCTCGGTGGGCAGGCGGAAGTTCTTGCCGGTGAGGGCATTCAGTTTGCGGATGAAGGTTTGGCAATCGTCCCAAGAAATATCATACATCGGATAATTAGAACCTACACCATAGGTTTCCCATCCATTTTCGGATGCAATTTGGCTCACGGATTTGCCCATTACCGCTTCCCAAAGGGCTTGCGTCACCTCCGTTTTTCCAATCATATAGGAGGATAGCGTCACTTGGTGGGCGGGCTTTTCATCATCCTCGGCATCGCTACCTTGCTCAGCAGTGGCGCCCATGGTAAAGGTGCCGCCTTCCACGTTTACCATCTCAAACGCCACATCGCCGATGGTATATAGAGTGCCAATATCCGTTGGGGAGGTCACTACTTCTGCTGTATCTTCAGTCGTTTCAGAGCCCCCCGAGGACCTTGTGCTGAAAAATATGATGGCGGCGCATGCCAATACTGCGGCGGCGATGCCTGCAAAAATCCATGTTTTAAACTTTGATTTTGCCTCGTTTTGAACAGGCTTTGCTTCCCACTTTGGTTCTTCCTTTGGCTGAGGCTGAGGTTCTGGCTCTTGCTCTTGCTCTGCTTGCCGAGTTTCTTCGGCGGTATTGCCGAGGTTTTCAAGGAATAGCTCGATGCTTTGTGTGCGCTCTTTTCTGCCTTTCATAGCTTTGGCGATGGCGAGGCACACGGGTTCGGACACTTTTTTAGCAAGGAGAGCATCCACTGGGAGCCCATCATCTTGCACATCGCCCGCTTCGGGTGGAGTGATGCCGGTGAGCAATTTATAGAGCGTGGCTGCCAAGGCATACACATCACTTTGCGGCGAAAAACTCTGCACCCCTTTCTTCAGGTATTGCTCCATAGGCGAATAACCGGCGCTGATGCACACGGGCGTGGTGGAGGTGCCCTGCATACTCTCGGCATCGTATTGCTTCGCCACGCCAAAGTCGATGAGCAGCACTTTGCCATCAGCATGGCGCTTGATGAGGTTGGCGGGCTTCACATCGAGGTGGTTGATTTGGCGACTGTGTACATACTTCAACGCCTCGGCTGCATCGCGAATATAAGCAAGCGCCTCATGCTCCGGAATAGCACCACGACGCTTCACCAACTGGCTTAGCGACTCGCCCTCAATGTAGTCCATCACATAGTAGGCGGTATCGTTTTCCTCAAACACCTCCCGAAGCCCCACAATATTGGGATGATGCAACTTGTAGATGGTGCGTGCCTCCTTCAGGAATTTTTGTTTAAAGCGCTGCACCATCTCGCGGTTAGCGGACGTGGGAACCGTGATATGACGGGTGGACGGATTGCGCTCACAACAGTCTTTATAGAAAAATTCTTTAATGGCAAATTGCTTGTCAAGATAGGTATCAATAGCCAAATACGTAATCCCAAAGCCCCCTTGTCCAAGGGTGGAAAGGATGCGGTATTTGCCGTTTTGAAGCGTGGTGCCGGACCGTAACTCACTCATATCGTAAAATTATAAAATTAATGAAATCATCACAGCAGTGTGAATTTGTTTCCTAAAAATTTCCCAAAGTTAGCAAATTTTTCACAAAACCGGCACCTAAACCACAAAAAAATTAACGCTCACCCACGGCTCTTTCATTTAAGGATGCGCACACTGCTTTTGATTTGAATACGTTTGCTTGGCTTTGCGGCATAAAACGTAGGATTAATTTCTCCTACTGTTGCATCTTCATCAGGAATGTTTTGATAGCTCATATATGCAATAGCCTTGCTATCAATGGTGTTACCTTCGATGCGGATAGGGTCGAGGCACATTTTATTGGAGCCTTCAAGATCGGTACCGGCTTGCCAATCCGGGTTCTTGTCATACACGATTTTGAATTCTTGAAGTTGGCATTGATTGTGTGCCCAAGGTCCATGCTTAATCAAATTGTTAGTGATTTGAGTCCATCTTCACATTAAACGCCAATGGAACAGTTTGGAAATGTACGCTGTGGGATTGGGAAGTGGTTAGGGAATTTGATATTGCTGTAGATTATCATATTATTTTGACTCAAGTTTCGCAAGTAAATATGGGGTTTGCAGTTTGTAATCACCA
Source organism: Sodaliphilus sp. (assembly GCA_051871435.1). Taxonomy (GTDB): domain Bacteria; phylum Bacteroidota; class Bacteroidia; order Bacteroidales; family Muribaculaceae; genus Sodaliphilus. The sequence goes on along the minus strand of JBJECV010000024.1, from coordinate 10,577 downwards.
CTCAGCTCAACCATAAGCAATATCTATCGTCTTAACTTCTAACGAGCGAAGCGAGTGGTAACTTCTTTAACTTCTTAACTTCCAAATATTATCACTTGCGAAACTTGAATCATATTATTTTGATTATTTGCATTTGTGGCGCAAATATATACAATATGTGGTGGGAATTGCAATCCCAATAAAGCCACTTTTGCAGAGCATCGTAGCTTGAGGAAAAAAGAAGCGGGCGGGGTTCAATTTATATGGTTTGCATTAATTAATGGGGGAAGATGATGCGGAATTTGAAATGTTGTTTGTAAATTTGCAAAAAATTTGTGCAATCAAATAATTTACTATCGTTTTGAGCAGAAAAAGAAAAGAATTGCCCATAGTGGAAGGGCTTGAGATAACGAAAGTGGCTGCTGAAGGAAAGAGCATCGCCCGATGGAACGATTTGGTGGTGTTTATTCCTTTTGGAGCTCCCGGCGATGTGGCCGACATTAAAATCGACCGCAAAAAGCACAGCTATTGCGAAGGCCATATCGTGAAATTGATTCAGCCGAGCAGCATGCGCATTGCCCCTATGTGCGAGCATTTTGGCGTGTGCGGCGGTTGCAAATTCCAGCATTTGCCTTACGACAAGCAATTGGAATTCAAGCAGCAGCAGGTGACCGATGCGCTGGAGCGGATTGCCAAAATAGAGCTGCCGGCTATCAGCCCCATTTTGGGCTCAAAAAACATTTATCACTATCGCAATAAACTTGAATTCACCTTCTCCAATAAGAGTTGGCTCACCTTCGAGCAATTGAATAGCGGAGAGGCGTTTCCCGACCGCGACGCTGTGGGTTTTCATATTCCCGGGGCTTTCGACAAGGTGCTCAACATCAATAAATGTTGGCTCCAAGACGACATTTCCAACCAAATGCGCACCTTTATTCGCGATTATGCCAAGAGCAAAGGTTATTCGTTCTACGATATTCGCAACAATGTGGGGCTCATGCGCATGATGATGGTGCGTACCACTTCCACCGGGCACTTGATGCTGGTAGTGGTGTTTGGCGAAAACGATGAAGCGGCTGTGAGCGATGTGATGAATGCCATCGCCGAAAAGTTTCCGCAAATCACCAGCCTGATGCACGTGGTAAACACCAAGGTAAACGATTCGCTTGGCGACCAAACTTTCATCCTCGACAAAGGACAAGAATATATGGAAGAGGAGATGGAAGGACTGAAATTCCGCATCGGTCCGAAATCGTTTTATCAAACCAACTCCGAGCAAGCCTACGAATTATATAAGGTGGCACGAGCGATGGCGCATCTCACCGGCAACGAATTGGTGTACGACCTCTACACCGGAACCGGCACTATCGCCAATTTCGTGGCACGAAATGCCCGACAAGTGATTGGCATAGAATACGTACCAGAAGCCATTGAAGATGCCAAACTCAATTCCAACGTGAACGGCATCAGCAACACCTTATTTTATGCCGGCGACATGAAGGATATCCTCACCGATGGATTCGTAAAGAAGCACGGCGTGCCCGATGTGATGATTATCGACCCACCGCGTGCCGGTATGCACGAAGATGTGGTGAACGTAATTCTCAACGCTGAACCCAAGCGCATCGTGTATGTGAGTTGCAATCCCGCCACACAAGCACGCGATTTAGCCATGCTCAACGGCAAATATAAAGTGACTGAAATTCAGCCTGTGGATATGTTCCCCCACACCCAGCATGTGGAAAATGTGGTGGGCTTAGACCGCAGATTTTAAACCCCTATTTCATATCATTTTCTTCACCGATGCATTGGCACAAACCCGTTCGCCAATGCGTCTTGGTGAATTAAGGACCAACATTTCAGCAGTTTAAACAACTCAAAATTGCAATTTATCCTCTAAATTTGCGCCCGAAAAATGATTTGTAGAATTTTTGACAAACAGTAATCCTCGAAATAAATTGAAATTACGCAGCATATTCATATTGGTGCTCAGCGCTTTATCGCTTGTAGCGTATGCTCAAGGCACCTATTTATATAAAGGAGTGGTGAAAGATTCCACCGCCGATGAACCCATTCCCTACGCATCCATCTATGTGACCGGCACGCAAGCCGGCATTATAGCGAGTGTGAACGGACAGTTTACTTTCCATTCCAAATCCAAACAAGTGGAGGTGCGCTTGCAAGCCGTGGGCTACAACACCAAAGTGCTCAAACTCCAGCCCGGCAGCGATGCCCGGAATGTGGTGTATCTCTCCCCTTCGGCAAAAGCCTTAGACGAGGTGGTGATTCGGAAGCACCGCGAAAAATACACCAAAAAAGGCAACCCCGCAGTGGAATTTATCAATAAAGTGAGGGCAAAAATGGATGAAAACAATCCCTTAAATCGCCCGTATTTCACCTACGATAAATATGAGAAAATGACCTACGGGCTGAATAATCTCACGGATGCCGACACCAAAGAATTGTCGAAAAAATATAAGAAATTGAGCGAATTTGTGGACTCTTGCGATGTGACCAATAAGCTCATCCTCACTGTATCGCTCAACGAAAAATTTAGCACTGATTATTATAGGAAAACTCCAAACACACACAAGGAATACGTTGAAGCACAGCAGCATGTGGGCATCGACGAATCGTTCGACGTAGAAAGCCTGAAAAGATTTATGGACGACGCATTCTGCGAAATCGACATCTTTCAAAACGATATCAAATTTATGCAAAACCGATTCGTGAGCCCCCTCTCCAATATCGGCACCACATTCTATAAATTTTATCTCAACGACACCATCGAGGTAGACGGGGAACCCTGTGTGGAAATCGACTTCATTCCCCACAACACTGCCTCATTCGGCTTCATTGGCAGAATGTATTTCCCGGTGAACGACAGCACTTGCTTCCTGAAAAAACTCACGATGAATGTGCCCAAGTCGATTAACCTCAACTATGTGAACCGCATCTACATTCACCAAGAATTTAAAAAAGCGCCCGATGGCACTCGCTTGAAAACGGTGGACGATTTGTTGATGGAATTCAAGGTGATTGGTCCGGAGCTTTTTGCCCGACGCAGCACCTATTATAGCGGTCACAAATTTGACACCCCAACAGATTTAAGCATTTTCAGCCGAGATGCCGAGCAAATTCTCGCTCCGGAGGCTGAGAAGCATCCCGATGAATATTTCAAAAGAAATCGGCCCATTGCCTTGAAGCAGGATGCCAATATGGTGCGACAGTTGCTCAATAAGCTCCGCAGCTCCAAATTTTTCTATTGGTGTGAAAAATTTGTGGTGACTATGGCGAAAGGCTATTTGCCCACCGGCAAAAATAGCAAATTCGATATCGGTCCGCTCAACACCCTCATCAGCAGCGATGAATTGGAAGGAACCCGACTGCGCATTGGCGGCATGACCACTGCCAATTTGCATCCTCGAATTTTTAGCCGATTCTATGTGGCATACGGCAGCAAAGACGAGAAGCTGAAATACCAAGGCCAACTTGAATATTCGTTCCGCGACAAAAAATACCACGACTACGAGTTTCCCGTTCATTCGCTGAAACTCTATCACAGCTACGACATCGACCAGCTGGGTCAGCACTATCTCTACACCAGCCAAGACAATATTTTCTTGATGCTCAAGCGCAAACCCGACGACAAAATTCAATACTTGCGCAAAACCAAATTCGACTACACGCTTGAATTGGAAAACGGCTTCAGCATTGCCACCGGATTTGAGCACAACATTCACGAAGCCACCAAATTTCTGCCTTTCACCGATGCCGCGGGAGTGAATCATCTGCGCTACAAGCAAGCCGGTTTCAATATCACACTGCGCTATGCCCCGGGCGAAAAGTTTTTGCAAACCCGCTCGTATCGCTTCCCTATCAATATCGACAACCCCATCATCACGCTCACGCACACCTATCTGCCAAAAGGATTTTTAGGAAGTGAATTTGAGGTAAACAAAACCGAAATCGGTATTCAAAAGCGATTCTGGTTTTCGGCTTGGGGCTACACCGATATCATCGTGAAAGCTGCCAAAGTGTGGAGTAGGGTGGCTTACCCCGATTTGTTAATCCCTAATGCCAACCTTTCCTACACCATTCAGCCGGAAAGCTACACGCTGATGAATGCCATGGAATTTGCCAACGACCAACAAGTGTCGTGGGACGTGACCTACTGGCTCAATGGCGCGCTGCTGAATTATGTGCCTGTGTTGAAAAAACTAAAACTCCGCGAAGTGGTGTCGTTCCGCGGGCTATACGGTTCACTGAGCAAGAAAAACGACCCTGCGCAAAACCCCGATTTATACCTTTTCCCTACCGATACCAAGTGCAAAGGAATGAGCGACAAGCCCTATATGGAAATGGGCGTAGGGCTCGACAACATTCTCAAATTCCTTCGCGTGGACTATGTGTGGCGCCTCACCTATCGCGACACACCCGGTGTGGATAAAAACGGCTTGAGAATACAATTACACTTTGCATTCTAATCAATTAGGATTCCAAACGGCAATCGTCGGGAACCCTTTTACAATCTCTGCTTTTATGTTAAAATAGCCGTTAGCCGTTTATAAATTAGAAGTTAGAAATTGGGAATTAGTGGTTGGAAGCAAAAAGACATTCGTCTTAACTTCTTAACTTCTTTAACTTCTTAACTTCTAAAAACTTCTTCTTTAACTTCCAAATATTAAAACTTTCAAAACTTGAATCTTTTTAATCTAAAAAGCGCTTGGTAATACCGTCGTAAAATTCTATGCGTCTGTCACGAAGGAAAGGCCACCATCTTCTCACATTTTCGCTACGCTTCATATCCACCTCCACAATGGCTTCCACTTCTTCGTGATTGGAAGCGCGGAAAAGAAATTCGCCTTGCGGCCCCGCCACAAAGCTGCTACCCCAAAAGGTGATGCCATTGGTTTGCCCGGATGGGTCGGGTTCGTGACCTACACGGTTCACCGCCACCACGGGCAGTCCGTTGGCCACCGCATGACCGCGCTGCACGGTGGTCCATGCCTCGCGCTGGCGTTCTTGTTCTTCGGGAGTGTCGGAACTTTCATAGCCAATGGCGGTGGGGTAGAGAAGGATGTCGGCACCCTTAAGCGCCATCAAGCGCGCAGCTTCGGGATACCATTGGTCCCAACACACAAGCACGCCCAATTTGCCCACAGAGGTGGCTATGGGTTCAAAACCGATATCGCCTTCGCAAAAATAGAATTTTTCGTAATAGGCAGGGTCGTCAGGAATGTGCATTTTGCGATATTTTCCCGCCATAGAGCCGTCGGAGTCGAACACCACCGCCGTGTTGTGATACAGCCCGGCTGCACGGCGCTCAAACAGCGAAGTGACCAGCACCACGCCATTTTGCTTCGCCACATGGGCATAAAAGTCTGTCACCTCGCCGGGGATTTCCAGAGCCAGGTCGAAGATCGACACGTCTTCCGTTTGACAAAAATAAAGCGAATCGTGCAATTCCTGGAGCACCACTAAGTCTGCGCCTTGCGCGGCTAATGATGCCACTTTTTGCGCCAATCTTCTGCGATTTTCTGCCACTTGGGCAGTGTTATGCTGCTGAATAAGTCCTATTTTCATAAGTGTAATGTATGTTTGGGAAACTGCATCGTGATGCAATGCAGCGAACCGTGTTGCTTTATCAATGCTCTGCAATCTATGCCCACCACTTCATAGTCGGGGAATGCCACCTTGATGATGCCCAAAGCCAATTCATCGGCAAGGGGCTGATCGTAGATAGGCACGAGCACACTGTGGTTAGTGATGAGGAAATTGGCGTAAGTGGCGGGCAATTGGTGGCCGTCGTCGTCGTAGATGGGGGCGGGGATGGGCAATTGCATCAAATTGTACTTTTTGCCGTCGGCATTCACCATCTGTTTGATTTCTTCCTCCATAGCAAGAAGTTGACGGGAATGTGCCTCGGAGATTTCGCCACAGGGGCACACAGCGCCGTTATACAAAATCACATTGCCGGGTGCAAATCGCGCCAAGGTATCGATGTGGCCGTCGGTATCGTCGCCGGGCATTTCGCCGTGATGTATCCAAAGCACTTGGCGCACACCAAACACGCATTTCAAATACGCCGTGATTTCATCTTTAGAATAAGTGGCATTCCTGTTGGGCGAAAGCAAACAGCCGGCAGTGGTCATCAGCGTGCCATTGCCATCGCTCTCGATGGAGCCGCCCTCGAGCACAAAATCGCGATGATTAGTGGGTGAGTTTTGGAATAATTCGTACAAATCCAAACGAGAAGTCACCAAATTATCTTTATCAGCGGCAAATTTCATGCCCCAAGCATCAAATTTAAAATCCAAGGGAACACAAGCACCATTGCGCACCACGGTAATCGGACCGAAATCGCGCGCCCAAGTGTCGTTGGTGGGCAAAAGGAAATAGTGAACCGGATGGAATGTAGCGCTTTCTATTTCCGCCAAATCACGCTTCGCACGGTCCACATCGGGAGTGACCACAACCAATGGCTCAGCTTGCAAAATGGCACGCGCTATTTGCTGATAGCACGCCACCACCTCATCGAGCATATCGCACCAATCCGTATCGGCGTGCGGCCAAGCCAGCATCACAGCATCTTGCGCCGCCCATTCCGCCGGTAAAAATAAATCTGAATTCATCGCAAATCAAATATTTCCCCAAAATTACAAATTTATTACCAAACCATCAAATTTTACACATTTCAGTACCGGCGAAGGCATATGACCACCAAAATAACTACTTGCGCACGAATTTCACTATCCTGATGCTTACCTCATAAAGCATATACAGTGGACCGGTTACCAATATGAGGGTCATAATGTCGGGTGGTGTGATGATGGCTGCTACTATCATAATGATAAGAAATGCGTGTTTGCGATACCGTGAAAGCATTTCGGCGGACACTATTTCCATTTTAGCGGCTATTAGGGCTATAATGGGAAGCTGGAACACGATACCCATAAGCAACGATAAAGTGGTAAAAGTGGATATATAGCTATCGAGTGTGATGGTGCTGTGAACACGTTCTGCCACACTATAGGTGCCCAAAAATCTAAAAGAAATGGGGAAGAGTACGAAATAGCTCATTAGCAATCCAACTACAAACAGCAAGTAGATTGCCATAGCTATTCTGACAGAATATTTCCGTTCATTCTCGTAAAGTGCCGGAGTGATAAATCTAAATAGTTCAAAAACGATATAGGGCGAAGCGCCGAGTAGCCCTAAATAGATGGAAGTGGTGAGGTGGGTCATAAACTGGCTCGATAGGTCGGTGGCTATAAGGTCTACTTCAAAAGTGTTGAAAGCAAAACCTTCCACAAACCTCTGCATCACCCCTTCCACTATTTTATAGGTTACGAAATCACATTCGCTCGGTGCAAGCAAAATGGAGAAAGTGATATCTTTAAAGCAAAACACTGCCACGGCGATAGCAACCACCACTCCCAAAACTCGGAATAGTAGCCTTCGCAACACCTCTAAATGTCCGCCAAAAGTTAGATACGCTTCGTTATTGTTTTTCACTATCTTCTACAGTGTTTGAAGATTGAGGTGTTTGATTTTTGTCACTCTCGCCGGGATGCTGCTCATTTGCTTCCGTTTCTTCAGCATTTTCAGGAGCATCTGAATCGGCATTTTTGATCTCGCTCATCCCTTCCTTGAATTGACGAACACCTTGGCCCAAACCACGCATCATTTCCGGAAGTTTTTTCCCTCCAAAAAACAGCAAAGCCACACCACCTATCAGTAGCAACTCGGTGGTACCAATAAATAACAATGTCATAGCTGGAATGTTTTGTTATTGTGTCACCAAATATATTTCACACGTTTCAAAATTGATTTCCCAATTGCCGCCTTCCACCATTTCCCATTGGTATTTTTGCGCCATCACATCCCACCAGCGTTGGAATTTGGAGGAAGTCACACCAATATCCGTTACCAATTTTTCGTAGAGTTCGACATTGTCGGCTGTCAAAATTTTTGCAAGTTCATTCAAACCGTTTCGACGCTCGAAAAGCGCCTGAATTTCATTCTTTTCTTCTTCGGTCACCTGACCGATTACTTTTTTTGTCATATTCATTTTCTATCAATTTTATCAAAAGGATCTAAATAGTTGATTTCCGGAATATTTGCTTCGGGCAGGAATTGACCGAGTGTGCGAATAGAGGCAAGCAAATTGCGAGAGGCATTTCGTTCTAAATGTGCCACCACACATTGCTTATGGCTTGGGGTGTTTACTTCGAGAGTGGTTTTGCGATTGAGCCAAACGCAACGACGGCAGTGGTAAGCATCACATTCACGGCATATCGGAGCATATTTCAGTTGGTAGAGTTGTGGATTCTTGATATCAAGTCCGGTTTCCAAATCGCCCACGCTATACCCATCAGGCTCAAGATAAAATGCCGGACAAACATAGAACTTTCCATCGGGAGCCAATGTAGCCGATTCCCAGCCGGCATTGCAATTGTTCATTGCCGATAGCATCATTCTGTCGGTGAGTATGTTGAGCTGTGGTGATTTCCCTTCGGCATAGAGTGCTTTCACCCGCTCAGCCAAAGTGCTCAGCGCGGTTTTATACGATTCGAATTCGGATTCGTCCATCTTCTCCAAATCTGTGATAATCACATTGATGCGCTCTCTACAGCTAAGCGCATCGGCTATTTCAGCGTAGCGAGAAAACAGTTCTGCACGTGTGGTGCGCAAAGCCACTACACCTTCACCGGGCAAATTATCCCATGAGCACACCACCACATCTCCTTTGCGCCCGGCCGGAACGATATCGGTATGGTCAATCGTGTTGATAGTGTCAACGTACTCCTGCGGTAGGTCGTAGTCGGGATACACAAATTGAATGTTGATATTTTCTTTCATAGCGAAGAAAATCGCTTTTTTAAGCATATCAAGCGGCATAAGTCGGCGCTCAGTGCGAGGATTCTGATAATGGCAATACGACACTGAGGTGTCGTCGAGCATAATAATCAAATATTTAAGCATAAGGGTTAGCACATTTTGGGTTCAACATTGCGATGATTCTTCTCATATTCCTCTCTGCTATTTTCAAGCTCCAATTTGCGGTAGAGTTTGTTCCAATAGTAGTTGTTGGCACGCACTCGAGCTTTGTGCATTTTGCAGATGGCTGTGGATCGCTGATAGATGGTAGGGGTGTCGGCGGCATCATAATTTTCTCCTTGGCACCAAGCGCAACCGCTTGCCACCTCACAATCAATACACTCTTGTCGCGACTGTGTGCAACGGTCAAGCGTAAGGAACGGGCGCAACTTATTCTCATCAATACCATCATTCACATTGCCAATAATAATCGGCTTTTTAGAGCGCAAAGAATAGGCAGCAAAACGAGTGCAAGGATAGAAATTGCCGGCTGCATCAATCGACAGCATCTTCCCCGCACCACACCAGTTTTGATTATCCTTAACCTTATCAAGTGGCTTACCTATGATTTCAGAGAAGAAAGAACAATAATAGTCCTTATAATATTCTCCATCAATTATTTTATTTGCTAATTGTATCAGTTGTTCTTCAAATATCAAATCATCACCATCTTCCCAAACATCCTCAAATACCACATTAATGTTAACATTACTTATACCTAATGAATAAATATGTATGACACTTTCACTAATGTAAGGAATATCAGCGCTACTGATGGTTACTTTGGTTGAGCTTTCAGGAAACTGCTTCATCCATAAAGGAATATTTTTCACAACATCATCATAGCTTCCTTTTTCGGGACCTTCACCTTTCCAAATGCGATTAAAATTATGTTTCGTCTTTGTACCATCAATAGTGATTGTAATAGAAAGGTGATGTATGTTCTTGTTAATAAATTTTTGTACCTTTTCGTTGCTATAATTGATGCCGTTAGTTGTTATTGAAAATCGATAAGAATCAAACCATGGGTGATTTAAACGATACATTTCTGACTTAATGTAATCGCAAATCTTATCGATTAAATCAATTTCCAAAAATGGTTCACCACCTATAAAATCCCATATTACATTTTTCTCAGGAAATACATCCGGCCGTTGAAGTATGTAATCAATACTGGCTTTTGCTGTTTCCCAAGACATTCTCTCTTTTGAGTTTTTTCCAACTAAATAGCAATATTTACAAGCTAATTGGCAATCTTTGGTAACAATGAATGTGATATTTTTTGTTTGGCGAGCTTGCCAAATCTTTTCAGTTTGTTTAGTTAGCATTAGTTTCCTTTTTAGTTAAATTGGTAAAGGGAAATGAATGAATTATAAATAGTTTTACAATTCCCATTTCCCTTTTTAAAAACAATTACTAATAAGCCGAACGATAGCACATGCCTTTACATGTACCTTTGCATAATCCGCTACATCCCGTACAAACATCACTACACGAGCCTACACAAGTGCCGGTGCATCCTTTGCAACCTCCTCCGCAATAAGAGCAACTGGCGCTGGCTGAATTTGTAGCTTTGGAAATAACGGGCACATTTGCTAATGCAATGGCGCCGAGGATTGGGAGTGCGCTTTTAGCGGCTTTTTTGAAGAACTGTCTGCGTGATTGGAGTTCTTCTTTTTTGTTTTTCTCCATAATAATTTCGTAGCCTTATGGAC
>JBJECV010000023.1:0-3299 GCA_051871435.1 Sodaliphilus sp. | reverse complement strand
CATAATTCATAATGCATAATTCATAATTCATAATGCATAATTCATAATTCATAATGCATAATTCATAATTCATAATTCATAATTCATAATGCATAATTCATAATGCATAATTCATAATGCACAATTCACAATTCACAATTCACAATTTCCTTTTACCTCTATGGCTTAAGGCTAAAAACTTAGCTTTTCTGCAGGCGTAGTTTTTTTTTCCGGCGAAGCCGATCTTTTTTTTCTTCGTTTCATGCCACAAAAGCAGTATCCCCATCCGCATCCCCATCCTTAAATACTACGTGCATTCAGAGTAAGGCAGATGCGTTTTGTGTGGAGCTTCTTTATCACTTGTAAAGCCGAATTAAATGCGAATTTAATACTGAGATTTTGCTCATTTTGCAATATTATGTGCAATAATTATGGCGGTTTCATAAAAAATCAGTAACTTTGCAGTCTGTAAATGAGAATCATCAGTGAGATGTCGATTAGTTTACTAAATGATTTATTTACATCATATATTGTAGAAGATTAAATTTCAAGTATTTATATAAAATCCATTAGGTTAATGAAGACAATTTACACATTCGGCAACGGACAAGCCGAAGGACGCGCCGACATGAAAGAACTTCTTGGCGGCAAAGGTGCCAATTTGGCTGAAATGAACCTTATCGGTGTTCCTGTTCCTCCAGGTTTTACAATCACTTGTGATGTTTGCAAAATCTACAACGAACAAGGCCGTGAGGCAGTGGTTAATTTGATTAAGGATGATGTGATCAAATCCGTACATCATATTGAAAGCCTCACAGGCTGCAAATTCAATGACCCCGAAAATCCTCAATTGGTGTCTGTGCGCTCCGGCGCTCCGGTTTCTATGCCGGGTATGATGGACACAGTGCTCAATCTGGGTATCAACGATGAAGTGGCTGCCACACTTGCTAAAAAATCAGGCAACGAACGCTTTGCTTGGGACAGCTATCGCCGTTTCGTGCAAATGTACGGCGATGTGGTGCTCGGCATGAAGCCTCAAAACAAAACCGATATCGACCCCTTTGAAGAAATTATTGAATCGGTGAAAGCTCAAAAAGGTGTGAAATTCGACACCGAACTTGATGTGGATGATTTGAAACTCCTCGTGAAGCTCTTTAAAGAAGCAGTGAAGAAATCCACCGGTAAAGACTTCCCTGTGAACGCTTGGGACCAACTTTGGGGCGCCATTTATGCCGTGTTCGACAGCTGGAACAACGAACGCGCTATCCTCTATCGCCAAATGAACCAAATTCCTGAAAGCTATGGCACCGCAGTGAATGTGCAAGCTATGGTGTATGGCAACATGGGCAATTCTTCCGCCACAGGCGTGTGCTTCTCGCGTGATGCCGGCACAGGCGAAAACCTCTTCAATGGCGAATACCTCATCAATGCACAAGGCGAAGACGTGGTGGCAGGTGTGCGCACTCCTCAGCAAATTATGACCGAAGGTAGCCGCCGCTGGGCTAAGCTCCAAGGCATTAGCGAAGAAGAACGCAAAGCCAAATATCCTTCTCTCGAAGAAACCATGCCCGAATGTGCCGCTCAATTGGTGGAAATTCAAGCCCGCTTGGAAGACCACTACAGAGATATGCAAGACATGGAGTTCACCATCCAAGACGGCAAACTCTGGTTGCTCCAAACTCGTAACGGTAAGCGCACAGGCGCCGCAATGGTGAAAATTGCTATGGACTTGCTCCGCGAAGGCGCTATCGACGAAAAAACCGTGCTCCGCCGCATGGAACCTGCCAAACTCGATGAACTCCTCCACCCCGTGTTCGACAAGAGCGCTGTGAAGAGTGCACAAGTGATGGCTAAAGGTTTGCCTGCATCTCCGGGCGCTGCCACCGGTAAAATCGTGTTCTTTGCCGACGATGCCGAAGAATGGGCTAAGCGCAACGAAAAAGTGATTATGGTGCGCATCGAAACTTCTCCTGAAGACCTCCGCGGTATGAACGTGGCGCAAGGTATCCTCACCGCTCGCGGTGGTATGACTTCGCACGCTGCTGTGGTGGCTCGCGGTATGGGTAAATGTTGCGTGTCGGGCGCAGGCGAAATTAAAGTGGACTACAAAGCCAAAACCGTGGCTATGGGCGGCAAAGTATATCACGAAGGCGATTGGATTTCTATCAATGGCTCCACAGGTGAAGTGTACGACGGCCTCGTATCCACAGTGGATGCCGACATCAGTGGCGACTTCTCTGCCATCATGAACTTGGCAGAAAAATACACCAAGATGAAAGTGTATGCCAATGCCGACAGCCCTCGCGACGCTAAGGTGGCTCGCAAATTCGGCGCCGTGGGTATCGGTTTGTGCCGCACAGAACACATGTTCTTTGAAGGCGAACGTATCAAAGCTATGCGAGAAATGATTATCGCCGACTCTGTGGAACGCCGCAAAGTGGCGCTCAACAAGCTCCTCCCACTCCAACGTGGCGACTTCGAAGGTATGTTTAAGGCTATGGACGGCTACGATGTAACTATCCGTTTGCTCGACCCCCCATTGCACGAATTTGTGCCCCATCAGCTCGAAACTATGCGTGAATTGGCCAACGAAACCGGTATGTCGCTCGAAAAGATTAAGCAAATCTGCTCTTCTTTGGAAGAATTCAACCCCATGCTCGGTCATCGCGGTTGCCGCTTGGGTAACACCTACCCCGAAATCACCGAAATGCAAGCTCGTGCCATCATCGAAGCTGCTATCAACGTGAAAGAACACGGCGTGGATGTGCATCCCAAAATCATGGTGCCGCTCGTGGGCGTGAAGGAAGAAATCAAGCGTCAAGCCGATATCATCAATTCCACCGCAAAGAAGGTGTTTGCCGAACGCGGCACCACTGTGCCCTACAAAGTGGGTACAATGATTGAAATTCCACGCGCAGCTCTCGTGGCTAACGAAATCGCAGAAATTGCCGACTTCTTCTCATTCGGCACCAACGACCTCACTCAAATGACCTTCGGTTACTCGCGCGACGATGCCCCCAAATTCCTCAACGAATACAAAAAACTCGGCATCATCAAGAACGACCCATTTGAAGTGCTCGATCAATCCGGCGTAGGACAACTCGTGAAAATGGGTACTGAACGCGGACGAGCCACCAAACCCGAACTCAATGTGGGTATCTGCGGTGAGCACGGTGGTGAACCATCATCCGTGAAATTCTGCGCATCACTCAACCTCAACTACGTGTCATGCTCACCCTACCGCGTCCCCATCGCCAGAGTAGCAGCGGCGCAAGCGAGCGTAGAAGAATAAGCGATAATCCTTAAAACCTATTGATTTA
>JBJECV010000022.1:0-15221 GCA_051871435.1 Sodaliphilus sp. | reverse complement strand
AACAGCATCCCCACAATCAGTGCGCCCATATTATTGCATAGCTGAATAGTTACATGGAGCGCCAGCGGAATGGAATCGCATTGAAATGCCGGTAACCGAAGCCACGCACCCGTTGCATGCCTTTAGGTATGCAACCCCTGCCACCGGCGTCTCATAGTGTTCCAGCTGTTCCACGTATTTCACACGCTGCGGAGACCATCGGAGATGGCGTATTGTGGTTTCTCCATGCAAGCGAAGGCGCAGCCGGAGCGCAGCTTGGAGACAGCCGCAGCCAAAGATATGAGCCTCGGGAGAGGGTAGGTTGTGGCAAGTCATCTTCCGGGTTTTTGCATTGCAAAGGGGCGGTGGGCTTTTCCATTCGCCGGTATTTAATCGACTCACAATCCGTTACACTTCTGTTTCTGCTATTTGTATTTCTCTTCCAATCCCCACACTTTTCTACTGAGCCATGTAATGGGGGCAAACCACTAAATCACAATCACTTTCACAAATAGTATAGGGGCGCAATACTTTGCGCCCGCATCCACAAAGGTGTCCCAAAACGAACACCAACGCTAATGCAAGCGCAAAATAGTGCGCCCTTTCTTTCCTGCGAGAGCCAAAAGAACGCCCTCGCGTGCAGAGGCTCTATACGGTGAGGATTTCTTTTTCTTTGGCAGCGAAAAGTTCGTCCACTTTTTTCAGATACTTATCGTGGAGCTTTTGCACCTTGGTTTCGGCATCTTTTTCCACGTCTTCAGCCATACCTTCTTTCACGGCTTTTTTGAGGCGTTCAATGGCTTCGCGGCGAGCATTGCGGATGCTCACTTTAGCTTTTTCGCTCTCCGATTTCGAATCCTTCACCAATTGCTTGCGGCGCTCTTCGGTGAGAGGCGGAATGTTGAGGCGAATCACCTCGCCATTGTTTTCAGGCGTGATACCCACATTGGAATCCATAATAGCCTTTTCAATGATGCGAAACATGCTCTTGTCCCAAGGAGTAATCACGATAGAGCGCGCATCGGGCACGGTAACATTTGCCACGGCATTCAGCGCCATTTTGCTTCCGTAGGCATCCACTTTAATGCCATCCAAAATTTTTACATTTGCCTTACCTGCACGAATGTGAGCCAATGCCTCATCCAGGTAGTTAGTGGCCTCGCTCATCTTCTTTTCTGCAGAGTCGAGATATACATTCACGTCGTTCATACTTATATATTTTATGTTGATTAATGATTTACGCAATGGTTGCGGTCACGAAAATAGTGATTTTTCACCGTTTGAGCAAACATTTGCGAAAAAATAATTAGAAATTGGGGCACGGCTCTTTCATTTCCACTGCCAATAATCCTCCGACGGGGGAGGGAGGTTTTTTCTCATTAACCTAAAAACAGTTAAACTTTCCTTTATATTCTTAAATAAATATAAATGTTTCCCCCAATACGCGATGAATTCGCGGGCAACTCTGCGGAATGCTTGCGTAGCAAGGCTTTTTTGCTTATCTTTGCACCATCATTCGAATAGAGGAGGCTCTCGGCTTCTTCTTTTTTATTTATATACGCTTAATTTAAAAATGATTAATCGACAAGAACTCATAGAGGTTATCAACCACGCTCTCGATGGCACCGACCGCTTTTTAGTGGAGGTGAAGGTGAGCCCCGACAATGTGATTGAAGTGCTCATCGATAGCATGGATTCTGTCACTATCGACCATTGCATTGCCCTCAACGATGCCGTGCTCAGCCACTTCGACCGCGATGTGGAGGACTACGAACTCACCGTGGGCAGCTATGGCATCAGCGACCCCTTTAAGGTGGTGCAGCACTACCTAAAAAATGTGGGCGGCGAGGTGGAAGTGCTCACTAAAGATGGCAAAAAGCTAAAGGGCACACTGAAAGAGGCCTCCAACGAGGAGTTCGTGCTCACCATCACTAAGAAGGTGAAACTCGAAGGCAAAAAGCGCCCGGAAATGGTGGACGAAGACCTCCATTTCGCTTACGACGATATTAAATATACAAAAAACATCATACAGTTTTAAAAGCAGACTATGGCTAAGAAAGAATCCGAAACTATTAGTTTGACCGAAAGTTTCAAAGAATTTAAAGAATTGAAGAAAATCGACAAGACCACTATGATTAGTGTGCTTGAAGAGTCGTTCCGCAGCGTGCTGGCAAAGATTTTTGGCAGCGACGAAAATTTCGACGTGATTATGAATCCCGACAACGGCGACTGCGAAATCTATCAAAACCTGGAAGTGGTGCCCGACGGCGAGGTGGAAGACCCTGACCGCCAAATTTCGCTCACCGATGCGCGAAACGACCCCGATAGCCCGGACCCGGATTGCGAAGTGGGTGAAGAACATACCCGCAAAATCGAATTCGCGAAATTCGGACGCCGCGCCATCCTTAACCTTCGCCAAACATTAGCAAGCAAAATCCTTGACTTGCAAAAAGATGCTATCTACACCCAATTTAAAGCTCAAGAGGGCGAATTGGTGAGCGGCGAAGTGTATCAAGTGTGGAAACGCGAGGTGCTCTTGCTCGACGATGATAAAAATGAATTACTCTTGCCGAAGGACCAACAAATTCCTACCGATATCTACCGCAAGGGCGAAACCGTGCGCGCCGTAATCCACAATGTGGACAACAAAAACAACAACCCGAAAATTACAGTGTCGCGCACGAGCGAAAATTTCCTCCGCCGCTTGTTTGAACTCGAAGTGCCGGAAATCCACGATGGCCTTATCGTGATTCGCGCCGTGGCGCGCATCCCGGGCGAACGCGCCAAAATCGCCGTGGAAAGCTACGACGACCGTATCGACCCGGTGGGCGCTTGCGTGGGCGTGAAGGGCGCTCGCATTCATGGCATCGTGAGGGAATTGCGCAACGAGAATATCGATGTGATCAACTATACTTCCAACCCGCAACTCTTTATCCAACGCGCGCTCAGCCCCGCCAAAATCTCCTCAATTCGATTGGATGAAGCAGGCAAGCACGCAGAGGTGTTCTTGCGCCCCGATGAAGTGTCGCTCGCTATCGGTAAGGGCGGTCTGAACATTAAGTTGGCGTCGATTCTCACCGGCTACACCATCGATGTGTATCGCGACCTTGACAACGATGGCGAAGACGATATCTATCTCGATGAATTTAAAGACGAAATCGATGAATGGGTAATCGAAGCACTCAAAAATATGGGTTGCGCCACTGCAAGAGCCGTGCTCCACACGCCGCGTCAAGAACTCATCGATAAGGCTGACTTGGAAGAAAGCACCGTGGATGAAGTGATTGCAGTGCTGAAGGCTGAATTTGACGAAGAATAATCCATCCATATCTATCGGATTCTTGCAGGCCTCAACGCCTGACTATGGCGATAGGCCCCGCAAATGAGACCCAAGCCAATACGCGCAACTTAACAACATCACAACGTGACAAATAACTCATAAAGATATATATGCCCATAAAAATTAGTAAAGCAGTCAAAGATTTAAACATCGGAATGCAAACGGCAAGAGACTTCTTGAAAAAGAACAACATTGAAGTAGACGACAATGTGAACGCTCGTATTTCCGACGACGCCTACAATTTGCTCATTCAGAAGTTTAAACCCGCTATGCAGCAAAAAAAGGCAGCAGAGCAGATTATCCACGACCGCAAGGAGGAGAAGGCTGCACTCGCCGCTGAGAAAAAACGCCGCGAAGCTGAAGAAGTGAAAACCACGGAAGTGCCTATCCAAAAACCGAAAGTGGTGGGAAAAATCGAACTCGATAAAAATGGCAACCCGGTGGTGCAAAAACCCGCTGAAGCACCCGCACCCGCACCTGAAGATAAGGTGGAAAAGGAACCGGAAGCAGCTCCCGACGAACCTTCAGTTGCGCTTGAAGAGGTGCAAAAACCCGCTGAAGCGACCGAACCCGCAGTAGCGGCGCCGGCAGAGGAAAAAACCGAAACACCGAAAAAGGAGGAACCGGAGGACACTAACTTTGTGGCTACGACTGTTTCCACTCCCTTGATGCAAGGACCTAAAGTGGTGGGCAAAATAGATTTGAACGCCATCAACCAATCCACCCGTCCAAAGAAAAAAACCAAGGAAGAGAAGCGCAACGAACGCCTGAATAAGGAGAAGGCACGACAAGCTGCCGGCGATGGCGAAAAACGCAAACGTAAACGCATCGGCAAGGAAAAAGTGGACATTGAAAAGAGTGTGCAACAACAATCGCAGGGATCCAACCAACCTAAGCGCAATGCACAGCAACCCAATGCCCAAAATGCTAATGCCGGTAAGCGCAATAAGAAGGACAAAAACAAACGTCCCTTTAAGGCTGAAGTGAACGAAGAAGATGTGCAGCGCCAAATGAAGGAAACGCTGGCACGCCTTACCAACAAACCGGCAAAGAAGGGCGCAAAGTGGCGTAGAGAAAAACGCGAAGCTATTCGCGAGGAAGAACGCGCCGAAGCAGCTGTGGCAGCAGCTGAATCGCGCATCCTGAAACTCACGGAGTTTGTGACCGCCAACGACCTCGCCGCTATGATGAATGTGCCTATCAACAAGGTGATTAGCACGTGTATGAGCATCGGTGTGATGGTATCGATCAATCAGCGCCGCGATGCCGAAACCATCAATATCGTGGCGGAAGAATTTGGCTTTACCACCGAATACGAGAGTGCCGATGTGGCGGAACAAATCCATGAGGAGGAGGACAAACCGGAAGACCTCGTGAGCCGCCCGCCGGTGGTGACGGTGATGGGTCACGTGGACCACGGTAAAACGTCGCTGCTCGACCACATCCGTAATGCCAATGTGATTGCCGGTGAAGCCGGTGGTATCACACAGCACATCGGTGCCTACAATGTGAAACTGAAAAATGGTCGACATATCACCTTCCTCGACACGCCGGGTCACGAGGCGTTTACCGCTATGCGTGCACGCGGTGCCAAAGTCACCGATATCGTGATTATTATTGTGGCTGCCGACGATGCAGTGATGCCGCAAACCATCGAGGCGCTCAACCACTCTTCGGCTGCCGGCGTGCCTATCATTTTTGCCATCAATAAGATTGACAAACCGGGCGCTAATGTGGATAAAATTAAGGAAGAACTCGCCAACCTCAACTATCTGGTGGAGGACTGGGGCGGTAAGTACCAAAGCCAAGATATCAGTGCCAAGAAGGGTACGGGTGTGGCTGAATTGCTCGATAAGGTGCTCCTCGAGGCTGATATGCTGGAATTGAAGGCTAATCCTAACCGTAAAGCCACCGGGTCTATCATCGAATCGTCGCTCGATAAGGGACGCGGCTATGTGGCTACACTGCTGGTGGACAATGGCACACTCCATGTGGGCGACATTATCCTTGCCGGCACCCACTATGGCAAGGTGAAGGCGATGTTTAATGAGCGTAACCAGCGCATTGAGGAAGCGGGACCTTCGTCTCCGGCTTTGATTCTGGGCTTGAACGGTGCTCCCACCGCAGGTGATAAATTCAATGTGATGGACACCGACCAAGAAGCAAGACAAATTGCCAATAAGCGCGAGCAATTGCAACGCGAATTGGGCTTGCGCACTCAAAAGCGTGTCACGCTGGAAGATATCGGCCGTCGCAAGGCTTTGGGCGATTTCCACGAATTGAACGTGATTGTGAAGGGCGACGTGGATGGCTCTATCGAGGCGTTGAGCGATTCGTTGATCAAACTCTCCACACCTGAGGTGCAGGTGAATGTGATTCACAAGGCGGTGGGTGCTATCACCGAAAGCGATGTGACGCTGGCTGCCGCTTCCGATGCTTATATCATTGGCTTCCAAGTTCGTCCGAGCGCCGATGCCAAACGCTTGGCTGCCCAAGAGGGCGTGGACATCCGTATCTATTCTATCATCTACGATGCCATCGAGGAGGTGAAGAGCGCTATGGAAGGTATGCTGGCGCCCGACATCAAGGAGGTGGTTATCGGTAGCGTGATGGTGAAGGAGGTATACCACATCAGCAAGGTAGGCACCATTGCCGGCGCGATGGTGATGGAAGGCAAAATCAAGCGTGGATGCAAGGTGCGCGTGATTCGCGACGGCATTGTGCGCTTCACCGGCAACTTAGCTTCGCTGAAGCGATTCAAAGACGATGCCAAGGAGGTGTCGAATGGCTTTGAATGTGGCTTGAGCATCGTAAGTTACAACGATATCCAACCCAACGATATGCTGGAGGCTTTCGAAGAGGTGGAAGTGCAGAAAACACTCTAATCCCCTCTCTGCTTCAAGCATCTATAACCACAAAATGGCTCTTTTAGACCTCTCCGGCTAATGGAGCCATTTTTGATTTCTCACACCACACATAATCACAAACAAAAAGACAAACGTCTTAACCTCTTTAACTTCTTAACTTCTGAGAAATTCTTCACAATGTATCGCTACTATTTGAATATCGGCACCAATTTGGGCAACAAGGAGGAAAACCTACAGAATGCCATCCAAGCGCTTTCTGCAGACGCTGAGAGCATTTTGCTAAGCGAGGTGATAGAGAGTGAGCCGTGGGGCTTTGAGTCGCCTCACAAGTTCCTGAATGTGGGTATCGCCCTCCATTCGCCTCTCACGCCGGAACAGATGCTCTGCCACATCCACGAGATGGAGCGCCGCTTGGGCAGCGATGCGCACCGCGATGCCGAAGGTGGCTACATCGACCGCTTGGTGGACATCGACATCATGGCAATTGAGGACAGCGAGGGCATGCCGCTACAAATCCACACACCGAATTTAATCGTGCCGCATCCGCATCTTGTCGACCGCCCGTTTTTTCTCATTCCTTATCGCCAACTCAAAGGTCTTGAGTGATGCTGTAAGTCAGGGGTTTAGCGCTAACGGCAGCTTGCTTTTGATAATTGCGCTGCACGGTGAGTTGTGCCTTATCGCTGTCCACAAATTTCACTTTGATGGTTTCGCCTGAAATAAAATCCACCCAGTAGGTGCGGATAGTGAGTTCATTGCCTTTCCATGCGTAGGCAGCTGCGGAGGTGTAGGCTGGCGTGAGCCCTTTTAGTCGCGCAATAGCGGTGATGGAGTAAGGTGGGTCTTGGTCGAGAGTTTCGTAGTGCCATTGCTGATGGATGGCGGTTATGGTTCTGCCGCCGTAAGTGTATTGGAGCGTGCCGTCGGGCATAAATGTGAGGCGTAATGCCTTCTCGCCTTCGCCCACCACCACGGTACTGCCGCTGCGCTTTTTGTCGGTGGCTTTCCCTTTGGGCAAACCGAGGGTAGCGTTATGGCACAGCCGCTCCAATCGCTTTTGAGCAGCGACATCTTCTGCAATCGGGGCATTTTTCACACCCGGAAGGAGCACCTTCCAAATGTAGGAAAGTTCGAAATGAGCTTGAAAACTCGCGCCATTGATTACCACCACCATATCTTTATCGGGCAACATCACCACAAATTGTCCTAAAGCGCCGTCGGCACGGTATGAGCCTGGATGCTCGCTCATCCAAATCTGGTAGCCATAGCCTGGACTCTTGGTATGGGAAGCGGTCCCTTTTTCGTAGGGATACACCTGGCGCGATGTGGCAGCCTCCACCCATTGTTTCGACACCAGTTGATGCCCGTTCCACTCGCCTTTTTGCAGGAGCAACTGCCCTATTTTGGCTTGCGATTCGGCACTGAGGCGAAGTCCCCATCCACCGGTGTTGATACCATGCGGACACTCCTCCCATTGGGCGTCGGTGATGCCCATCGGTGCAAATATGCGAGGGGTGAGCAATTGCATCATGGTTTTTCCGGTGGCGCGTTGCACTATAGCAGAGAGCAAGTAGGTGCACATCGAATCGTATTGATATTTGGTTCCGGGGGCGTCGGTCACTTCTTTGTGGAGCATCTCCCACACCCAGTCGGTGTAGTGAGAGCGCATATTCCAATCGGGCTTGATGCCGGATTCCATGGTAAGCAGATCGTGGATGGTGATATTAGCCAAATTTTCGCTAATGTGCTCAGGCAATTTATCGGGGAAGAAAGTGATAAGGCGGTCGGTAACGCGCAGGAGGCGGTCGTCCACACATAGTCCTACAGCAAGGGCAGCCACCGTTTTGCTCTCACTATAGAGCGTGTGGGCATCTTGAGTGCGAAATGGTGCCGGATGCAATTCGCCAATCACCTTTCCATGCCGCAGCACCATCGCATGGTGAATTTCGGTTTGCGGGATGTGCAGCAACGAGTCGAAGTACGCTGCCACCGCTTTTGTCTCCACACCTTCTGCGGCGGGTGTACTTCGTTGTAGGGGTTGAGCCATTGCAAGCGCAGTCAAAACTATCCACAGCCCGGCGCTAAAAAGAAGTTTTTTCATCAGTTTTATAGTGTAAAATGGTTAAGGGTTAATCAAATCTCTCAATTCTCTAATTTCAAATTTCTAATCTCAATTGATTGGAATCTGTGTCCAGTGGATGGGCAAAAGGTCGGGATAATCGGCGTTTTTTGCCCATTTTTGTGGTGCAATCACGATTTTATCGTCGTTTTCGGTAAGCCAAGCCGACCACCAACTCACCAACCTATTCGCCATAATCACATGCCGGGCGTGACAGAAATATGCCATCAACGAGGTTTCGGCATCGGCAGGATATTGCACCAATTCCGCTTTAGCGCCCTGAAAATTGATATGCGTTTTCACCCATTCGATGTCGGTGGCAAACACATAAAAGTGCGGGTGATGGAAGGTGGAGAGAATGTTGGCGATTGCCCAATTGTAGTAGTCGGGCGTGCAGGTGTTGGCGGCGCTTTCAGGTTCGTGCACCTGAATCACCACGGTTTTGCCTTGCTGAAGCATATGGAGCATACTTGCCGACGAAGCGGGGAGGGCTTTTTCGGGTACCACAAAAGCGCGCTTAATATCTTCTGCCACAGCTTCGAAATAACGTGGCGAAAGCCATTGGCCATCGAAATAGGTGTCTGATTTTCGCAAAAGCGATGCGTCGTAGCGTCTGTTGAGCGGTTCTTCGCAAATTTCGCCGGGCATTTTCTTGAATTTTCCGAGCATACGATTGCCCCACCCGCCTTTGCCAAAGGGCTTCAAATCAGCGTCTTCCGCCACTCTAAAATAGGGCAATTGAAAGCGAGAATTAATCCACTTTCCTTGCGGCACATGCAAGCGCGTCTCGGCATCGTGCTGAAGCAAAGCATAATAGAAAGCGTATTGAAACATCTGTTCGGCCACACTGCCGCTAATTTTTACGATATTCATAATATTCAAAGCCAGAGCGAAAAATGCTCGTATTGCAATTTGGGGTTGATGATAAAAATGCCGATTTTTTCGTTGGTGTAGGTTTGCCCGTAGCTTCCGGCGGCTATGCAGTCGTTCCACAAACGGAGCATCAGCGGGTTGTCGTGCAGGTGGCATAGGATGAGCACGCCCTCTTTTTCCATCCACGGAAGAATCGCGGATTTTAAGGCAAAATATGCGGTTTCATCGCTGATTTCGTGAATCAGCACAAATGGCAGTTCTCCTTCTGCCAGAGCGGCGAAGTAATGCGCCAATCCATCGGCAAAATCGCTAAAGGGCTTCACGGATGAGGCAGAAAATGCGGCGCGAAGTTGGTCTACCGCTTCGCTCGAAATACCGAGCAAATAGCCTTCACTTCGGCTCGATACCGCCATCACGCTTGCCGCTTCCACTCCGTAGCGCGAGCCCACCACCAACAGGTGCAGTGGATTGTAGAAATTAGCAATGCGAAACAGCATCTTGGCTGTCGACATCTCCACCACGGCACTGCGCCGGCGTCGCCACGGCACCATCTCGAGCGCACGTGTCCGAAAACGCTTAATATCGGCGTAGGCATAATAGGGGCAGCGTTCACCCAACACCTGCTGCACAAACCGGAACGCAAAGGGCGAATGAATACCAAAGCCGCCACTTCGGTGATGGCGGCTCCAAGCAGTTCGGTATCGATGAATGCGTCCCATTTTGCAACGAAACAATCGATTATTTCTGTTCTTTTACTACGGTGTCTTCCGTTTCTTTGCGACGAAAAATGGCGGGCACAGCAATGGCCGCCACCACAGCCACAAAGATAAGAATGATGGCAATTTTGGCGATGGAATCGGTCTTTTCCACCTTTTCGGGCTTGAATTGCATCTCAATCTTGTGGTCACCGGCAGGAATTTTGAGGGCGCGGAGCACATAGTTCACTCTACCCAATTCCGCCGGTTTACCATCAATAGTGACCGTCCAGCCCCACGGGAAATAAATTTCGCTAAACACCGCCACGCCGCCTTTAGCGCTATGGCTATGATAGGTGAGGCGGTTGGGAGCGTAGGTGGTTTCAAAAATGGTGTCGCCCGGTGTGGTAGCCAGAGCTTCACCCAAAGCGGGTTTGAATTTCGCATCTGCCACGGCATGGCGGGCGGCATTGAAAGAATTGAGGAAATTCATTTCGGCATCGGCGCTTTTCACATAGGTAAGCGAATCCACAAACCAGGCATTGCCCAATGCTTCGGGATTTTGCTGAGCTGTGTTGTCGTCCACCCTAATCCATCGTGTGTTGAGCATATTGAGCACCTGCATATTGTTGCGGCTGATTTGACGTTCGATCAAATCATTGTAGCGTGCCAATTTTGCGGCATGGTAGCCGCCCACGGTTTTGTGGAAATACGATGAATTGGGCTGTGCAAAACCTTGCACATCGAGCACGCGATAATTTTGCGTGGTGTCGTTGAGGATGGTTTTGTCGGATGCTGTAGGCACAAATTGCGCGCTTTGCACATCGTATTTCGACACGAAAGAATATTTATCAATATAGCGCTTATTCACCGCAAACATATCCACCAGCACCACGGCTGCCACGAGCACCACAGGTACCGCCACGTGGGTTTTGAGCACACCTTTCAAGTAGGCGAAAATGATGCCAAAACCAATGGCAATCACTATCAGGCTGCGCCAAGCGTCGGAACTCACCAGCGCCAAACGTATAGCATTCACATTGGCATACACATCGGAAGGCACTTCGCCGAGTTGCTGCTTAATCATATCAAAAATGCGTTGGTCGCTCTCAGAGTAGTTTTGGAACAAACTCGGGAACACCGCAAACACCAAGCACAGCGCTGCACACACGCCAAAACTTGCAAAGAAGGCGATGCGGTGCTTTTTAAGGAAGTCGGCTTCGGTAAACACTTTATGCAGTGCCAGCACAGCCAGCAGCGGCATGGTGAATTCGGCTATCACGAGGATGCTCGCCACCGTGCGGAATTTATTGTACATCGGGAAATGGTCGATAAAAAGGTCGGTAAACCACATAAAATTATGACCCCAAGAGAGCAAAATCGACAGCACTGTTACTGCCAAAAGTGCCCATTTCACCGGTCCTTTTACCACAAAGCACCCTAAAATGAAGAGCGCAAAAATCAGCGCACCCACATACACGGGGCCGTTGGTCATCGGTTGGTCGCCGAAATATTGGGTAAACATTTGCATACACTGGCGGCTGATAGGGTCGATTTCGCCCTTCATATCGCGCTTTTCATATTCCGGCGTGTCGTAAAGCGAGAGCATACGATTCGAAATCACCGCAGCATTTTGCTCATCTTGCGTAGGTTTGATGGATGCACCACCATTCACGTTAGGCACCAGTAGCGTAAAAGTTTCGCCTTTGCCATAACTCCACTGGGTGATATAGTCTTTATCCAAACCGCCACCCTTGGTGGTTTGCGCCGGAGCTGCATCTGCGGTTTTCACCGGAGTGAGCTCGCTATGGCCGCCGCGCATGGTTTCTTTCGAATATTCGTAGGTCATAAACAAGTTGGGCGCATTACTTGCCAATGCCAGCAACGCCGCCACAGCCAAGCTACCGGTGGCTATGCACCAGCGCTTCAGTTGTTTTTCTTTGATGGCTTGGCATAAATATGCCACCACCAATGCCACCACCACAAAGGCAGAATAGTAGGTCATCTGCACGTGGTTGCTAAAGAGCTGAAGGGCGGCAAACAGTGCCGCAATAGCTGCACCACTGAGGTATTTGCCGCGATAGCACATCACAATGCCCGCAATGGTGGGCGGAATGTAGCACAGCACCAGCAGTTTCCAAATGTGACCTGCACCAATAATAATAAAGAAATAACTCGAGAAAGCATAACCGATGGCGCCCAACACGGCATAATACCACTTCATATCGAAGGCGAGCATCAAAATGTAGAAACCCACCAAGAGCATGAAGAGCCAACTCACATAAGGGGGCATACCAAACAAGCGCAACGAATACACATCATGAACGGTGCTAAGCATCGTGCTGCTCTCGTAGGTAGGGCTAATCTGGAAGGTGGGCATTCCGCCAAACAGCGAGTTGGTCCAACGGGTGATTTCACCGGTCTTGTCGTAATACGCTGCCGCTTCCTGACCATTGGCGGCGCCTTGCACCATATCATGCTGTTGCATCACATCGCCACGCACATCATTGGGGTAGAAATACACCCACGAAAGCACAAAGAAAAACACAATAGAAGCCGCAAAAGTGAGAAGCGACTTTAGCTTTACAACGCCTAATAGGCTCTTATCCAATTTTTTGTCCATTATAGTTGAGAAATTATTATCAATCTGATAGATTCATTTCCAAAATTACAAAAAAATCCCCAACTGACCAAAACCATCGCCACGCAAGCGCCCCGAATTGGAGGTTAGTCGCTATCGCTTGGTTAGGGAAAGCCTACCCCCTGCCCCTCCCTAAAGGGAAGGGAGTGAGGTTTCTGCATCTTCTGAACACTTGAAACACTTGAAACACTTGAAACACTTGAAACACTTGAAACACCTGAACCCAATACCCGTAATTTTTTTGTGTCATAGTAGTTGTTATTTTTGTGCAAATATAATTTTTGATGGGTGGGATTTGCAACCCTAATACGGCTATTTGCGAAAATGGACAATCTTTTTGGAATTGATGCAAAATAAATCACAGCAAATTGTTTGTTAAAAAAATTGCAACAGGGTTTTGTATTTCACGCAGATTTTTTCTACTTTTGCCATGACCATGCGCCCGATTACCGATATATCGCAAACGCTAAAACTCTTTAGAGTGTATCTCACGGTGGAGCGAGGACTCTCGCAAAACACCGCCCTTGCCTACGCCTGCGATGTGCAGAAACTCGTTGATTATGTGCGAGATACCGGCGTGGCGGTAGAGCAAGTCACCACCGACCATTTGCACGAATTCCTGTGCACGCTCCACGATGTAGGCATTTCGCCCCGCTCTCAAGCGCGCATCATTTCCGGTATGAAGAGTTTTTTCAAATTTCTGAAATTGGAGGGCTATGTGGATGCCAACCCCACGCTGCTTTTAGATGCGCCGAGAATCGGGCGCCAATTGCCGGATGTGCTTTCGGTGGACGAAATCGACAAGATGATTGGCTGCATCGATTTGAGCAAACCCGAAGGCCAGCGCAACCGCGCCATGGTGGAAACGCTCTACAGTTGCGGCTTGCGTGTATCGGAATTGATTGCGCTGCGCATCTCGCAGGTGTTCTTTGCCGACGAATACATCATTGTGCAAGGCAAAGGCGATAAGCAGCGATTGGTGCCCATTTCACAAGAAGCGCTCGCGCAAATCAATCGCTATATGGAGCAATCGCGCAGCAATGTGCAGGCAGCCCGCGGATGCGACGATGTGCTTTTCCTAAACCGCCGCGGCGGGGCACTCTCGCGCGTGATGGTGTTCTACATTATTAAGCAGTTGGCAGAGTTGGCGGGCATTCGCAAAACGGTGAGTCCTCACACACTGCGTCATTCGTTTGCCACCCACCTGCTGGAGCACGGCGCCAACTTGCGTGCCATTCAGCAAATGCTCGGCCACGAAAGCATCGTTACCACCGAAATTTATGTGCATATCGACCGAGGGCGCTTGCGCGAGGAAATCCTTTCCCACCACCCCCGCAACCGGAGCAGAAGTAATGAATTAAAGTCAGTGTAGCCGACAAGTATCGGTCTATACTCATTTTTATACTACAAACATTCTAAACATAAAATGAAATGAAAGATTTAAAAGGAACAAAAACCGAAAAGAATTTGCGTGAAGCATTCGCAGGCGAATCAGAAGCACGCAACAAGTATTCTTACTATGCCTCTAAGGCTCGCAAAGATGGCTACGAACAAATCGCTGCTCTCTTCGAAGAAACTGCCAACAACGAGAAGGAGCACGCCAAAATGTGGTTCAAACTCCTTCACGATGGCGGTGTACCCGACACGATGACCAACCTGAAGGATGCCGCCGATGGCGAAAACTATGAATGGACCAACATGTACGACCGCATGGCAAAAGATGCAGAAGAAGAGGGATTTGCCGACATCGCATTCCGCTTCCGCGCAGTGGCAGCCATTGAGCGCCACCACGAAGAGCGCTATCGCAAACTCCTCAGCAATATTGAGCAAGGCATCGTGTTCTCGCGCGACGACGACCGCGTGTGGATTTGCCGCAACTGCGGACACATCGTGGTGGGCAAAAAAGCGTTGGAAGTATGCCCTGTGTGCCTCCATGCCAAGAGCTTCTTCGAAATCAAAGCCGAAAATTATTAACACATCAATAAAGAATTTGATATGGACTTAACTGTGCTCTACAATCTCTCCTACGGGCTCTATGTGGTTGGAGCCTTTGAGGGTGAACGGCCTGTGGGATGTGTGATCAACACATGCTTTCAGGTCACCAGCGAAGACCCAAAAGTGGTGATTTCGCTCAACAAAAACAACTACACCTTAGAGGTGATTCGCAAAAGCGGAAAATTTTCGCTCGCCATTCTCAGTGAAGACACCGACCCCGCCCTTATCGGCAAATTTGGGTTCTTCTCGAGCCGCGACACCGACAAATATGCCGACTTCGGCGCCGACACGGTGGCGGGCACACCGGTGGTGAAAGGCAAGTTTGCCGGCACATTGGTGGCTGAAGCCGTGAATTTTGTGGATTGCGGCACCCACGTGTTGGTGGTGGGCCGCCTCGTCGACACCGTGAAAGGTGAAGGCACGCCCATGACCTACGCCTACTACCATAAAGTGGTGAAAGGCAAGGCACCAAAAAGCGCGCCCACTTATCGCCCCGAAGACGATGCCCCCGCAGCGGAAGCACCGGTGGCAAAACGCCGCTTCGTGTGCGACGTGTGCGGCTACGTGGAAACTGTGGAAGGCGACCTTCCCGCCGACTACCGTTGCCCCATCTGCAAAGTGGACCGCTCCCACTTCAAAGAAGAATAAAGCATACTTACTAAAGTTTCGGAAGTATTCATCTTTGGAAGTTAAGAAGTTAAAGAAGTTATCG